>JAYULM010000431.1:0-31095 GCA_043763605.1 Armatimonadota bacterium | reverse complement strand
TCCCTCCCCCCAGCCCCCTCCCTCATCGGAATGAGAGAGGGGGAGAGCCGAGGGAGTCAAGCGGTCCTGTTGGTCGAGCGATTCGGGCAACGCGGTTGCGTCTCGCCTCCAGGCTCCCCCTCTCTCATTCCGATGAGGGAGGGGGCTGGGGGGAGGGAGGAAAACGAGAGACGGCGGGGGGAGGGAGAAACAAAGGGAGAGATTCCCAACCCTCGCCACAAATGCATCACCGCGTACGCCCGCCAGGGTCGCCACGCTTCCGCCCGTGCCAGCGTCTCTTTCGGGTTGGTCGTGCCCAGTGCTTTGTACAAGCCCAGGTCGGTGTGCGGGAACGCGTCCGGGTCGCCGAGGGCGCGCATCGCGACGTACTGCGCGGTCCATTCCCCGATGCCGGGGAGCGTTTTTAATTTTGCCGTGGTTTCGGCGACATTTCCGCCCGGCGTGAGTCGCACCGTCCCGTCCGCTACCGCGCTGGCGAGGGAGAGGATGCTTCTCGCCCGCGCCCCGACGATACCGAGGGCGGCGATCCTGTCCACAGTTTCCCCCGCGACCCGCTCCGGTGTCGGATACAGATGAGTCAGACCCGCATATGGCGTTTCTATTGGCGTGCCGAACGCGACGGTAAACCGCCCGGCGAGTGTGGTCGCCGCCTTCACCGAAATCTGCTGACCGAGGATCGCCCGCACCGTCATCTCGAACGGGTCGAACGCGCCGGGGACGCGCAAACCGGGGCAGTTAGCGGCGAGATCGCCGAGCCGTTCCGCGACGGCGACCGGGTCGGCGTCCAGATCGAAAAGTTGCTTCACCCGCGCCAGCACCGGCACCATCACGCCCGCGAGCGACGGCGACAATTCCACAAAAAGGGCGTTGCGTTGCGCCAGCAATCCCGCCGAAACGACACCGGTTTTGTCGTCCATCCGGACCGTGCGCCGGTAAACGTCGCCGTCGCGCATCTCCGCCCCGCGCCCCGCACGCCCGATCACATACGCCAGTAATTCCTGCCAGGCGAGCGGCGGCTTGTACGGTAGTCCGTAGCGCAAAATGCCCATCGGTCTTGTTCCTTCGCGGCTTTTCCGCAGGTTGGTCGGGTTCAATCGGTAGCGTTCCTGAAACAGTGCGTTGAATCGGCGCACACTCCCGAAGCCCGCCGCGAACGCGATCTCCGTGACCGGCAAATCAGTATCGGTGAGGAGCCGTTTGGCGAGGAGGAGCCGCCCGGTCTGCGCCATCTCGACCGGCGAGACGCCGAACGCTTCCAGGACGACGCGGCGTAGATGGCGGTCAGACGTGTGCAGTTCGACGGCGAGTTCGGTGACGCTTCTATTCTGAAGCATGCCATCCTCGATCCGGCTTGCCGCCCGCGCCGCGAGCCGACTTCCGGCGTCCACCCGTGCGCGCCCCGGCGCGAGTTCGGGGCGACACCGCAGACACGGGCGGTACCCGGCGCGCTCTGCGGACGCGGCGTTCGGGTAGAACGTACAGTTCTTCGCGGCGGGGAGTCTGGCACGGCACACCGGGCGGCAGTAGATCCCCGTGGACGACACGCCGACGAAGAACCGTCCATCGAACCGGGCGTCGTGCGCGACGAGGGCTTGGTAGCAGGCGGCGGGATCAAGAGTCATGCGCCCATTGTAACAGTTCGGGGCACTTTCCACTCGCCGTTTTCGGACATGCAAGCGTGTTGGGTGTTGGGTGTTGGGTGTTAGGTGTTTCGGACGGTGAACCGTTCCGCTATGCGCCTTCGGCGGGAACCCTTCGGGTTTGCGGAGTCGTTATGCCTCCGGTTCTGCCGCACCCGGTGCGTCCGCCGAAGGCGCACAGCGGAACGGTTCACCGTCCGAAACAAGCGTTCACGCTCCGACGAATTCGGGCGAATCAGGAAAACAAACTAATGCGATTGAACAACCAAAATTTTAACGTGGCGGCGATGGCGGTATTTATCTCCGTATCGCTCGTCCTTTCCGCCGGTTGTGCCCCGAAAAAAGATGCCGCGAAAGAGAAAGCCGGGCAGGCGCAAGCCGCGAACCAGCCGTCGTCGGTCCAGGTGGAAACCACGAAGTCGGAAACAGTGCTACGCATCGTGCCCGTCACCGGATCGCTGATCGCCCTGCAGACCGTGGAATTGTTGCCGAAGATCGCTGCCCGCGTCGTTTCCATATCCGGGCGCGAGGGCGACGCCGTGCGCGCCGGTCAGGTGGTCGCGCAACTCGACACCGCCGACCTGGAGCGACAGGTACAGCAGGCGCGTAGCAATGTCGAAACCGTCCGCTCCCGCATCTCGCAGGCGGAAACGAATTACAAGACCCAACTCACCACCTCGGATGTCGCGGTGCGCGACGCGCAGGAAGCCTTGCGCGGTGCCGAAGCGCAACTCGCCCTGACGCGTCGCCCGCAACGCTCGCAGGAAGTCGTGGTAGCGGAAAACAGCGTCAAACAGGCACAAGCCAATTTCGACAAGGCGAAGTCCGACCGGACCCGCTACGAAACCCTGTTCAAGGAGGGCGCGACGGCGGCGATCACGCTCGACCAATATGTCACCCAGGAAAAAGTCGCCCTGGCAAATCTGGACTCCGCGAAACAGCAACTGGCGATAGCACGCGAGGGCGGACGGCGGGAAAACATCGCGTCGCAGGAAGCACTGGTCGCCCGCAGTCGGCAGGCATTGCGGCAGGCGCAGGCGAACCGCGCCAATGTTTCGATTCGACGCGACGACATCGAGTCCGCGCGGGCGAGTCTGAGCCAGGCGCAAGCCGCGCTTGCCGTCGCGGAGCAGGCGGTGCGCGACGCGTCGTTACGCTCCCCCATTGACGGCGTGATCGCGGACCGCAAGATCGAGCCGGGGCAGTTAGCCGCGCCGGGCGCATCGGTCGCGCAGATCGTCGCGCTGGAGACCGTGTATTTCGAGGCGCAAATTAACGAGCAGGATGTGGCGGGCATCCGGCAGGGGCAGACAGCACAGGTGCGAATCGACGCGTACCCGAACCGCGTATTCTCGGGCAAGGTAGCGAAGGTGTTCCCGACCGGGAGCGTGACCGGGCGGACATTCCTGGCATCGGTGCAGATCCCTAACGTCGGAAACGTGCTCCGCCCCGGCTTGTTCGCGCGCGGCGAGATAGTGACCGAGCGTCGCCCGAACAGCGTCACCGCGCCAGTCGACGCCATCATCCGCGATCCCGAATCAGAAACGAAGGCGCGTGTGTTCACGGTGGAGAACGGCGTGGCGCGTAAGAACACGGTGACACTCGGAATCACGTCCCCGGATGGTCGCCGGATCGAGGTCCAGGGCGTCCAACCCGGCTCCCGGATCGTCGTCGCCGGTCAACGTGCCCTGAAGGACGGCGACCGGATCACCGCCGAGGAGCGGGAACGCGCCCCGGCGGGCGGGTCCCGCTCCGGTAGCGGTCAACCGGGCGGCGAGGGCGCGTCCGACGCGGTCAGCAACGCCGCCGCCGCGAACGGCGGTCCGACCGGTGCGGGCGGCGTTTCCGCGCCGTAACGCGACCTTATCATCAGCGGTGTTTTCGACAGGACCGGCGCGTTTCGCGCCGTAGACACGGGCGGTTAATCCCCCGAAGGAACGACGTATGCAAGCCCTTGCTAGATTGTGTGTCAACCGTCCGGTGTTCGCGGGCGTGATTATTCTGATGTTCGTGGTCGTCGGGTTGTTCGCCATCCCGCAACTCGGTCAGGACCGCTTCCCGACCATCGATTTTCCGGCGGTAACGGTCGTCACCACACTACCCGGCGCGACACCGGAAGAGATGGATACCGAGGTCACGGAGGAGATCGAAAAGAAGGTCGGTTCCACGGCGGGCATCGACGCGATCCAGTCTACGTCCGCCGAAGGTATTTCCGTGGTGCAGATCAGTTTCACGCTGGAAACGAACGGCGATGTCGGTGCCGCCGATGTGCGCGGCAAGATCGATCAGGCGGTCCCGAACCTGCCTGACGAAGCCGAACGCCCGGTCGTCAATAAGTTCGGCGGCGACGCGGCACCGGTCCTGCAGTTCGTGCTGTCCGGAGAGGGCGCGAGTATCCGCGATCTGACCGAGTACGCCGACAAAACATTGCGCCCTCAAATCGAATCACTTAACAGCGTCGGCGAGGTAACGATCACCGGGGGGCGTTTCCGTCAGATCAACGTTCTTACCGACCCTTACAAACTGCGCGCGCTCGGATTGACCGTGCTTGACCTGCAGAACGCGCTCCGTGTCCAGAACGCGCAGGTTCCCGGGGGGTCCATCGATCAGGGCGACCGCAAAATCTCCGTGCGTACCGAATCCCGCGCCAAAACTCTGGAAGGCTTACGCGAGATCATCGTCAAGCAAAATGTCGGTCGCACAATTCGCCTCGGCGATGTCGCGACCATTGAGGACGGTGAGGAAGAGCCGACTTCGCTGGCATCCCTGAACGGAAAACCGTCGGTCCTGCTTTCGGTTCGAAAACAGAGCGGCGCGAATTCGGTCGCCGTGATCGATACGGTAAACGCAAAACTGAAAGAGATTGCTCCCGCCCTGCCGCCTGGCTATGCGACGAAAGTCACCAACGACCAGTCGGTGTTCGCCCGCGCCGCGATTGCGACCGTGGAGGAGCACCTTTTACTCGGTTCCGCGCTCGCCGCCAGTGTCGTACTCATTTTCCTGTGGAACTGGCGCACGACGCTTATTTCCGCGCTTGCCATCCCGACATCGCTTATCGCGACATTCGCACTGATGTGGGCACAGGGTTTCACGCTGAATATCATCACGCTCCTTGCCCTGACCCTCGCGGTCGGGATCGTGATCGACGACGCGATCATCGTGATCGAAAATATCTACAAGTTTATCGAGGAGAAGAACATGTCGCCCAAAGAGGCGGCGATTGAGGGCACGAAGGAGATCGGACTCGCCGTTCTCGCAACGACACTTTCGTTGATTGCCGTGTTCCTGCCGGTCGCCTTTATGACCGGCATCGTCGGGCGGTTCCTGTCGTCGTTCGGTCTGACGATGGCGTTCGCGATTGGCGTTTCCTTGATTGTCGCCTTTACCCTGACGCCGATGCTGGCATCGCGCTGGCTGAAGCGGCACAAACCGGCGGACAACCACGGCGGCGACGCGCCGAAAAAAGGCGGCGCGTTCCAGACATTGGAACGCGGTTACTACAGTCTGCTTAAATGGTCGCTCGGTCACCGCTGGCTGATCGTGCTGATCTGTCTCGGCACCCTGTTTGCCGTCGGTCCCCTGATGGGAATCGTCAACAAGAACTTCCTGCCCGACGAGGACGAGTCGCAGTTCGTGGTGTCCGTCCGAGCCTCGGAGGACCGCTCGCTTGCGGCGACCCAGACGCTGGTCGAGGAGATCGCCACGGACATCCGCAAAAACGTGCCCAACGTGGCGGATACTGTGGTGACGGTCGGAAACGACCTCCAACAAACACAGAACAAGGGCGATATTCTGGTCCGCCTGACCCCGATAGACAAGCGCAAAACGGATCAGAAAACACAGTCCGATTTGATGACCATCGTTCGCACAAAGATCCTGCCGAAATATCCGAAAGACCTGCGGACGCTGGTTTCTCCGCCGAACGCTTTCGGGGGCGGGGCGCAAGCCGGGTTGCAGTTCATTATCAGCGGTCCCGACCTGAAAGTTCTGGAAAAGGCGGCGACGGCGATTGTCACCGAACTCCGCAAGGAAACCGGCATCGCGGATGCGGATACCTCGCTCGTAGTGGGCAAACCGGAATTGGCAGTGGCTATCGACCGCGCCCGTGCCGGGGAGTTGGGCGTCTCGGCGTCCGACATCGCGCTGGGTCTGCGTATCGCGACTTCCGGTCAGGACGTGTCCTCGTTCAACCAGGGCGGTCGCCGCTACGACATCAACCTGCGCGCCCTGCCGGAGTTCCGCGACCGGGAAACCGCGCTGTCGCTGTTCAGCGTTCCGTCGCAAAAGAAAGAGATCACTACCGGTGTGCCGCTCAATCAGGTCGTCAAGTTCCGCGACGGCGACGCGCCTTCGGTGGTCGAACGCTACTCGCGCCAGCGGTCGGTGACGGTATCGGCGAACCTGCTTCCCGGCACGTCGGAACAGACGGTTCAGGATAAGATCAACAAAATCCTCGCCGACCAGAAGTTGGACCCGGCGTATCGCGGGCAGTACATCGGTCGTAGCAAGGAGTTCGGACGAACCTTTACGGCGTTCGGGACGGCGTTCCTGCTGTCGCTGGTGTTCATGTACCTGATTCTCGCCGCGCAGTTCGAGTCGTGGATTCACCCGATCACGATTCTGCTCGCGCTCCCGCTCACGGTGCCGTTCGCGATCCTGTCAATCATTCTGACCGGCAGTTCGTTGAACATGTACTCGATGCTCGGGATTCTGGTGCTGTTCGGCGTGGTGAAGAAAAACTCGATCCTGCAGGTGGACCACGCGAACCAGTTGCGCGAACGGGGATTGGAGCGTAACGTGGCGGTATTGCAGGCGAGTCAGGACCGGCTCCGTCCGATCCTGATGACGACTATCGCGTTCGTCGCCGGTATGCTCCCACTGATCGTTTCGAGCGGCGTCGGGGCGGGCACGAACCGCGCGGTGGGCGGCGTGATTATCGGTGGACAGACCCTGTCACTCCTGCTGACATTGGTCGCGACGCCGGTCTTCTACACGCTGTTCGACGACCTGACGGTGGGATACGGGAAACTGAAATCACGCATCTTCAAATCGGACCCGGAAGACACACACGACGATTCCGGGTCCGGTCCGACTGCGGCTACCGAATCGGGCGACACGCACGGCGACGGACCGCGCCGCGTCGAGTCGAAGCCATCGGCGGAAGATCGCAAGGAGAGGAACAGCGGGGCGGCGGAATATACCGTCCCGTAGAAACGAAAAATCAAGAATGGAACCGGCGATGGGCGTTTTGCCTGTCGTCGGTTTTGTTTTGCCGGAATGGTTTGTACTGGGATCTTCGTATCCTGGGGGAACGGAGTTCCCCGAAATAGTGCCTCCTGTAACGCGTTGCAACGATTCGCACCGACGACTTATCTAACATAGCATCCCCGCCGCGCATCGGCGGCTATCCAACACTATGTCCTTCAACAAAAATCATTGCTTCGCGGTCGGCTCGCTGTCCGCCCTTTCTGTTCTGACCCTGTTCGCGAAAGTCGCCTCGGCGCAGGCACCGCCGACATTCACCCCCGAAGGTCGCCCGACCGCCGGCGTACAGGTCGGTACCCCGACACCGGACGTGATCGCCGGGGTGACGTTCGAGAGAGTTCGGATCAAACGCACACCGGAAATGGCACCGAAGACCGCGCTCGCGGAAGGACGCTGGGATCTGCTGTACGCGACCACGGAGCCGAATGGTCCCAAGGTCGCCTATTTCGACTGGGACGCGGACAACCTGTATGTTGCCTGGGAGTCCCCGACGCCGGAGCCTGTCCGTCTCGATTTCGACGGCGCGGACGACGGCTTCTTGCGCGGGGCGGACAATCTGAGTGTCCAGATCAATACGCCGGTGTCGCTGGATCCGGACGCCTACTCAACGACGGTGCCGGTGACAGCCGAGTTCTGGGACGGTAGCCGGAGCAGTGACCAGCCGTTACGCTCCCCCGCCCCACTCCCGGTGGGCGCGATAAACGCGGTCGCCGGGCGTACCAGCCGTGGCTCGTATGTAGTCATGGTGGCTATCGCAAAAACCGAATTGACCGGTTTTCCCCGGAACGCGGGGCGGAAATTCGGTTTGCGGCTGGAGTCGGGCGCGCCGGTGGCAACGCCGAGCGGCACGACGGTAATCTCGAACCGTCCTTTCGTCCGGCTCGTGCTCGGCGACCGCGTGGAAGCAAAGGAACGCGATGTTCGTGTCTCACTAAAGATTCTGGGTCCGAAGGACCTGGTCGCCGGAGACAGTCTGCGCGCGGTTCTGGAAGCGAAGAACGAAGGCGCGACACCCGTCGTGTTGACCCGATTGTTCATGCGTGGGTCACAGGGGAGTTCGCCGTTCGTCGATTCCGCGTCATTTACCGGTCTCACCCTCCCCCCGGGAAAAACGACGAAACGGGAGCTGAAATCCACCGTCGCCCCGCTGACTCCGGTGGGAACGCACGTGCTTTCGGGTGGAGCGGAATGGACGGTGGAAACCGGTGCCGCGACGCCCGCACCGGTGATCGTCGCCGCGCTGGCATCGTTCGACCGTGTCGAGCCATACTTCGTCACGATGTCCCAGTCGAAGTCGCCGGTGCTTACCAGCCCCGAACGTTCGGTCGGCGGGTCGCAAACGGTCTCGATCACTCTGAACAGCCGCGTCCCCGAGACGGCGCGGGCGCAGGTCGAACTCAAACTGCCGCTCGGCTGGTCGGTCGAGGGCGGGGAAGGCGTGAACCGGATCGTGGTGTTGCGCGGCGACGGTGACGCGCGATCCCTGCGCTTCAAAGTCCAGGTGCCTGGTTCCACCCCTCCCGGTTCCTATGTGTTGGAAGCGGCAGTAAAGATCGGCGACACAAATTACACGGCGGCGTCTACGATCCGCGTTGAGGCGGCACCGGCGTTGAAGGAGAAGTAAGGGCGGGGGTTCCTGGGAACTTCGTTCCTCCACTGGAAGTGCGGCACTTGGTAATCCTGCGGATTAAGACGACAGAACGGTTCGCGGGAACACGCATCTTTCCCTCGTTCCGAAGGAACACCCAGTGCCGCACTTCCAGCGGAGGAACGAAGTTCCCCGGACACGGACGCTGAACATAACAAAGAAAAGCGGGGGGCAGACCTGAATGGTTTGCCCCCCGCCCTTTCTTAGTTAGTAGCGAACTACCAGCTGCCGCCGCCACCCGAGCGTCCGCCGCCATAGCCGCCACCGCCGCCGGAGCGACCGCCGCCACCGCCGCCGTAGCCACCGCCGCCGCCGGAGCGACCGCCGCCACCGCCGCCGTAGCCACCGCCGCCGCCGGAGCGACCGCCGCCACCGCCGCCGTAGCCACCGCCGCCGCCGCTACCACGCTCTTCGCGCGGCTTGGCTTCGTTCACGGTCAAGGGGCGACCTTCGAGGGTATAGCCATCGAACTTGGAGATAGCGTCTTTCGCTTCGTTGTCGTTCGGCATGTCGACGAATCCGAAGCCCTTGGACTGACCGCTGAAACGATCTTCAACCACGCTGGCTTCGGTTACTTCGCCGGCTTGCGCGAACAAACGGCGCAGACCTTCGTTGTTTGTAGAATAGGGTAAGCCCCCGACATAAATACGCATTTGCGTTACCTGCTTTGGTCCTTCTGTGATATTTCGTGCGGGCAAACAAGGAACAGGAAAGCAGACTCACGAACAGGGGTACGAAACCGGAGGCGAGAACTTCTGAAAAACTGTTTATTGAATAAAGCGGGCAAAGGACCATGCCCGCACCATGCACACCGTCAGTGTACCCGCCAATAATCGCCAGTGCTACAAAACGCAGGATTTATTTTTCCCACGCCCTTGCAACGATCACAGTTCGTCCCGTTGGAAAATCTCCTGCTCCGTGACGGTGACGCCGGATTTTTTCGCGATGCCCCCAACGATCTGCGCCAACTCGGCGTCGCTGTACTCGCCCGGCGCGTTGTCCGAGTTCCATTTATCCCCGCCCCGGAAGCGGATCAGGTAAACGCGTCGCTCCACCGTGTTGCCGTTCGGTGCGAGCAAACGCGGGGCGGTGACGATCCGCTCTATGTCCCGGTAGGTGTGCCGCGTCTCACCGAGCGAAAAGAACGGGTTCAGCGTGATCTCACTTTTTCCGATGCGTGTGTAGTTGTCCGCGAAAAGTACCAGCATAGCGAGCGAGGAAATCAGTAGTACGCCTGAGAGAATTCGCGATGTGTTTCCCGCGCGGTAGTTACTTTTCAGATTCTGTAACCGAACATAGAGCGCGTACTCATCGTCGCCGTCCGTCCCTTTGCCGCGCAGGAGTTTGCGCGTCGCGGCGGCATGCGCGAGGATACTGATTCCCATCGCGCCGAAGATAGCAGGAAACATATACCAATAAATCGAGGGCAGGAGGATCAGGTCGGTTCCTCCGTTGCCGCGACTCGCACAAAATAGAGCGACAATGCCGACGAAGGCGCAGCAAACAAGGACGGGAATCAGGGTGAGTAACGCCGCCTTCCCTTCCGGCTTGTCGCCCCGGTCCGCGAACCGCTTCTCGATCTCCGCGAGCGACGGACCGGACTCCGGATAGTCCTTCGGCAACGCGAACCAGATCGGAAACAGATACCGAAACAGTACCATCGCGATCACCCCGCCGATAATTCCCGACATCATGCTGTTCGTTCTCCTCCTATAGATCGTTGCCGGTCCTGCCGAACGGCGGACGTTTCAAATTCGTCGTCAAGCGGTGACGGACGCGGCGCGCACGGCACGCCGGGCAGACGCGGATTCTTCTGGCATGGCTTGTGCTTTCTTATTCTACGGCTACAAGGCAGTTTCCTATCGCCCCCGCGAATAATGAATATGTTCAAATCCCGCTTTACTTATCCCCGCCGCCAACGTAAACTGATATTGCGGTAATCAGTCGCGCGGCGGGGCGCGGTCATGCCCGTTCCCATCTCGCCCGACCTTAGCAGGACATACACATTTCAATGGCAACCACAGTAATCAAAAAAGGACAGCCGGGTAGCAAAGCGTTCTTCAAGGACTCTTTCCTGATGCACAAACTCCACTCGCTTTCCGGAGTCATTCCCATCGGGGCGTTCATGGTCTTCCACCTCGTCGCCAACTCCTACTCGTTGCGCGGCGAGACGGAGTTCAACACGGTTGTCAAAGTGATCGGCTATCTTCCCTTCGTGCAAGTGGTCGAGATCGTGGGTATTTTCTTCCCGATCCTGTTCCACGCGATCTACGGCTTCGTCATCGTCGCCCAGGCGCAGGGACCGGGCGGCAACCTCGCGCACTATGGCTACATGCGCAACTATCTTTATTATCTCCAGCGGTGGTCGGGCGTCGCAGCATTTGCCTATATCGCCTATCATGTCTGGTCGACCACCGGACACCGGTGGGCGTATGAGTTCAGCGGGCAACCGGAAGCGGCGGAAAAAGCACACGCCGTGATTTCGTACATGGGGATGGCGTATCGGTTCGCTTCCATCGGCTACCTGTTGATCTACATCGCGGGAATCACCGCCGCCGTGTTCCATTTTGCCAACGGCATGTTCAACTTCGGCATCCGCTGGGGCATCACCATCGGCGCGCAGGCACAACGAATTTCGGCGATGCTCTGGTGGGCGGTCGGCATTGGATTGACCGTGATCGGGTGCGCGACGGCGATCAACTTCCATATGAAGGGCAACAGTTTTCCCCTGATGCGCGCCGGGGCAACCGAGCCGTCCTTCGTCAACCTGCGAACCGAGTACAAGTCGCTCGAAGAGTTGGTCGAGAAGAACAAGGATGAAGTAATGCGCAAGACCCCGGTCGAGGCGCGACCGGACACCAACTCGGCGGACGACGCGGCGGGTGCTACACCGGCGACCAGCGGCGCGGCGGAGAATTAAAGCGGGCAGGATTGAGATAACAGCGACGGGACATCAGCCGGGGCATTGCCCCGGCTTTTTTGTTGGATTCGAGCGCGTTTCGGTCGCCAAAAATGGACCCTGCCCGCTCTTATGGTACACTTTACCTGCGCCTTGACCAGGGAGCGAGGGATTTACAGATGCCTATTCAGTTAAGCCGACCGGCGGAAAACTTAGACGAGGTTTATAAAACTCTAACGCCGGAACCCCTACGCGACGAAGCCGACTTCAAGCAGTTTTACAGCGACGCGATAGACGCCGTGCGGGGCGGTAGCAAAATCGATCCGATGGTGCGGGGGCTGAATCGTGCCTTCGGTGGCGTACCGTTCAAGACGTTCTTTGTCGGGCATCCCGGCGTCGGCAAATCCACGGAAATGTACCGCCTTAGCCTTCGCGTCAGAGAAAAGTTCCGGGTAGTACGCTTCGCGGTACCGGACGACCTTAACGCCGCAGGTTTTCAGCCCTAAGAAGTTCTGCTCGTCATCATGATGAAACTCGCGGAGGCGGTTGTGGAGCTTCAAAAGAGCGGCGAAATCATGGATGATCTTCCCGCCGATCTGATGCGCGATATTTCCCTGTGGTTCGCTACCGCAAAATATACGTCCACGGAAACGAGTGGCGCGGGCGTGTCCGCCGAAGCCGGAATGAAGCCGTCGCCAATCGCGGAAACGATTGGTGGCTTACTCGGATTCTTCGTGCAGATAAAAGGCGACATCAAGTACAACACGGAACGCAAGTCCGATGTCACCGAGTACCGTATCACGACGCTGTCGCAACTGGTCGGTCTACTGAACCGCTTTTTAGACCATGCGAGCCGACTTCTGAAAGACAGTCTCGGGCAGGAATGGCTGATTATCGGCGAGGATTTCGACCGCCCGGGAGTCCCGACCGACCGTATTGAAACGCTGTTCGTGCATAACGCCAGCCTTTTCCACGAGTTGAAGGCGAATCTGATTTTCAACATCCCGGTCGCGCTGGCGTACTCCGGGCACCAAGCCCTGTTGCCGCTTCCGCACGTCTGCATCTATGACACACCCGTGTACACGGCGGCTCATGCTCCGCACGAGTCGGGACGCGCCGCGCTGATCTCGCTTCTCGACCTGCGCTTGAACCCCACTTTGTTCGCGCCGGGACAACAAGAGCGAGTCGTCGTAGCATCGGGGGGCAACTTGAAGGACCTTTTTACAATCACTCTGGAAGCCGCCGACTATGCCGCCCTTCGCGTTGGCAACACCGGGATCATTGAGGAAAAGGACGTGACACGCGCCATCAACGAACGCCGTCGGGTCTACTTAAACCGTCTCGGTAGCAGTCCGTATGACCCACGATTGATACCCTACGCGGACAAAGCGAGCCGCATGGAGGGCATCTACAAGCAGGAAGCGGGCTATGATGTCGCCGACGACGTTATACACTCGCTACTGCGTGCTATCGTGGTTCAAGAGTTCAACGGCGCGGGGTACTATGCTCTGCACCCGCTGATCGTTGATATTTTACAGCAACAGGGAAAACTTCTTGACAACAACAACGCCCCCCGCCCCGGCGGTAGCATCTGACCTCTCGCCACCCGCCGCTCTGACCGGTGACTCGGAAACGGGAACGATTGCGTTCGTGACGGCGCGTCTGTCGCGATGGGCACGCATCGCACCACCGGGAATGGCGTTAGCGACCTTTGAATCGTCTCTGGCAAGGCAATCGGTGATCGACGGCATGACCGCCGCGCTGATGCCGGACGCTATCCCGGTACAGCACGTGATGCTGGAGCGCGAGTTGCCCGCGTTGGATCACATCCGCCGCCTGGCAACCGAAACGCTTCCGGGTGCGTCCGGTGTGGTCCATGTGACGGGCTTCCAGTACGCCTTCACAACAGAGGAGACAGTCACGGAAGCACTACGTCTCTTCAACTACAACCGCGAAAATCTTGTCAACTTCCCGGTGAAGCAAATCTGGTGGATGACGCCCGATTTCGCGGCGACGTTTGAGAATACCGTGCCCGAACTCGCCCGTTACTTCCTCGTATCGGTTCGCCTGACGGAAACGATCCGCCCCGCCGCCGACAAAACGACGTTCGAGACTCTACCAGAGGGATCACGTTTGTCTCCGCAAGAGGCACGGCAACTATCTCGGATCAACTGGGAACGATTCGATAACTCTTTTTTGCAAACCTTGACAATCACGGAACGAGTAAGGCTTGCCGTCGAAGCCTTCATCCCGCTTCTTAACGGGGGGATCGTGACTGAAGCCGATGAAATGTGGAAACGGGTGTCAGAACAAATGCAAGCAATCGGCTTGCCGATAGAAAGTTACGTGACAGCAGATCCAGACTTTGTTCCGATAACACGCCAAGACACCGTTAATCTCACTAATTTAGCGGATTTTTTCTCCGAAGTAGGACAGTATGAGAAGGCGGAACCCTTATATATAAGGTCACTACAAATGTGCAACCAGTTGTCAAGCGGAGATAATCCAATGACTGCGACCATCACAAATAATATAGCCGCACTTTATGTGTCAAGGGGATTGTATGATCAAGCCGAGTCCTTTTTTCTGCAGTCATTATCTATAAGAGAAACTACACTGGGTGCCATGGATTCCAGCACGGCAATGAGTTTGAGTAATTTAGCTAACTTATACAGATTGCGAGGTTTATATGACATAGCGGAGCCATTATTTATTCGCGCATTGGCGATTAGCAAACAAACGTCAGGTCCGTTGCACCCGATTACCGGGACAAACTTGAACAATCTGGCGTTATTGTATTGTTTACAAGGGTTGTATGACAAAGCAGAGTTGCTTTATATCCAAGCGCTATCAATAAGCGAGCAGTGTTTAGGCTCAATACATCCAAATACCGCAACAAGCCTAAGGAATTTGGCACACGTCTACGAACTTCAGAATAAATTATCTAATGCAGAACCATTGTATGTTCGAGCACTGGCAATAAATGAACAAGTTTTGGGAGGGGCGCATACTCATACAGCTGCAAGCCTCAACCAGATGGCGGGTCTGTACGAATCACAAGGCTTTTATGACAAAGCGGAACCTATGTACGTGCGTGCATTAGAAATCTTCAAACAAGTCTTGGGCACGATGCATCCAGACACAGCGATAACCATAAACGATTTGGCGTATTTGTATCAATCGCAGGGCTTCCCAGATAAAGCTGAGCCGTTGTATGTGGAGGCGTTGTTGATCTGCGAGGAGACAGTAGGCGCGATGCATCCCGACACAGCAAGAAGCCTAAACAATCTAGGAGTGTTGAGGGCAGAGCAGGGACGCTACGATGAATCGGAACAATTGCTACATAGAGCGTTGACGATACGCGTAACGGCTTTAGGAGCAAATCATCCTAATACCCTTGAAACTTCTGGAATATTGTCTATTGTTCGTATCAAGCGATCCATGACGCAAGCCATGAATCGATTGAAACCATATAAGTTCCCGGTGATGTCAAGTACCAATCATAAAAATCGCCGCAACAAAAAAACGAGGTAAAACATGGGTGCCCCAAACGCCTGTCGAGTTAGTATATTTTTCGCGACTCGTTCGCCACGAATAACCGTTATGCCTAAACCGCGCTTTACTTACGACGTGCCGCGCCGTAAACTGGTAGCATAAATACAAACGCGTTCATTTTTCGGGGCGCGGCGGGTAGCGGTAGAAAGGTTTCTTCACGATGGCGGCTCCCACAAAAGCAAGGGTGATTATTGTCGGCGGCGGACTGGCCGGTCTTATGACGGCGGTTAAAGTCGCGGAGGCGGGCGGGACCGTGGATATGTTCTCGCTCGTCCCGGTCAAGCGGTCGCACTCGGTTTGTGCGCAGGGCGGCATCAACGGCGCGGTCAACACCAAAGGTGAGGGTGACTCCCCGGCGATCCACTTAGACGACACCGTTTACGGCGGCGACTTTCTGGCGAACCAGACGCTGGTCAAAACCATGACCGACGCGGCACCGGGCATCATCAACCTGCTGGACCGGATGGGCGTGATGTTCAACCGGACGCCGGAAGGCTTACTCGACTTCCGACGCTTCGGCGGCACCTTGATGCACCGCACGGCGTATGCGGGCGCGACGACCGGGCAGCAACTTCTCTACGCCCTGGATGAACAGGTGCGCCGCTACGAAGTCGAGGGCAAGGTCCGCAAGTTCGAGTTCTGGGAGTTCCTCGGCATCGTGCGCGACGAAGACGGTGCCGGGAAGTGTATCGGGATCGTCGCGCAGGATCTGCGCTCGATGCAGATTCAGACGTTCGCGGGCGACGCGGTTGTACTGGGAACCGGCGGTCCCGGCATCGTTTACGGCAAGTCCACAAACTCGACGATCAACACGGGTACGGCGGCGGGCGCGGTCTACCGGCAGGGCGCGTGGTACGCCAACGGCGAGTTCGTACAGGTTCACCCGACCGCCGTTCCGGGCGAGGACAAACTGCGCCTGATTTCGGAGTCGGTGCGCGGCGAGGGCGGGCGCGTCTGGGTGCCGAAAAAAGCGGGCGACACGCGGCAGGGTCAGGACATCCCGGAAGCCGAGCGCGAGTATTTCCTGGAAGAAAAGTATCCGAAGTACGGCAACCTGGTGCCGCGCGACATCGCGACACGCGAGATTTTTGCCAAGTGCGTCGATGAGAAGCGCGGAGTGTTCGGGCAGAATCAGGTGTACCTCGATGTCACGCACATCGACCGGCGGCAGCTCGACCTGAAACTGCGCGGCGTACTGGAAATTTATGAGAAGTTCGTCGGCGATGACCCACGCGATGTGCCGATGCGCATCTTCCCGGCGGTCCATTATTCGATGGGCGGGCTGTGGGTCAACAACGGCTTGGATTCGTCCGTGCCACGCCACATGACCAATATCCCCGGCTTGTTCGCGGCGGGCGAATGTGACTACCAGTACCACGGCGCGAACCGGCTCGGCGCAAACTCGCTCCTGTCGTGTCTGACTACCGGGCAACTGGCGGGACCGGAAATCTGCAAGTACGCCGACGGACTGGAATCGCACCCGGACGGCACCGACCCGGAATTCGCGAAGCAGGAAGCGGCGCGGACCAAGGAGTATGAGCGCATCAAGGGCATGAACGGTTCCGAAAACCCGTTCGAAATATGGCGCGAACTCGGCACCGTGATGACCGAGAACATGACCGTGGTTCGTTACAACGACCGGTTGGAAAACACGCTGAGCAAACTGGACGAGTTAGACGCCCGCTATGAGAAAAGTAGCGTTTCGGACGCGGCGGGATGGACAAACCAGACGATCCCGTTCACGCGCCAACTCAAAAACATGCTGGTTCTGGCGCGGGTGATGACCAAAGGCGCGCTTCTTCGCGACGAGTCGCGCGGGGCGCACTACAAGCCGGATTTCCCGGACCGCGACGACGCCCATTATCTCAAAACCACGGTCGCGGAACATTCGTCCGAAGGTCCGACAATCCGGTACGAGGAGGTGGACATTTCGCAGGTGACGCCGCGCCAGCGCAAGTACACGACGGATACTCCGGCGAAAAAGGTCGAGGCGGTACAGATCTCGCTGAACGGTCACAAGAACGGGACCAACGGTCATATGAACGGGCACGCCAACGGACATGCGAATGGCTACGCCAACGGGCATGCTAACGGAACCAATGGCTACTCGAACGGGGCGACTCCCATTTCCGTGCCCGGCGAGGCGGTTTTGGTAGGCGGCGGCACTGGCGAGAATGACCCGCTCACTACCGCGCCCTCGAACGCCCCCCGCGACGGCGGGAGCGGCACCGCGCAGAGCGACAAATCGCCGAATATGGCGGACATCAAGCCGGGCATGGGCGGCGCGAATTAGGCTTTCCTGACAGTACGCCCGCTTCCGAGAGACCGGAACAGGTATGCCACGGGATAATCGAATTGTGGGCGTACTGTCGGAAACCATCCTCAACCGGGACACAAGAATCACCTTGTGGTACCAGTCTCACCACGGGAATAACGGGAATTGCCAACTCCCAGCAAACGAATCGTATTACATCGCCACGAATCGGGAATGAGAAGCCGTGTCAGTGCCGTATCCCGTACTCATATATTGCCGTCAAATCGATTTTCGGCTATCTCGTTAAGTCAGGGATGGCGTAGTTGCGCATTGGCAGCAGTGCGTAGGAAATAGGCGGGAGTACAACTCTAGGCGTGACAGTAACTGTTTACGAGATGGTTTCCGTATGGGGATAACACATCATCTTCAGGATCGAACACTTCCCAGAAGGTCGACGCTCCGTGTGCCACCATTTTCCCCCAGTAATTTCTCAAGATGCCCAGTGCCTGCTCATTTCGCCCACATTTGAAAAGGGCATCCACCACGTGATGCCAAAGATAGGGACCTGCCGGGCGCACCGCACCGACTTGCGTCTCCAATGCATCGAACAGATCCCCGGCTTCCTGTATTTCGAGGGGGACGCCTGCAAGTACCATCCATACTTGTGTCGCCCAGGAAACCTGATCATCCGGTCCGCTTAAATAAAGCCCCGTCCTTGCGTCGCGCAGTTTATTTCGAGCGGCAACGGACATTCGGTCCGCAGTAGACTCCAGACGGTTGGCATGTGCCTCCTCCCCGACAAGCCTCAGTAGCTCAGCCGTGCGACGCGTTGCGTAGATAATTACCGCATGCATTCCCGCAGTCTTGTGTAACTCCGGGTGCCAATCGAGGAATATCCACAGGTTTCCGGGATCACGAAACAGTCCCGTGTCGGAATCCACGAAATCAAGACAATAGTCGAGTTGATGGAGCGCAACGGGCAATAACTCGATGGCAAATTTTTTGTCGCCGCTCGCATTGGCATAATCCAGAAGTGTCGGACCGAACATGGCTACGTAATCGAGAATAAAACTCTGCCCCATAACAGGAACCGGGCGTTCGTAGATACAGGCAGAAACAATGCCATCAGATTTTCGCACCAGACCGGCGTGCAGGAGCAAGCAACGCTTCACCAGATCATAATCCTTGAACGAAACATAGTTCGCCAGTGCCTGAAGTCGAAGGTCACCCAGCCAGAGACGGCGGTCACGTTTAGGACCGTCCTCAAACACAGTCTGCATACATTGGCGTAATGTATGAACACTGACGCGATCCAGTTCCCTGTCAACGCCTCCAAGTGGCGTTTCGCCCAGATCAGGACCCGCACTCGTGACTGTCTCGCATGCGATTTCGTCGATGATCACCCGGAAATCCGGTGAAGTGGTCACAACATCGATACGCAGATAACGAAACGCATACCTTCTGGGGAGTCGAACTTCCGAAGGAAGCGTATCTATGTCGACTTGCACGTCCTGCAACCAGGCGCGACTTAATTTACCGGCGTAGGGGTCAAACGGTTCGACAACCTCGGCAGGCACCTCGCCGAAGAAAAGCCGCAGGCGAACGGGAGAATCATTGTACCACCGGTCGCTTTTGAGTTTGAGAGTTATATAGCCTACCCGATGTTCGGCAAAGTCGAGTGTGATACTATCCCCGCCTCGCATGGCAACAGTGTTTAGATGCTCCAGTGTCAATTCCGTGGCATCGCGGACTGCCCATCCTTGAAATGCAGATTCGTCCGCGATAACTGAAACCGCCTTTGCGGGTGGTATTACCTTATAGCGTAATTTCGGGACCAAACATTCCGCTTCCGCGATCCATCGCGGGCAATTCATTGTCCATGATGGAGATACCGCACCAATTCGTTTTTCATTCATGAGTGTCACGCATATGCATATCCGGAATCAGGAAATGTCGTCTCTCATTTTATACTACATATGGGCAGAATAGTTACTCCCACCCTACGCAGTTCCTCTGAAAACCGACCGTCGTGCTAAACGCAATTTGATCGAGTCTTGCGGTCGTTGGGAGAACCGAGAACCATGTGCCCTCCGTCTGAAATATTCCAGACGGAGGACATCCGTGTCGGGAATGGCAATCATATCACCACTCCCGACACACCTGGGGCGATCAATTACTGCCCGTAGAACTCCACTTCGGCGACGTTGCCATACGATCCGTTCGGCGACAGATAGCGCAGATAACGCCAGGAGGCGGTGTTCGTGATATTCACTGATGTCCAGGCATTCGTAGCCGGTGTACCCGGGATCGTGTGTAGCGTCGTCCAGGACGAGCCGTCGTTGCTCCCCTGGAAGCTTCCGCCAGTCATCCTGCTTTCCAATCCTGTGCGCGGGTAGTATTTGACCTGTGTGATCCGCCGTGTGGTACCCGAACCCAAATCTCGACCTGCCCAGCAACCACTTGCCGTCGGACCATCGAATATCGTTCCCGTGTTCCCGTCGAAGGCTTTTTCGCGCGTACTGACACCGTCGTGGGAACCGGTAGTGCCGATTATAGTACCCATAGACAATAGTTGCGATACAGGACTCGTCCCTCCTGAGAACGGCGACAGTTGCGAACCGGGGATGACCTCGGAAGGTGACGTACCGCTCTGACCGGGTTTGAGCCAGCCGACCGCCAGATTGTCTCCCCCACCGCCTTCCTTGTGCAACACCTCGACGTAGTACCGGTTTCCGGCGATCAGGTTTCGTACCCCCGACTTCTGCGATGGATATTTGTTCCACTCACGGCTATTCGTCCAATCGCCGACCGACGCGATACTTACCTTGTTCCCCGGCTGGTCGTTCGTGGAAAGCAACAGTTCGCAGTTGTCGTCCCCGGCGATCCAGAACGTATAGGCACCGGTTAACGGCGCGGTGATGTAGCCACGAAGCCGCGTCCCGTAGTTATCTGCTGTATTCATGGGAATTTCCATGCTGGTCAGTGTGCCGGTGGACTGGGGCGCGGTCTGCGGGATGCCGGTTATCGCGGTCCCAGGGATGTTGGTCCAAATCTCGCGGGTGATCGTGCCGGTTCCGGTCGCGGGAGGCGTAATGCCTGCCGGTGCCCATCGGTACATCATCACTTTCCCGAACCCGTCTTCCTCCACGAAAATAAGGTACTCGCCGTTGGAACGATGCTTCACGCGGATGCCGTGATCCACATCCACCCACCCGCTCTTGGAACCGACTTCCGGACCAGGGGAGATTATACCCACTTTGACTCCAGTGTCCCTGTTGTAGACATGGATTATCGCCAGACGAGCCTCGACCGCGAACACGTAATCCCCTGCGAGTGCCATGGCTTTAATTGTAACAGCCGGGTTAGATTGGACATCATATGGGATAGTGATGCGGAGATTCGCGGTCCGGTTGCCCGTGCTCCAGTTGTTGTAGCGAACTATCTCGCGACCGATCTGACCCCAGTATTGCGTGCTCTGATTCGTGTTTGTCGTCGTATAACCCGCGACCCACATGGTATCCGTGGCAGGCTCGTATTCGATGCGACACAACTCCGTGAAGATCGAAGGAGCAGTGGTAGACACCCGCGCGCTGTAGTCGTAGATCGGGTTCCCGACCGAGTCCAGACCGCCGTAGGGGATCTTCGAGATCGTCTTCACCGCGTCGTTACTGGTGACCCAGATGTCCCCCCGCGTATCCACGGACCATTTCCCGAAGGTGAATGCGGCAGACGGCTGGGTGAACTCGTTGCTGTCGAAGTTCCCGTTCCCGTTCAGGTCGCGCCAGTTCCAGTCCCCGCTCGCGGGGCGGGTTGGCATCCAATCCGACCACCCTCCGGTCGAACCGAAGTAGACGGAAGGGATCGCCGTTTCCCCGTCGGTCGCGGAGTTGAACCGGTAGATCGACGGCGGGTCGCCGTACATGTTGGAAATGAACAGGAAACGCTTGCTGTCCATCTCGCGGATCATCGGGGAGGCGTGATGCTGGTTGGTATCATGAAGGCGGGGGTCGTTCGGATACTTGAAGCGGTTGAGGGTGTACCCTTTGTAGGTCGCTTCCGTCCCCGCCGCGGTCTGAATGTAGTCCATCACGAAGTGCTCCTCCTTCGTATAAACGTCCGTCTCCGAGGAGGGTGCCGTGTCCCCGCCGTCCACGAATTCGAGTCCGATCTTGTTCCAGACGAGATTGCCGAGCGAATCATATTTCTCGATCACCGTGCCGCCGCCACTGCCGCTCGCGTCACAGGCGACGTAGATGTTCCCGCTACTATCCGCGCCCACCCCGACCGGGCCGTTGAACAGGCGGGGACCGACCAGCCCGATCTGTGCGCCCGTGCCAAAGTAGATGCCGCCCGTGGTCCCGAATGTACCGTTGGCACCGGGGGAAGTCAGGATGTTGTTGTAGATCAGGATGTTCTGATCCACGCCGTCGTTGGCGACGAGGATGCGGTTCTGTGTCGTGTCGATCCCGAACCCGAGGGGGACGACGGCGGCGGCGAAGGTGACGGACTGCGACTGGAGCACACCGGTGTTCGAGTAGCGTACCAGTTTCTTGTTCGTCGGTTGCAACATCCAGATGAACCCGGCACTGTCGACCTGTATCTTGCCGGGGTCGGTGACAGCCCAACTGCGCACCGGGGTCGCCGACATCGTGGTCGCGTTGTAGACCCTGATCGTGTTCGTCTGCGAATCGGCGGCATAGATCTCGCCGTTACTGACGGCTAAGCCGACCACCGCCTTCGCGGTGCTACCGGTCGCGACGACCAGATAGGAACCGTCAGATCCGTTCCCGCCGGTGAACGAAGCCCCGTAGCCGTCGCTGAGTTTGTACCGGCGGATCACTTGCCATTTGCTCCCCGTAGCCGGGTATCTGACGCCGCCGGAACCGTTCGCGACCGAGCCGTCATAGCCGCCGTCCTGCGACATGGCTTGATAGACGTATGTGCCGTCCCCGGTCGCGACGCCTTGGGACTGCTTCCCCCAGCTTCCGGTCCCCGATTCATAGGGACGGCACAGAATTGAACCATCGGTCTGGCTGAATACGAGCACGTTCGACCCACCCTCTTCAAAATAGGTCGCACCGTATAACTTACCATCGTTGGAGACGAAGAAGGAATCAACACTTTGCATGATATGATTCGCTTCGGTCCCCCCGGAGTTTCCAAACCAGGAAGTCTTGTAGGTCAGGGTTTGTGCGGACACAGTCGCGCAGTTGTAGAGTGACAGCGACAGAGATAGGACAGCGGCAAGACCACAGTGCTTCACCAGATAGTTACGTCGGCGATGCATTGCCGGGTTTCGATAGAACATTTTCGTATACTCCATACAGGTTGGGTTGATTTTGCCAGAGGGCAGGGATGAGAGGGATCATGTCAAAGAATCAAGTATAGCGATGAGTTCAAATAAGACATAATCTTTAATCTCGAAAATGTGAAATTCAATCTAAAGTGCAGGGTTGCGCATCACAGCGTCATCATTGATGACCAGCACCGGGGCAACCGTCCGTACGATCTGCTCACCCTTCTGGATGCCGCCCTTGGGTCGCTCCGCGATCAGGTCTACCAGTTCTTCCCCGACACGGCGATTTTGCTTGTCGACAGTTGCCAGAGGAACGCTACTTTCCCAGATACGCTCACCGGAGGTGAACCAGTAGTTGTCGTAACCGACGATATCGATGTCCCGGTTCGGTTCCTTGCCGAAAAGGCGAATGGCTGCCGCCACCGAGAAACAGTCCCCATCGGAAAGGACGAGGAAGGCGTCACAAGGCGTGGGAGTCCTCTTCCCTGTGCCAAGAATAGACTCGATCAGACAGGACGCATTGAGACGACTGGCAGCGTCGAACGCTTCGCTGGTGGATTTGTCGGACTGATTCGTGATGATCTGCATCGGTAGCGGTTTGAGACCTGCCTCCCGCATGGCGTTACAGTAGCCCTCATATCTATCCTGCATCCACCACAAGCGATTGGAATCGCCACTGCCAAGAAACACAATAGCGCGCCGATGCCTGACCTGGATCAACCAGGATGTCAATTCATAGGCTCCCTGTGCATGACCGGAAATCACCCGGTCTCCAAACGTTGTGGCATCAGGGTCACCACCGTAAATTGCCAGAGGGACGTTATGACGTCTCGCCAGTTCCACGACCACGCCCGCCACTTCCTTATCTTCGAAGAACTGCGCAAAGATGACCCCTGCTGGATGACACACAAACAATCGAGTCAATCGCTTATGCAGAATTGCCAAGGAATGAACCCTGTCAAAATTGAGCACCATGAGATGCCAGTCGTGCTTTCGGACGTTTTCCGCCACGGCAAGCCCTATGCCATGATCCCAGCCTATCGGCATACCACGTGCAGGATCGAACGAATCCATCCCGAGCGGCGAAATTACAAGAACGGTATCTCCCAGCAAAGAACTGGCCCCAGCCGGACTGTGCCGGGAATGTGAATGCACCGGTATCGGAATCGGCGTTTCGCTGGCGACGAAAGTCCCGCGACGCGCTTCGACAACCAGCAAACCCTCATCGACCAATCGGTTGATCGCGATACGTACTGTCGGAGCGGACACGCCATAATGTTGAGACAACTCGCGCAATCCGGGGAGCGACGTGCCGACCGGCATCTCGCCACGGACAATTCGTTCACGCAACTCATTTTCGATGCGGAGATACGCCGGATCTCCCCCATCCTTGCGTGGGCGTCCCGGACGTTTCGACGGTTTTGGGATATGTTGGGGGAGAATTGAAAAATCAAGTCGATGTGACATCATTGCATTCATTTCTTGAAAACACCAATGTTTCCAACACTGTATATATATATCATATTAGCAGATTATATGTCAATATTATTTCTGAATATTTCACCCTACACAGTTCGGTTTTGATACAGTGCTTCAAGCCATTGACTATCCGCGATGCTCGACTGCTCGACTTGGACTCTTATTCTTTGATAGCCTCGTTCGGGCAAGCCACCGCGACAGGGCTTTCGCGCCTCGTCGCCGACCTGAGCCAAGATCAGGTCACCCGATTTTCAGGCGGCAGAGAAGTCGCGGACCTAGAATTGTGGCATATCGTCAAGCCTCATGTTCGGCGTGTCCAGACCGAGGATGCCGTTCTCGTTCAGATGACATCGTAAAAGAAAAGCCTTCACACCGACGAATCCGAGCTGGTTACGCGCAAAGAGGTTTGAGGATGGCAACGCGCTTGAATCATTTCGCGCAAAATCTAAGTTAGATCAAAGTCCCATTGTCAGTGCGTATAACAACTTGAAGAACTCAAAATCGTTTCTTCCTGGCATCATCAGGGGGACGTATCGACCGAGTCAAACGATGAGTCATCGAAATGCCCTCCGTTTTCGTTATATTCGCTATAGGGACAGAACACTTTACATCGCGGGGCGGAACCGGTAAAATTGAGTGAAATCTTTTGTCCAGGAAGGAAATAGACGCGATGTTCGCCCTACCAATACTAACCAGTGCCACCGCCGGGACCACCGAGTTTAAGGAACCGGAGATCGCGGCGAGCGGCGTTTCCCCCCAGCAGGCAAAATCCCTCGCCGAGACAGGCACGATCTTCGTCACCGTGAAGCGACAGGCGGGACCGGATGCCGCTTCGTACGAGGAGGTGTTCGAGGTTCCCTATCGCCCGCGCATGAACGTCATCTCGGTGTTGATGGAGATTCAGCGCAACCCGATCAATCAGAAGGGCGAGAAAGTCGCGCCGGTCGCGTGGGAACAAGCCTGCCTCGAAGAAGTCTGTGGCTCCTGTACGATGCGCATCAACGGCAAGGTGCGTCAGTCCTGTTCGGGCTTGATCGACCGTGTAGCACCGATGGTCAACGGTTCCAGCCGCCTCCGATTGGAGCCGATGAGCAAGTTCCCCGTGGTGCGCGATCTTTGCGTCGACCGCTCGCGGATGTTCGAGAACCTGCAAAAGATTCAGGGCTGGATTCCGATTGATGGCACCTACGATCTCGGGGCGGGTCCGCGCATGAGCCAGAAGCAACAGGAACTCGCCTACGATTTCGCCCGGTGTATGACGTGTGGTTCGTGCCTCGAAGCCTGCCCGCAAATCAACGAGCACAGCAACTTCATCGGTCCGGCGGCACTCGGCCAAGTTCGCCTGTTCAATTCGCACCCGACCGGTAAACTGAACGCCGACGACCGTCTCGAAGCCATCAGCGGCAACGACGGCATCGCCTCCTGCGGCAACGCCCAGAACTGCGTCCAGGTCTGCCCGAAAGAGATCCCGTTGACCCGCGCCATCGCCGAATTGCACCGCGACACCACCGTGTACCGGGTCAAAAAGTGGCTGGGTATGTAATATGCGCTTGATGTTTGCGGGGCAGGTCGCGAATGCAATCTGCCCCTTCCCCCCTCGATTGACTTTCCATGAAACGGTGTATCTGTTGAGCGGACACTGAAGGGTTCCGGTGTAAGCGCGGACGCTGTAGACGCTTCGCGTCAAGGGAGCCGAGTGCAGACTCGAAGTAATGTCCCGACCCCGGCGACGCGAAGCGTCTACAGCGTCCGCGCTTACACCGGAACCCTTCAGTGTCCGTGGTCGAATCAAACCGAATCGTTATAAGTTTCGGGAGCACTCGCCTTCCGCTGACAGACTTGTCAATCGCTTTCACGATCCATTAATCCAGAATCCCCCAGGATTCATCAGGAACTCGATGTTATTGTCCTGCGGTAGGTAAGAACCCCGTGAAGCGAAACCACCGCCCAGATTCTTTCCAATAGCAAGAAACCCCATTGCCCCTCATGCAGTGCGAGAACAGCGAGAGTCGCGGAACCGATCAAGTTAAGAAGCAGGGCGCGAAGACTGTCGTTTGAAAGAACTCCCGCGCGGACCGTGATGAACGCCGCGAGTACCATCCCTGCGCCGACGAATTGAAGAAGTGACCCGACAAAGTGAGACATGATAACGCCTTTCGTGGCGTCGTCTTCGCAAGGAAAACCGGGTACGGCGCGTCTCGTCCGGGGCTAACGCCTTTGGCGGTGCCATGCGTATTGTATGCGATCCGCAGTCACAACACCAGGTCTGCCCGGAGAAGAACCTTATAGCCCGAGCCATCTCCGAACTGCACCGCGACATCACCGTGTACCGCGTCAAAAAGTGGCTGGGGATGTAAATCCCTGACGCGACGAAGCAGAGAGCAGCAGAATCGCGGATCTCTGATTCGTCGCGGTTTTGACAAAGCCCTCGAATTAATAGTACTATCGCACAGCCATATCTTCCCGGGGCGGCATATCGGTTTTCTTTTCGGTGGGACTGCGTCCGCCGAAAGTTCTTTTAGGAGCGACATCATTGGTTAAACAAGCGTTGAAAGCGATCCTCCGTGCGGTCGCGCCCGGCTACTACGACTCGCTCGCGATGACCCGGGCGAACCGTCATGGCATCGCGGTGATGGAAAAACACGGGATCCCGGCGATCACAAAAACCGTCATCGAGCGGTGCGGGATGAAGGTACTCACGGGTCCGTTCGCCGGAATGAACTATATAACGGAGTCGGCGGGTTCGTCCTTCCTGCCCAAATTAATCGGGAGTTATGAGAGCGAATTGCACGGCGTCCTCCAATCTGTTCTGGCGACAGAGTACGAAACGGCGGTCGATGTGGGTTCCGCGGAAGGATATTATGCCGTGGGCTTGGCGATGCGACTGAGAGGTTCCCCCCGGATTCACGCCTTCGATATTAACCCCGAAGCGCAGACATTGTGTCGAAAACTCGCTTCGGAGAACGGCATGGCGGAAAAAGTCATCATCGAATCTTTCTGTGACCCGGCGCGGTTGCAACAAAAACTTAAAGGCAGATCGCTCGTCGTCTGCGATTGCGAAGGGTACGAGTTTGACCTTTTGAAGCCTGACCTGGTTCCCGCTCTCGCGCAAGCCGACATCCTGGTAGAACTGCACGACGTACTCAAGCCTGGAATCACGCCCGCCTTGATGGAGCGATTCGCAACATCACACGCGATCACCCTGATAGACACTGCCGAGCGCAAGCCGGAAGACTATCCAATGATTTCGTTTCTCGCGCCGGACGAACAAAATTCCGCGTTGTCCGAGTTTCGTAACGGCTTCCAGCAGTGGGCATTTATGACGCCGAAGTCCGGGTAAAATACCCGGACCGGTTGTGACGAAACGGGGTATGAAATGCAGTGCCTTAATTGGAAGGGACCGCTACTTTCAGGGGAGTGACTTCCGGCGGATTCGGTACCGGAATCGCGCTCGCGAGCGACTCGAACCCATTTCGCGTCGCTTTCAAGCCGTCCGAACCCGCGAAATAGACCATGCGTTTCCCGTCCGTGAGCAGCTCGTAGACGACTTTCGTTTCCACGCGGTAACGGCGTAGTGCGACTTCCGCGCCACCGATCCGGGTAACAAAGTCAGGTTGGCGTCGGATGGTGAATGTGCCGCCGTCCTGTTGCCCGGTAAAAAGTGGGAAGTACGAACCGTCACGCTTATCGCCCACCGCCATATTCGCCCAGGGTCCCGCCCCACTTTCCCACGACTCGGTCACGAACCAGTGCGGCACGAACCATGCTTTGCCCTCGGGCACGATGGTTTTGACCGGCTCCGTCGCGGCGAGACTCCAGATCACGGCAGTCGGCGCGAATGTAACGGTCAGCGGGCGGCCGAGCCAGGGGGAAGAAAGGGTTAGCGGACGCCCCGCCCTGTCCACGGTGCCGTTCGCGACGACGTAATTTCCCGGACCGGCTTCGATAGCGATCTCACGAATCCCCGGTTTCAGGAGCCGCTCGCGGAGGTACACATCGCCCGGACGGTCCAACTTGAACTCGAATTCCCCGGATTTCCCGGTTGGTTTGGAGGGACCAAGTGCCTTGAACGGGGTCGCGAAAAGGTTAGTGTCACAACGCAAAACTTCGCCGCGCGTCCCGACGAACACGACGCCTTCGTTCTGCTCCTTCGGCAGATATGGCAACGCTGTTTTGTATTTTAACCGCCGCGCCTTAACCGACCCGCCTTCGAGGGCTATCGTTTCCGTGCCGTCATAGCGGAACGTGATAGGGTAAAAGGTTGGTGCCAGCACCGCGAAATCCAGCAGACACAGGAACGGCTGCTCTCCGCCCCTTGCGAAGTCGTATTGTCGCCCCAAAGCACCGTGCGCGGTCGGCAGTGTGATCGGGACGCCGGAATACGGGATGGTTTCCGTGGTCGCGGGCACATTTACCGTCCAGGTAGCGTTTTCACCGTCCCCGGGTACGGATGAATCGTCCGCTCGTTTACCCTGTAGCCGTATTGCTTTCGGGGCGGACTTCGGTCCGAACTGCACCGCCGCCGCGACCGGGTACCCCTCCAGATTCATCGAAACGCTCGCGAAAAGGGACAGGTCGGATTTCCCGTAGCCGTCGGGAAGGGTGGCGACACGCGCCGATTTTGCCCCATCGCCGTCCTCGCCGAAGAGCGTGGTCAGCGTGATGACCTGCTTATCGGGGAGCGTGACGACGTAGACCGGCTCCGCGCTACTTTGCGCGTGTGCCGACGAAAGACTGGTCAGACCGACGAAGGTGATTACCAGCCCGAGAAAGAAACCGCGTCGTTTCATACCCATAATTTATCCTTTGTCCAAATCCGCAGTTGCCCGCTCCTCCGCCGTTTCGCGGATCTTACCGTCCAGAAGGCAGGAAACATTCATGTCGCCCATCACGTTGATCGCGGTACGGCACCGGTCCAGGAACCAGTCCACCGTGAGCAGGAGCGGGATATATTCGACCGGCAGACCGACGGCGGTAAACACCAATGTCATCGTTACCAGCCCCGCTTCCGGGATTCCCGCCGCTCCGACCGACGCCGCGATGGAAGTCAACACGACGAGAAACTGCTCCCACGGATTCAGGTTGCGCCCGATGGCTTGCGCGATAAACAGGGCGGACATCGCTTCGTAAAGCGCGGTGCCGTCGTTGTTGAAGTTCGCGCCGACCAGCGCGCCCAAGCCCGCCGAGCGCGTCCGCAGCCCGACGCGGGATTTCAAAGCCTCGTATGTCAGCGGCATGGTCGCCGTGGACGACGCCGTACTGAACGCGGTGACAAGCGCGTCCCGGCAGTTGCGCAACAGGTACATCGGCGGCACCCACGAGCCGAACCGAACTCGGGTCAGGTACCAGACGGCTTGCAGAAGGAGCGCGAGCAGTACCGCGACGATAAACAAGCCGAGTGCCTGGAACGGCGCGAAGCCGCGCGTCCCGACGAGCGAGGCGACGATGCCGAACACGCCGAAGGGCACGACGACGATCACGTAGTGGAGCACGGCTAACAGGGCGTCGAAGGACACCTGCACGGCGTCCGAGACGTTACGGATTTCGCGGTCCTTGAGCGGGCGCAATGCGAATCCGAATGCCAGCGCGATCAGGATCACGGAAAGGACGCTACCGCCGTCGGAAAGTGGTCCGAACAGGCTACGCGGGACATTGTCGAGGAACGATTTCAGCGGGTCGGTCTTCTTCGTTTTGACCGGCTCGAATCCGCCTTTTTCCACGATCTGGAGTATGCGTTTGTCCTCGGGGTCGGTGGCTTTCTCGGAGGCTTTGAGGACGATTTCGGGCGGTTTGAGCGAACCGGTCCTGCCGGGATGGATGACGTTCGCGACCACCAATCCGATGACGATTGCGACAACGGTGTTCAACACCAGTAGCCCGACCAATCTCCCGGCAAGTGGTCCTTTGATTTCGGCGTGGAGCAGGGCGTTGACGACGGCGACTAAAACCAACGCGGGGGCGAGTGCCGCCAGACAGCGGACGATCAACTTCGCCGGTTCCTCCAACTGACCGACCCATTCGACATACTTCCCGTCCCCGGTGAGCAGTGTCGCCTGTTGGGCGGCGACCCCAACGATGACGCCGAGCACGAGCGCGATCACAATTCGCAGGTAAAGTGGTATGCCGCCCGGCTTCGGAGGTACAACGTCGGTATCTGTCGGGCTGATTTCGCGTGTCATGCCCGCCTATTTCACCGATTGATTTGGAAAATCCTTCGTCCGGTCAAACGTTGCCGACCAGGGAGCGCGCGGAAAGGAGTGCTGCGGCGGCTTCCGGCGTGGTATTCGCGGGTAGTCCGGCTATCGTCACCGTCTTTCGCTCGCCCGGCGGCAGGTGAAAGCCGTTGTCGGAAAACCGGGGCACGATGCCGTTCGTCGCCAGACCCGCCAGGCGCAGGTGGACGAACGCCGCGAACGCCTCCGCGCGGATCGTGACGACGACCGCGCCGTTTTCGCCCGGTGCCGTGGTCAGGTTCAGATTCGGGTCGGGCAGGCGTAACTCTTTCGGCTCGCCGAGGAACAGGATGTTTTCGCCGAGAACGGTGCCGTCGGGTGCCACGAGCCTCGCCTGCACGAACAGGCTCAGTCGGGATTTCAGCACGGCGTCCGGGATCGGCACCGCTAGCGCAGCACCCGCGTTGGTCGCGTTGGCTTCGATCACGATTTCGCTAGAGAACGTGTCCCCTTCGCCGCTGTCCAGGGACCGGAATGACACCGATAGCGTACCGGCGACCGGTTGCGCGGTGTCGTTGATGACGTGCGCTTCGACGTTTCGATCTTTCCAGACGAGCGACACCAGCACCGGTTGGTAGAAGGTCCGTTTTGCGGCGTAGTACGCCAGTTTTCCCTCGCCCGCGCTGTCCACGACTGCCCACGACTGCGCGGGCCAGCAATCGTTGAGTTGCCAGAACAGGGTTCCCCAGCAACGCCCCTTGCGCCGCCGCCAGTGTTCGACGCCGTATGCCAGTGCCATCGCCTGATTCGCCTGCCCGTAGTAGACAAGATCGTCCCAGGTTTCGATCTTCGGGAAGTGCAGTTCGATGTAGCCGAGGTACGTCTC
>JAYULM010000430.1:0-31165 GCA_043763605.1 Armatimonadota bacterium | reverse complement strand
GTGCCATTCCGCGAATGCCCCGGAAATTAAGATGCGATTCACCTGGTCTACGGGATAATAAAGGAAGGATAGCCCGCCCAGGGAACGGGTTCCCGCTTACACAGTCACGGCATCCGTCATGTCCCGCCGCCCCAAAACCGTCCGACGGAGGACTCAGCCGAACATATCCGCTTCCTTCCAGGGCCAGAAACATACCTTGATAGCCTCCTGTTTCTCCAACAGGTCAACCGCCTCCGCGTAGCCTTCGAGCGGGAAGTGGTGCGTCACCAGCGGACTCAGATCCAGTTTTTCCTCGGTCATCAGTTGCACGGCGTATTCCGCCGCCGCCCGGCTATGACCGGGGTATCCGCACAACCGCAACCGGTAATGTTTCGGCGCGAATTCGTACGATTCGCGCTGTACGCCGAAAAGCGCGACGACATCCTCGGTCCGGTCCATCAGCCATTCGACCGATGTTTTCGCGCCGACACAGTCAATCGCCGTGTCGAATTTCGCGGTGTCCGTGTAGGTACGGGGGTCGAATGCGGCGTCCAATCCCAACGCAATACCTTTCGCACGCCGTTTCTCCGAAAAATCGAACCCGATCACTTCCGAAGCCCCCTCCGCTCGCGCCATCTGTGCGGCGATCAGCCCCGCCGGTCCCAGCCCGACCACGGCAAAGCGGCGTTTCTCCAGAACCCCCATTGTTTTTTGCATGAGGAACGAGGCACCGATGCACATCGCCAGTTCTACCGGGGCGGTCGCCGCCGGGGGGAGATGTGTCGGCACCGCGATAACGTTATCGGACTTATGGACAGCATACTGGGCGTAACAGCCCGGTCTTTCATGTCCGGGATCGCGCCAGGTGCTCACGCGTTGCCCAACCGCGATGCTGGTGACATCTCTGCCGATTGCCGCGATGACTCCTGTCGCTTCATGCCCCGGCTGTCCGGGGGTGTAGGGATAGTGAAATTGATGTCCGGCAAACATCGGAGAATCGTGCCGCAAGTGGAGGTCCCATTGCGGGCAGGTCGTCACGGCTTCGATTTTCAGCAACACTTCATCCGCACCCGGTTCGGGTACGGGAACTTCCCGGACGGCGAAATCACGCCCCTTGCCGATTTCGAGAATCTTCATCGAGTTAGTCCTCCCAATCCAGCACGACGCCAAGCGCACCCGCCTGGCGGTTCAAAATGAGACTATATGCGTCTACGGCTCGCGCCGCCGGGAATCGGTGGGTGATGAGATGGAGGGTGGTCAGCACACCCTGCCCTAGCCACGCCAGAGTTTCCTCGATACGCGCCGTGCGCCAACCAGCCGGGGCGTAGAACGCAAGCTCCCGCTCCCGGAGTTTTTGCGCATCGAACAGACCGTCGGTCCCGTAGAAGCCGACCGAAACGACCTGTCCGAAATGGCGCATACGGGCGAGCAAGATTTCCGTATCCGTGACCGAGCCGACCGTATCCACGAGGACCTGCAAACCTTCCGGTGCCCAGACCGAAGCGACGTTACTCAAATCCTCCTGACGGGTGTTGACGACGCGATCCCCGTCGCGACGCGCGAACCGGGATAGGCGGTCATCATGCCGCCCCGCCAGCAAAACACGTGCCCCGCGTTGCTGGAGTGTCTGCGCCGTCCAGTGACCGACCATCCCGTCGCCCAGAACGACGGCCGCATCGCCCGCTTCCAGAAGCGGGCGCATCCCGGCATTATAGCCGACTTGCGTCAACACCAGACCGCTCGCGGCGACGGGATCGACGCCTTCCGGCAGTTTCCACACCTGCGAGCGTGCGGTCACCGCAGGCGAGACATGCCCCCCATAGTCATAGAACATCCCTTCGACCCCGGAGACCGTTGCGAAAACGACATCCCCAATTTGCAGGTCCGTTACTTCATTGCCGCACCATTCGATAACCCCGACCTTCTGGTAGCCGGGCACGTGTGGGAACGGAAGCGGGTCCTGCTCACGGCGTGGGGTATCGCCCGCGATCCGCTCTCCCCGGATAAATGACCCCTCGGTGCCGTTGCTGATCCAGGAGTGTTTGACACGAATAACGACATCTTGTGGACCGGGGTCGGGGACGTTTATTGTCATAAACGCGACTTCACCGGGAGCGGTCGCGACAACAGCGTTGGCTAACATCTGTATTCCACTTTCCGAAAATCCGCGACATCTGATGATGGTTTCGCGGGTGTGTTCGGACATAATTGTACCTCACTGAACTCCGCATGTCCTGCCTCGACCAGAAGTCCGATTGCCCCGCGTTGTGGCAGTCCGTCGGCAACGATGTGGCGGACCTCGTCGTCGACTGCGGCGGTGATATTTCCGACGCCGATACTCAGTCGTAGATATTTCGGCACCTCCCATTCCCAGGTAGCATCGAATTCCACGAGTGTTGTGCGGACATCGTCGTATTGCGCGATCAGACGTACACAATGGTCCGAATCGAGGACGAGAGCGATATAGCGACGTAGGCCACGACCGCAAGCCACCAGACCGATCCGTTCCGCCAGATGTGGCAGTACCCGGACCGAAACCGTGTAGTCCGACCACGACCATTCTCCCTGAAACGCCAGCCCCGTGCCTTCGTCCTGAACGAGTCGGCAACTCCATCCCTTCGACACCCAGGAGCCGTGGAAGTTCGTAACGTTGTGCACCCAGGCTTTCTGCCAGACAGTCCCGCTTCCCTCGGGCTTTCGCAAACAGAGAGTCGGTGTACCTTCCCAGGTCATCCAGTCCAGCAGAAAGGTTCCTTGAACGGTTCCGTCCGCAGTCGCCTCGGAAAAGAAAGAGAAAGGGGTGACCGGTTTCGTCGTGGTCGCGAAGCGTTGGATCGTGGAAAGGTCGAATCCTTGGCTCGATAAATGTCGCCTTCTTTGGAAGAATGGCAGGAGTAAATTGACGACGAGCATTGCCGCCATCCGGCTGTGCTTTATCCGACTGATTCTGAGGCGGCTGTATTGATTCGCAAAAACTTCAGACGGGTTCTATAGGACCGATAAAGGTTAACTCCCCCACCGTATCTAACAGGATCTCTGCCAATCCACCGCCCTGTCACTGGATCATAATATCTATACGTGCAGAGTATTAGTCCGGCTTCCGCATCGTTGTAGAAACCGAATCGTCCGCCGAATCCATCGTAAGGATCACCCGTAGCCGTCGACCCGCCCGGTGTGCCGAAAGCGTCATTGATCCGGCTCGACAGCACGTTGCCTGCCCCGTCCGTCCGCTGAACCGTGTTGCCATGCCCATCGAACGTGTAGAACACGGACGCGCCGCCCGCGCGTCGCGACACCAGCCCGCCCGGTCCCCACGTGTTCGTCGCTATCACGTTGCCGATAGCGTCCAACTCGCAGATCGGGGTGCCGCTCGCATACAGTATACTATCGGCAGTTAAGAAGTTCGAAGTTCTCCGTTGTTAAGGCGTCTCATGTATGTATTCTAACAGGAACATGTCACACGCCGATAGTATAAGTAGGTGCGAGTTCCTGCGCTGTTCTGTTCTAAGCAGTGCCGCCGAACTGCGAGAGCCTGCCCGCCCTCAATGTGGTCAACTGCCCCGGCGCGTTGTAGGTGAACTCGCCACCGCCGCCGGTGAGCGTTAGCACCGGCTCAGGACTTTTCTCTTTTTAATGGAGTCGCCACGAAAACCGTTACTTTGGATACGTCATCCAGACGTAACTCCTCAAAGGTTGCCTGCCAAAGATTTTCCTGCCACATAGGATTATCAAGTGTATCGCTGCTCTGATGACGTGAAGTAAGATCACGCTCGAAGATACGCTCCCAGGTTGATTTTGACCTAGATTGCAAGTGGCTGGGTAAAACACCTCCCTCGAAGGTGTCGCTCAGGTTGAGCCAATAATCAGCTTCCGAAGAAGTATAAGGAACAGCAGCACCCAGCAGCACCCAATCCCATGCTTGCAGATTAGAGATTAGTACGCGGTTTTCGGGGATCAACAATTCGATGCGGACGTAGGTTTCCGGGATATCCGAATAGGTCCCGTGCCGCAACTTCCGAATGTCAGGCTTCGGATAGAACCACGCCCACCAGGGATAGTTGCCACGGTAGGTAGGTAATCGCTTTCGCATCTGCTTTCGCATCCATTCTACGGAATCCGGCCATTCCTGATAAGTATGTGATTGTTTCGGATCAACGAACAGAGATTTCTGTTCCTGCAAATTTAACCAGACTTCCTCCGGCTGAACCGTCCAGACGCGAACCCTGCCGACATGAGATTTCTCGTCCTGGTTGTGTTGGGATGTTACGTTCGGTGTGATCATGGCTTTTCGATGAACATCTTCTTTTCAGGATAACCAGGATGGATGCCAATACGACAGATTCCTGTCAGAAATTGATGGACCTGCTTTCGGGTCAACAGCAGAATAACTACTCACCTCACGAGATTTATTTATGATTGAACCTCTTGCAAAAATCGATATCATGATCTATATTGGACGTTCACGAACTCATTTCAGACAATGCTATACACCGAAACCCGCTTGACTACAACGGTTCGCGCCTTATCATTTTATTTTTGCAAGAGGCTCATCTTATTCCTTTTTTCTTAACCTTGGCGGACTTGGCGTCTTGGCGGTTCAAAACTCCGGGAGCGAGGGAGCGGCGAGGACGCGCCAGGCGGTGGACGGGAAGATGCCCCACAGGCGGGTCGGCTCCTCGCGCATCAGGAGCATGATCGAATTATCCCCGGTGGACCAGAGGGCGTTACCGCTGGATGCCTCACGGGCGACGATGCGGGTGAGCACGAGACGCTTGTCGGGGGCGTTGTCCGGTCCCGGCAGGACCTGGGGCGGAGTGATTTCGACGCTCCAGTCGGTATCGATAGACTGTCGGCGTGTCTGGAAGAGTAACAGACGCAATTTCTTCTTGTCGAGCGACCCTGCGCGGAAGTCTTTCGACACTACCGCCATCGTTCCCGCAATGTCGCCTTTTTGAGCGGCGACCTGTGCCGTCCGAAACGCTTCCGCGATCCGCTCCTCGGCGGTCGGGCGGGGACGCGTGAGAAACCAGGTAGCAGTCCCGCCAACGACGAAAAGCATTGCGAAGGAAACGAGGAGAGTCCGGCGGCGTCTGGTGTCCGGGTCGGTGGCGGCGTTGTATCCCATCCCTTTGGTGTTCCCCATTACCCGATGCAGACCAAACCGGCACCCCAACCCCAGACCGCGCCTATACGGTTCATAGGATTTAATTCTGTTACAAATTTGCCCTTGACCGAATGCTTAATACTGCCTTAATATAAGGCGGATACACTCTGAGTTGTCAAAACAAATAAAGCGTTGGCAGAGTTCCACAAATTTTTGGCGAACTTTCCCGGAGCGTGAGGTTTGCGAGACAACTCCTTCTTGAACGGGCCCGCGACCGGTGAAAACCGACTCGCGGGTTTTTTTTGTTTCTAACCGCCAAGACGCCAAGTTCGCCAAGGCAAGAGAAGAAGAGAAGGAGAAGAGAAGGAGAAGAAGAATTAACTCAGTTTGGCAAGCAGTTCGCGGATGGCGGCGAGGGCGGCGGTGGTAGGGACTTCTTTCGCGCCGCCTTTGTCTGCTTTCCTGGCTTTGATTTCGACGTTCCCGGCGGCGAAGCCCTTGCCGAACACGACGCGAACCGGGTAGCCGATCAGGTCGGCATCCTTGAACTTCACGCCGGGGCGTTCGTCGCGGTTATCGAGCATCACCGAGACGCCCGCCGCTTCCAGTTCGTCGTGCAAAGTTTCGGCGGCTTGCGACGCCGCTTCGTCTTTGGTGTTTGCAATCACGACCACGACCTGGAATGGCGCGACGGCGGGGTGCCAGATGATCCCGTTATCATCGTGCGACGCTTCCACCAGTGCCGCGAGCATCCGGGAGTTGCCGATGCCGTACGATCCCATCAGAATCGGCTGTTGTACCCCGGCTTCGTCGCTGTAGGCGGCTCCTAGCGGCGCGGAGTATTTGGTGCCGAGTTTGAAAATATGCCCGACTTCGATGCCGCGCGCGTCGGTCAGGACGTACTCCGGCGCGACCGGGCACGGGTCCCCGGCGACGGCGACGCGCAGGTCCGCGTAGTCGCCCGGCGTGAAATCACGCCCGACGTTGACGCCGGTATAGTGCGTGTCCTGCCGGTTCGCCCCGGTGACGGCGTTTTTGAGATACCGCACTTCGTAGTCCGCGACCACGCGCGTCCCGGCTTTGATCCCGGTCGGTCCGGCGAACCCGACCGGTGCCCCGGTGACATTCTCGACCACGTCGGACGGCGCGAGGGCAAGATCCTTCGCGTCCAGGAAGCGACGCAGTTTGATCTCGTTGATTTCGCGGTCGCCGCGTAGAAGTACCGCGACCGGTGTTTTATCGGCGACATAGATCAGCGTTTTGATCAGTTTTGACGGTGCGACTTTGAGAAACGCCGCAACCTCGTCGATGGTACGCGCGTTCGGCGTGGCAACCGCTTCCAGTGTCGCCTCGGCTTCATCCGCCTGACCGGCGGGCGAGATGTCGAGGCAGGCGCACTTTTCGGCGTTCGCCGCCCAGTTCGCTTCGGCGCACCGGAGGACGGTATCCTCGCCGGACTCGGTCAGGATCAAAAATTCGCGGTTGTCCAGGTCGCCGATGTCGCCGCCGTCCGCCTCGGCTTCCACGAACGGCAAGCCCATGCGGTTGAAGACGTTGCGATACGCCTGCGCGAACAGTTGGAACGAGTTGTCCATCCCCTCGGCGTCGCGGTCGAACGAATAGGCGTCGAACATGATGAACTCGCGCGTACGGAGCGTGCCGCCGCGCGGGCGCGGCTCATCCCGGAACTTCGTCTGGTGCTGGAAGAGCAAGAGGGGTAACTGCCGCCAGGAGCGCACTTCGCGGCGCACGATGTCGCACATCGCCTCCTCATGCGTAAACCCGAGCGCGTACTCGCCGTCGCGCCGGTCCTTGAGTTTGTAGACCACGGGCACGTCCCACCGTCCGGTTTCCGTGAGCAACTCCTTCGGCGTCAGCGTCGGCAACCGGGTTTCCATACAGTGGAGCCGCTCCATCTCCTCGCGGATCACCTGTTCGATGCGGCGGATCACGCGCCACGCGAGCGGCAGGTACGACCAGACCCCGGCGGCAAGCTGGCGGATGTAGCCCGAGCGGAGCAGGAGTTGGTGGGAAGGAAGTTCGGCGTCGGCGGGCACTTCGCGCAGGGTCGGCAGTAGATAACGGTCGGCTTTCAAAGGGATGACTTTCTTTCGTCGCGGCGGCAGAATAGGGCACACGGACCGCGACCGCGATTAAACGATGTAGAGCGATTATAGCCGCAGACGCCTTACCGGTGCAACGCGGAAGCAAACTATCCTTCGGGGACAACTTCCTGTCCGGGAGAATTCACTTTCCCGAAAGCGAGTATGGCAACCCCTCGTGTTCCGCGTATACCGCCCGTGCCGGGACCGAATACAGTTCGTGCTCCGGATAGCGGAGTGCGGTCAGTGCGCCGCCGAATACGCAGCCCGTGTCCAGATTTACTGTGCCGTTCGTTATCGGCAGGCGCACGTAGCGACGCCCCGTCGCTTCATCCGTCTGCCAGTTCAGAACCGGCGACGGCGTGTGCCCGTAGGCGATGAACGCTTGCCCCACGTATTCCGACGCCCAGTCGTGGCGGATTGGCTTGTTCGTGCCCGGCTCGAAGCCGCGTACGTCACCGTACAGCGTGAACGATTTCACCGACGCGTGGTGTTGCCCGATCCATTCGTCACGGATTCCGGCGTGCGCGACGACTAACTTGCCGTCGTCTAACACAAGGTGCGTTGGCGCGGTGGCGAGATAGGTCAGAATATCGGTGGTCAGCGTGTTCCGTTCGGCTTCCGGCAATGCATCCCACTGCGCGATGGTCAGGTCCAAGCCGTGCGTCCGCGTCACGTTCGCGCCTTTGAGAAAGCGGAACAGTTTATCGTCGTGGTTGCCGGGGGCGAACAGCGCGAGTCCCGCCGCGACCAGGCGACACGCGAGTTTGAGCACCGCCGGGGAGTCGGGTCCCCGGTCGGCGAGATCGCCGACGAAAACCGGGATGCGACCTTCCGGGTGGCGCGGCAAGCCGTCCTTGTTGCTCCACTCGTAGCGCAGGTCGCTCAGCAGATCGCACAGTTCGGCGTAGCACCCGTGAACGTCGCCAATGATGTCGAAGCGGCTCCCGCCCACGGCAGACGCGCCGCGCACGATTTGGGCGTGATGGACCGTTTCGGGCGTTAGCACCTGTACCCCGGCGAGGGACTTGTCTTTTTGCAGATCGCGCCGCGCCTGCTCGAACGTTATGTACTGGCGCACGATCACTTTTTCGCCCACGGTGCGGTCGGTACGGCGGGCGTCGCGGCGGATACATTCGTCCAGCGGCACGTCGAGAACCAGTGCGTACACCGGGACATAGCGTTTGTTCGCCGCTTCTACGATCTGCGCCCGCGCGGACGGTTTCAGTGCGGTCGAATCGACCACGGTAAACCGGCGGTGTTTCAGCCGCAGATCGAGCGTGAAGTGGAGCAGGGCGAACGCGTCTTCCGTGGCGTGTTGCGCGGAAGCGTCGTCAGCGACGCGGGCGCGAAACTCGTCCGACGCTAAAACTTCGGTCGGCAAAAAGTGCGTCGCGGCGAACGTGGACTTGCCCGCGCCAGACGGTCCGACGAGCATGAGTACGGCGACGGGGGGATAGGTGAGTGTGATCGGTTCCATGGTGTTTTTTCGTTGCGGGGATTATCGCTCACATTTCGCGGGTTGAAACCCACGCCTGTGGGCACTGCGTGCCGAACGTCCTCTGGACGTGGATATGCCGGTTGCATTCGGCAGTCGCGACAGCGATACATGCTCGGCGCGTCCGCGAGGACGTTCGGCACGCAGTGCCCACAGGCGTGGGTTTCAACCCGCGAAATGTGAGCTGTGAATACAGTATCGCCGCCGCCCGCCCGAGTATAAAACGCGCCCCGCGAAATCTATTGCCCCACGTTTTTCGCTGGAGCCGATAGCGAGGTCAGATACAGCGTTTTTGCGATGCCATATTCCCCGCGTGCCTGCAGGATCGCCGTGATCGCGTCCCGCACCGCGCCCTGTCCGCCGTTCCGTCGCGTCACGTAATGCGCGGCTTCCAGAAGTTCCGTGTCGGCGTTCGCGGGCGCGAGGCATACCCCGGCTACCGCGAACGCGGGCAGGTCGTTCCAGTCGTCGCCCATGTACGCTACGGCGTCCGGCGCGACTCCGAGTTGCGCGGCAAGTTCGGTCAACGCGCGGGATTTATCGCGCACCCCCTGCAGGAGATGTGGGACTCCCAGTTCGCGCGCGCGCCGCTCGACCATCGCCGACGTGCGCCCGGTGATCCAGGCGATCCGCAAGCCCACCAGCGACGCCATCACGATGCCCAACCCGTCGTGAATGTTAAAGGTTTTCAGTTCGCGACCGTCGTCGGTGAACGTTACCGCGCCGGCGGTCAACGTCCCGTCCACGTCCAACGCCAGCAGGCGGACGCGAGATAAGTGGTCAGTGGTTAGTGGACAGTGGACAGTAGACAGGGACACGTCCCCGCCCAGCGCACCCCCTCTGACCACTGACCACTGACCACTGACCACTGACGCCATCACATCGTATCTCCGTCCGGGAGCACGATTCCGGCGCGCACCAGGTCTTTGAGCATCAACATTCCGACCGGGCGACCGTCCTCCGACATGACGGGCAGGTCGCCGGGGCGAATCGACTCGTTCTCGAACTGATCCAGTGCCTCGACCGCCAGGCGTCCCGGGGACGTGACGCGTGGGCTACGGCTCATGGCGTCGGCGACACGGCGTTTGAGGGCACCGTCCCCGGCTTGCAGAAAGAATCGTCGCACGTCGCCGTCGGTCAGGATGCCCGACAGTTTTCCCCGGTCGTTTGTAACACAGGCGGCACCGGCACCGGCTTTCGTGATCGCGAACAGCGCGTCCGCGAGCGTCGCCTCCTCCCCGACCACCGCCAGAGAATCGCCGGTGCGCATCATGTCCCCGACGCTGAGCAACAAACGCCGACCGAGCGACCCCGCCGGGTGCAGTAGCGCGTAGTCGCTTTTCGAGAAGTTGCGCGCTTCCATCACGGCGATAGCGAGGGCGTCACCGAGGGCGATCATCGCCGTCGTCGAGGTCGTTGGGGCGAGGTTGTGGGGGCAGGCTTCTTTCGCCACCGAAACATCGACCACTACGTCGGCGGCGCGGGCGAGCGACGATTCCCGGTTCCCGGTGACGGCGATCAACGCGGTCGCGCGGCGTTTGAGCGCGGGCAGGATGGCGCGCAATTCATCGGTTTCGCCGGAGTAGGAGAGCGCGAGCGCGATGTCGCGACCGGCGGCGATCATGCCTAAGTCGCCGTGCAAGGCTTCGGCGGGGTGCAGAAATAGCGCGGGGGTGCCGGTAGACGCCAGCGTCGCCGCGATCTTGCGCCCGATCAAGCCGGATTTGCCCATGCCGGTGACGACGACGCGCCCGTCACACGAAAGCACGGTCCGCGCGGCACGGACAAAGCCGTCATCCAGCCGGTCGCGGAGTCGCGCGACAGCGTCCGTCGCCTCGTTCAAAGTGCGCTTGCCGGACGCGAGCAGGGCGTCGTCCGGGTCGGAGTGGTTGGGGTTCACGATTCGATTATATCGCGGGTTTAGGGCGTTTTCGGACCGCAAGCGGTTCCGCTACGCGCCTGCGGCGGACGCCCTGCGGGCGGAGGACCATCGCCCATGACGCTTCCCTGAACCCGAAAGGGTTCCCGCCGCAGGCGCGTAGCGGAACCGCTTGCGGTCCGAAAACGCCCTAAACCCGCGTCCGTTGCCAGCCGCCCTGACGGAACAGGTACGCGGTCGCGATACCCTGCGCGATGGTGGAGATCGACATCGCCCACCACGCTCCTTCCGTGCCGTAGCCGCCCGCCAGCAGGAAATACGCCAGCGGGACGCGCAGGAAAACCATCGTCACGACAGTGATCAGCGTGGGTGATATGGTTTCCCCCGCGCCCTGTAACGCGCCGGTGAGCACCATGCCGAGCGCGAGGAACGGTTCCGAGCAGGCGGCGACGCGCAAGTAGGACGCGGTCAGTTTCACTGTTTCCTCCACCTGCGCCGCCCGCGTCGCCGATTCGCCGTCCAGGTGCGGGATGAAGAAGCGCGCGAACGGTTCGGCGAAAAAGTAGAACATCACGCCCATGACCGACATGATCGCGACCGCCTGCCACGTCGCCGACCACGCCCCGGCACTCGCGCGCTTCGGCTGGTTCGCGCCCAGGTTCTGCCCGACGAACGCCGACGCGGCGATGCTGTACCCGAAGCCGGGCATGAACGCGATGCTTTCCGACACCAGCCCGACCCCGAGAGCCGCCACCGCCGCGTCGCCCGCTCCCATGCGGGCGACCAGTATCTGTAGCGTCAGCATCGAACCGACGCGCACTAATTGTTGTCCGGCGGCGGGAAGCCCGATTCTGGCGATGCGCCGCGTCCACTCCCAGTCGATAGGGGAGAAAAAGCGGACTCCGGCGAGCAGGGAACGACGCAAAAAGAGCACATAGAGCAGGGTCGAGACGGCTTGCGAAACGGCAAGCGCGGTCGCGCCGCCCGGCAAGCCCATTTTGGGGAAACCCCAGTTCCCGAAGATCAGGAGCCAGTTCAATCCCGCGTGGACCAGGTTCGCGCCGAGAGTGACATAGAACGGGCGCACCGTGTCGCCCATGCCGCGAAACGCGCCGTTCATCGTCAGCATCGCGAACAGCATCGGCATACCGAGGATCGTGATCCCGAGGTATTGCGCCGCCAGTTCCCGCGCGCCTGCTTGCAAGCCGAACGCTTCGAGGATCGGCATCCGCAGAAGCCACATCGGGATCGCGATCAGGAACGACAGCATCAGTGTCAACGCCAGCGATTGTTCGGTGGCTTTCTTCGCGCGGTCGATGTCGCCCTCGCCGATAGAGCGCGCGACCAGTGCCGTGGTGCCGACCGAGATAGCCATGCCCGCCGCCATCAGCGCGAACATCAGCGAGTTGGAAACCGTCACCGCCGCCTGCGCCTCGGGACCCGCTTCGAGATGCCCGACGAAAAACCGATCCAGAAAACCGTTCGTAGTTTGCAAAAGCATCGTCGCCACGGACGGGTAGGCGAGCATGAGGACGCTTTTACTTAAAGGTCCGTGGAGAATCTCGGCGCGGATTTTGCCCTTATCCTTCAGGGCGGGGGAGTCTGTTTTCGTGGAAGGTAAATCGAGTGATTCGTCCCGGCTCAGGATGATCTCCGAGGGACGCGTTGGTGACTCCGTGGGCATTACAAAACTTTCTGGCGTGGCGTTTCCGCTGGCACGCCCTAAGGGAGACAATGCGCCGGGCGTCGGCGTTCCCGGTTCGTGCCAGATCGTTCTACCCCGCCGTGGTACACTGACAACCGCGCCCAACTGCTATGACCGAGTTAAGCCGACCGCTCCACGTTGTTTTCGTCACGCCGAAAAATCCGCAATCGGCGACCTCACGCTACCGGTGCCACCATATCGCCGAGGCGTTATCGCCCGATGCCCGCGTGTCGATCCACGCCGTCACCGACGCCCGCTTTACTCTATCCGCGCCGGATGTGGTCGTGTTGCACCGACTCCGCTATCACGGCGAGGCGGACCGGGTGCTGGCGGCGGCGCGCGCGGTCGGCGCGGTCACGGTGGCGAGCGTGGACGATCTGATCTTCTCGCCGGAATACGCGTTCCAGGTCGGGTTCAACTCGCCCCCGGACGACCCGGCGTTCTACCGCTATCACCGCGCCGAGGGCGACGATCATTTGCGCACGATGCGGGAATGTGACGCTGTGATCACGTCCACCGAGTTTCTGGCAAGCGAAGCGCGGATAGCGCTCGCCGACCAGCCGAACAAGCCGGTCTACTGCCTGCGAAACTTCCTGAACGCCGAAATGGTCACCCTCGCGGACGCCGCGCACGCACTGCGCACCCGCCGCCTCGCCACAGATCCTCACGCGAAAACGCTCGCGTACCTGTCCGGCTCCCCGACCCACGACGTGGATCTTGCCGAGATCGCGCCGACGCTCGCCCGCGTAATGGCGAAGCACGACGAGACGCGCCTTCTTCTCGTCGGGACCGTGACACTGCCCCCGCTACTCGAACCGTTCGCGGACGCCGGGCGGGTGCGCCGCCATCCGTTCGTGCCCTGGCGCGACCTGTTCGCCCTGACCGCGCAAGCCGATATGACCCTCGCACCGCTCGACGCGTCCCGCCTGTTCAACCACGCCAAATCCGAGATCAAGGCGCTGGAGGCGGGGCTGGTCGGCGTGCCGACCGTCGCGACGCACACCGAAGGCGCGAGCGAAGTTAGCATCGGGATTCCCTGCCGAACCGCGACCGACTGGGAAAACGCGCTGACCCGTTTGATAGAAGGCGACGCACAAAACACGGGGAACGCCGCACGGGATTGGGTGCGCGAACACGGCACTGTCACGTCGCATCGTGAGCGCGTCGCTTCGGTATTTGCGGAGATCGCCGCGCGAAAAAGCAACCCCGACAAAGGCACCGCCACGGTGACACGACTCTGGCGCGAACGCCTCATCGAACAGTTGCGCGATACCGAAGCCGCGTGGTTCGCCCGCCGCCTGAAACTGCAACGACACTGGCGGCTTTTGGAAGGCGAGTTGCGGAAGAAGTAACGTTCAGATCGTGGGATCATCGGTTTCCGTTGGTTTCCGTCGGTTGCGATCATAGGTTTCCCCGGCGCGGGATCATAGGTTTCCCCGGCGCGGAACCCATGATCCCACGATCCCACCGGACGGAAACCGATGGAGGCAACCAACGGAAACCGACGATCATGCCGCCCATGTTCCCCAAAGTCGCCCCAATCCGGTATAATATCCCCATGAAACGAACCACCTTTTTCGCCGCCGCTGTCGTCGCCGTTTGTGTCGCGACAATCTCCGCCCCCGCCGCCTTCGCGCAAGGCTCCGCGTTCCCCGATGTCCCGGCGAACCACTGGGCGGCATCCAGCGTCAACGCCCTCGCGAAAGCCGGAATCGTCAACGGATACGGGGCTTCCCCGCTCGCCATCGGCGCACCCGACAAGAAGAAACCGGCGTACGACGGCAATAAGCCGGTAACGCGGTACGAATTAGCGGTCACGCTGTACCGGTTCGTCCAGCACATGGACAAGGTTGCCAAACAGCCGAAAAGCAAGACCGGAGCGATGGTCACTCCGAAGACCGGCGCGGACGCGGTGAAGCAACTGGTCGCGCGCGGCTACCTGCCCGCAAACTCGCCGTTCGTGAAAAACGCGGCGGCGGGCGGCTCCAAGCCGGTCACGTCGGACGAATTCGCGAAGGCACTCGGCGACGTTCTGACCAAAGTGCAGGAAACCCGCACCCCGGTGAGCAAAGACTCCGGGTTGGACATCGAGCGTCCGGGCGGCGACACGCACACGCATTAGTTCCCGTTTTCCGGCGGAGCGTGAGAACTCCTGTGCTCACCCTCCGCCGTGTCTCGCCGCGATGGCACGGAATCGTTCCCAGACGATCCCGTACCGCCCTTGCTCTGACAGATGCCCTTCCAGCGCGTCCGGGAACTCCGGCACTGCCAGCCACTTCGCAAATGTTTGCGAAACGAACAACGAGACGGCGTCATGGCCGATCTCCTTCACCAGTTCCGCGCGACCGTTCACCACGGTCACGATGTCTTCGAGATCATGGCTCATATAATAGTCGCCGTTGCCGCGCCCCAGAAACGCTTCGATCTTTGTCGCCACGAAGCAGAGCGGGGTCACGAGAAGAATCTTTAATGCCTGTTCTTCGTCTGCTAGAATGGGCAAGGCTGCAGGTTGCGCCGTGGCGACCACCTCCGTATACCAGCGGTTCGTGAACCCGAGTATCGTTTCGTCCGTCGGCATAATGTCTACCGTGATGCCGTCCACGCGCCAGCGGCAAATGACCGGCCCGCCGCCCTCCTGGAAACCACGCTCCCTTAATTGTTCGCCAAGGTGCGCATAGGACGAATAACCGACGACTTCTACCACAACATCTACGTCCTGTGTGGAACGAATATCCGGCGGTTTGACATCCGTCAAAAGAAGAACCGTCGTCGCGCCGCCGACGAATGTTACGCGCTCTCGCAGAGAAACGCCCAGTTTCTCGGCAACGCGGCGAATCATGGCAATATTCGCTATGGCGGCCGGCGGGTACGTGATTTGTGTTCCCTCAGATGGCATTCGTGGTTGTCCTATCCAGACGCTCTCGTAAGAACGTCTGCGCAAGATTCCTTTCCCTCGCCCGTGTCTCGTTGCTACGTAAGGCGTCCGCCAAAACAAGCAGTTCGTAGAATGCGGGGTCTTGAAGGGCGGCTTCCACTGCTCTCGGGTAAAGAGGGGACAGCGCGATGCCGCGTTCCTTGCCCTCCGCATAAGCCCAGACCGGGGGCGGATCAGAACCGAGTATGAGTTGATCCGCGAGAGGGGCGGCGGCATACGACGTGGGAATCCCCCTCACTAATCCGCCACGCGACGGCGGGAAAACCCAGCGCATCCCATATGTCATTAGATCGAGAAGCCCCCTGCGATTTACGTGTAGACCACCGTTGGACAGTATAAGACCGACCGCGCGTGCCCGCCCCAGGGAGTTGTGTACTTCGGCGAGACTGATACCGGTTGCTTCCGCTATCCGCCGCAAAGGGGGGACAGAGAACGACTCACTCCCTGATCTTGCGCCACCTCGGTTATCGCCACTGTTCTCGACTGCGATTATTTTCAGCAGAAGCGCGACATCGTGCGGTTTTAGAACAACGGGAGCCGATGTCGGGGCATTAGAATCGGCAAAGTTACTCATACCCACATCATACCATAACTGTTCACTGTTCATGAAATGTGAACGTTTCTGAAAACGAATAATTTGAAGTGGTATAGATAACGGCGGGTCCAAGCGAGCAGTTCACTCGTTTCTATAATCAGGAGACCCGCCCGATGTTCTCGAAGTCGAAATCGTTCGTGTTCGGTGCCGCGTGCGCCGGAGCCATGCTCGGTACCGTTACCGTCGCGTTAGCCGTGCGCCGCCAGGAACCCGCCCCGCCCCGACCGCAACCGATCCCCCGCCCTTCCGTGGCTCCGCCGCGCCACCACCCGATGCCGCCGTTCGTGCCGCCGGTGCCGCTCCCGACCGTGGTTTCCGTCAAGTCTGTGTCGGTGGACGCCGTCGTGCGCGGGGGCGTCGCCGAAACCGAGGTGACGCACATTTTCCGCAACGATTCCGACCGCGACGCCGAGGGCGACTTCGTATTCCCGATCCCTGCCGGGGCGAGCGTTTCGTCGTTCGCGATGTACGACGGCGAAAAGAAGATGGAAGCGCGGCTTTTGGAACAGGATGAGGCGACGCGCACCTATGAGGAGATCGTCCGGCGGCGCAAAGACCCCGCTCTGTTGACGTTCAGCGGACGCGCCGCACTCCGCGCCCGGCTGTTTCCGATCCCGCCGCGCTCCGAACGCAAACTGACCCTGAAACTCGTCACCGTGCTCCCGCGCGACGGCGACGCCAAAAAATACGCGTGGACATTGATCGGTCCGCATCTGCCGGGGACAGCCCGCCCGCAGTCGGTTTCCGTCAAAGTGACCGTTACGGATGGCGTGGGCACGCTGTATTCGCCGACACACGATGTGCAGATGAAGCGCGAGGGGACGCAGACCGTGGCGACCTGGAAAACCGATTCCACGAATGGCGCGACGCTGACCGAGAACCCCGAGTTCGATCTTTACATCACGCCGAAAGCCGGCGCGGGCAGTGTCGCGCTTTCGATGCTGACGTACAACGCCGCGTTGCCGAACACCGCGTCCCTCGCCGGGGGCGCGCGGCAATCGGGCTATTTCCTGATCGTCGCCTCACCGACACTTGCCAAGCCCGACGCCCAGGCGGCACCGCGCCGCGTAGTGATCGTCATGGACCGCTCCGGCTCGATGCAGGGCAAGAAGATCGAACAGGCGAAATCGACTCTCCGGTTCGCACTCGGCAAGCTGCGCCCGCAGGACTCGTTCAACGTCGTAACGTTCAGCGACGCGGTCGAAAAATTCTCGCCGGAGCCGGTGTCCGCGAGCAAGGAGAATCTCGAACGGGCGAACGCGTTCGTGGACGGCATCGTCGCGGACGGCGGGACCAACATTCACGACGGTTTACTCGAAGGGCTGTCGCAGTTCCCGGAACGCGCCAGCGGCAACACGTTGCTCTTCTTCACCGACGGCATGCCGACCGTGGGAAACACGAGCCACAGCCAGATCGTCAAGCACGCCACCGAAAAGAACGGCAACAAGGCGCGCACGTTCGTGTTCGGCGTCGGGAACGACGTGGACGTGCCGTTCCTCGACACCGTCTCGCAGTCGCTACGCGGCGACGCCGACTATGTGCGCCCGGACGAGGACATCGAAGTCAAAACGTCGCGCTTCGTGGCGAAAACCAGTTCCGCCGTCCTGGAGAACCTGAAACTGACCCTGGAAGACGGCGCGGCGACTACCGGCGAGATCTACCCCAAGCCGGGCGATCTGCCGGACCTGTTCGCGGGCGGGCAACTCGTCCTCGTCGGACGCTACACCGGGGCGGCGAAGGCGATGAAACTGACGCTGTCCGGCGAGGCGAACGGCAAGCCGCAGTCGTTCACCCTGACTGGCGCGCTCCCGAGCGTGGACACCGGAGCCGGGTTCCTCCCGCGCCTGTGGGCGAACCGCAAGATCGGCTACCTGATGGACGACGTGCGCCTGAAGGAAGACGGTCCGGCGAAAAAGGAAGCCGTCGATCAGATCATCGCGCTTTCCAAAGAGTGGGGAATTTTGACGCCGTACACCGCGCTGTTCGTGCCGGAACCGCTGGACGGGGCGGCACTACAAGTGCGCATTGGCGGGGGTGGTTCCGGCCCAGTTGGATTGCGCGCCGGTGCCGCCGGTAACGGCGCGGGTGCGCCAAGCACGCGTGGCGTCGCGGGCGGCAACAACGGTATGGCAGGTGGGGGATTCGGCGGGTCATTGGATGCATCCCAGGGTGCGGCGGGGGCAGCCCCGATGCCTTCTGTAGCACTCGCACGTTCCGGTGAGTCGGCAATCAATACGTCACAAACGGCGCGGGCGCAACGCAACTCGTCGCAGGTCGGCAACGTGCATGCTTTCAAAGCGCAGGCAGGCGCGGAACGGCAGGAGAACGAGAATCTCGCCAAACGGGTGCAGAACGTGAACCAGCGCACGTTCGTCCAGCGCGGCAATCAGTGGACCGACGCGACTTACGACGCGAAAAAGCAGAAGCAGATCGTCAAGGTGAAACTGTACTCCCCGGCGTACTTCGCGCTGACCCGGCGCAACGCCGACTTCGCGAAATGGGCGGCTCTCGGAAACGACGTGGTGATTGCTGCGAACGCGAAACAAGCCGTGCAGTTCGCCGCCGACGGCAAGGAATCGCTCACGGACGCGGAAGTGATGGCACTGGCGGGGAAATAAACCGCACCGGGAGAACGCTCCCCAAGAATGCGGCACGGCGGAACCGGTTACGGTTCCGCCGTGCCCGGTTTATAGGAAAAGTTCGCCCGATCCGTATGTCAGGACGCGGGCAAACCGTGCAGCGTCGTTCGTCCGCCCTGGAAAACGACCGGACTATTGCGCCCATAAAATTGCGGCGACGCCTTGCCCGACGCGGCAAACCGCGATATAGTAATTTTCGTCGTATCCGAAACCGAACGACATTTCTAGGCGGTTGGCTCAGGGGTAGAGCGCTTCCTTGACACGGAAGAGGTCATGGGTTCAAATCCCGTACTGCCTATATTGCACGGTGCGAATCCGAGGAGGGCAGTTCCCCTTGCCCTCTACCCCCACACCCAGTCGCTGTAGCAACGACCGAAAGATCTTACCGGTTGATGCGGTCGCGGAGGGCAGAACAGATCACGTGCAGACCCGCGATCTGTTTCATGTTACGCGGGTCCACTACGACCGCCATCTTCGCGATGTCGTCTAACTTCTCGCCGCCGTCTCGCCAGCCCCGATAATGCCCGGTTGGTCCCGCAGGGTATGCCGATCACGCCAATTCCACGATACTGTGCCGGTAAACCGGTTCAACCATAGCCTTATGCCTGAGGCGGGTGGCTGAACAGAGGTGATAAAGTAATCCCGCTGTACGCCGGAGATCGACCGGGCATGACTACTATCCCGTTATGAATACATCCCCCACCGATGCCGCCCGCATCGCGTTGACGCGCCGACCCGAGGGCGAACCCGTCGTCATGCGGCAGGAGTGGCGACACCTCCTGTTTCTGCACTGGCGCGTGTCGCCCGAACGGGTTCAGGTAACGCTCCCGCCCGGGCTGACCGTGGATACGTTCGACGGGGACGCCTACCTCGGGTTGGTCCCGTTCACGATGCGCGACGTGCGCCCGCTCTGGTCGCCTGCCGTGCCCGGACTGTCGCACTTTCACGAGACCAACGTCCGCACCTATGTACACGCGAGCAACGGCGAACCCGGCGTCTATTTTTACTCGCTCGACGCCGCGAACCCGGTCGCTGTCGCGCTTGCCCGCGCGCTGTTTCATTTGCCGTACTATTTCGCGTCCATGCGGATCGACCGGTCGCCGGACGGGCGCACGATCACGTACCGTTCGCAACGCCGTCACCCCGGCGTGAAGAACGTGGAAACCCTCCAGTGTTGTACGCCCGCCCCGGGGACGCGCACCGCCGAGCCGGGTACCCTCGACCATTTCCTGTGCGAGCGATACCTGCTCTATTCGCGGGACGGGGACCGTTTGTACTCCGGTCGTGTCCATCACACGCCGTACCCGCTCCAGGACGCGACGTTGCACGGCGGCTACGACGCACTGGTCGCGACGGCGGGTTTCCCCGGCGTCGCGGAAACGCCGCCCGTTCATGTCGCCTACGCGGGCGGCGTACGCGTGGAAGTGTTCGGACTGCGCCCTGTGGTAGAATAGCCGCGCCATGACCGATGACGCCCCGCAAAATATCTACGACGACCCCGATTTTTTCGCCGGATACGCCAAACTCCGTGAGAACCCACTTTCCGCGAATGCAATAGTAGTGGACCCTGCCCGCGACCGCCTTTTGCCGCCGCTCGCGGGGAAACGTGTGGTCGATCTGGGGTGCGGTGCGGGCGGCTTCTGCCGCGAGGCGATAGCAGCGGGTGCCGCGAGCGTGTGCGGCGTCGATATTTCCGAACGGATGCTGGGCGAAGCGCGGGGCGAACCGGTCAACCCCGACAAGGAGCCGCGCCTGCGCTATGTCCGCGCGTCGCTTGACGGCTGGGACGCGCCCCCCGGATCGGCGGATGTGATTGTGTCGGTACTCGCGCTCCACTATCTGCCCGATATTCGACCCGTCTTCGCGGCGGTGGCGAACGCCCTCGCTCCCGGTGATGGGGTCTTCGTTTTCTGCGTCGAGCACCCGGTAGTTACTGCGGCGCGCGAAAGCAGCGGCGGATGGGTGCGCGACGAAAACGGGGTGAAGCGTCACTGGGCAATGGACGACTACGCGAACGAAAGCGAACGGGTCAGCGAATGGATCGTCCCGGACATGCGCGTCTATCACCGCACACTCGCCACTTACCTGAACGGCGTGTTAGACGCCGGGCTGACGATCACGCGGATAGACGAGCCGCTCCCGGACGCCGAAGCCGTTGCCGCCCGCCCCGCTTTTCGGGACGAGCGGCGGCGACCCGCGTTTTTGTTCGTGCGCGTCGAGAAGCGTTAAGGCGGGATGTACCGTCCTCCGGCGGAAGCATTAGTCTGTAGACGCTTCGCGTTGCGGCAATCGCGCTGAACCCGCCCCTCGCCGACCAGGGGCATACTCGTAATATCTTGTGCAACGAACCGAACGTTTCAGATCACTGCCGATTTGGTCAATTGAGCAAATCTCCTAAATCTTTGATCATTGTACCTAAATCGCCGATGTCACTATTCGGCGGTGGCTGGAACCGCGCGGCATGCATACCTGCTGTTTGCGCGGCTAGAGTATCCAGCAGAGTCTCGGTGCAGAAAAGACAGGAGGAAGGTTTCACTGCCGATTTTTGAATCGCCAGATCAAATATTGCCACCTTTGGCTTCTCAATCTGAACCTCCGAGGAGAGGATTATGAGATTCGGTTCGAAAAGATTCACGGGGAAATCGGGTGGCAACAACGCCAATAGTTGGGCGCGGGTGAGGTTCCCCGTGTTTGATATAATGCCAAGCCGCACTCCCAAGCCGTGCAGTTCTGCGACGGCTTCTTGTGCGTCGGGTAGCCACCCCTGACCTGACACAACCAACGTGTTTCCAAGATCGAAAAACACGACCTCATACGGAATAGATGCCATAAGTACTCCTAATTGTTTCATGATCAGTGAATGGACGCCCCATCAGCACTGTCGAGACGTGAACGGTGACAAGACGGCATCGGCCTCATTTCGATAGCACGTCGGGTGGGCTGTCTGGCAACAAATCGGCGGCGATACCTGACTCTGACCGATCCTATTTCGGTTTCGCCTTAGCAACAGTGCTCACACCCACACTCGTCCAAGCATTAATGACAGCATTCTGCTCGACACTTTTTACACCATGTAACTCGCCAGATGCTTCAATCGTTGAAACGGCAGCGGCGTTAAAATCGCTGTCTTGGTGGAGTTTCAGCAAGCCCTTATAGCAAATCTTGCCTGCCTTTTCAGAACCGATTACCATAGCAGTTTCATAGAACGCTTTGTTCGGAATGCCACAGTTGATATGAACCCCGCCACCATCTAAGGGATCATTGAAATAATCTTTCATATGTGCTGGTTGAGGATCTTTGCCGACGACAGGATCATCATATGCTGTGCCTGGGGATTTTAGAGACAGTATCGGTTCATTGCGCTTGGTAGTGCTAATATCTTCGCCGCGAACCCATGCAATGCCCTTTGGTCCGATTGTCCAGTCGGCAGTCAGTGCAGTTTGATTAAGTCGCTTTTGCTTGATCAGGGAAGCAAAGACATATGTATAGGACTGATGTAGGGCACCCTGCTGACCATAGTATCTTAAGTTAGCCGTTTTTCGTATATATCGATGTACAGCGTTGAAGTAAGTCAGATCAGGTAAATATTGAACATCAGCGGGAGCAATATACTGGTTCTGGGAATCCGTGTAAGCGTTCCGAGTATCGGTAATATCAGGCGACAGTATGTTTGGGACATCTAAGCGCATTTCAAATAGTAGATTCAGGTACTTCACCGCATAAGTCAAGTCTTGTGCGATCTTTCGATAGGCTTTAGAGTTTTCTTTGGGTTGATTGACACTGTTTCCTGCCGATAACGAGGGCAATGCACCGTCTGCCTTTGTACGAAGCGTTTCAAGTTTTTCTTTTGGAATATTAACCAAACCAGCATCGGCGAAAAACACAAGGTTCGCGGCAGTCTGTTGCTCTTTATTCGTTCCCGTGTCCGTGGTCTTGATGGCTTCCAGAAGAATGGTTCCCTCCTGCTTTTGCCGTTCGATTTCCCGAGTCTGATACCCACTTAGGAATGTCGAACCTATTCCAATGACTCCGGCAAGCACGGCGGCGAAAACGGGACCGGTCCACTGACCTTTCAATAGTTGAACGTTTTGATTTTCCAGTTCCTTGATTTTGAGGTCTTTTTCGTGTGCCAGTTCTAACTCTTTGAGTTTCTCCGCATGCTCCAACTCTAGAACCTTGAGTTCTTTCTCTTGCGACAGACGTTCCCGTTCGAGTTCAATCTTTTTATCGTCCGGTGACATTCCAGATTGCCTGTATAAGTTATAGATTCGCCAGATTGCCTGTAAAATGCTCATGACGCAGAGAGGGACTTTCGCGCTTTCGCTCGCAGGTAATTAATCAAATCCCGCAATTGAGGATCACCCTCACGGTCTGTCAACTGTACCGTGCGCTTCTCGCCAGCGTTTTCGATAGTTATCGTGTATTGCCGGTGATCCGGTCGCCCCGGTGCGGAAGTCGCAACCGCCGACGGTGCGCCGAAAAAGTTCGCGGACTGTACTAACGATTCTAACTCTTCTTTATCCTGGGCTTCGGATAACGCATCCGTGTCGATGAGCAGAGGCTTACTTAAACCCGGAAAGTACGCGGGACCACCATCCATTTTGAATTCGATCTTCATGTCAACCCTCCGATGGCTCAGTATAGCCGCGTTGAAGAGAAAAGTCACCGCCCAAGAGATAGACTTTTCTCTTCAGGATCGGTCTTACAGAGGGATAACAATGCCTACTTGGGCCCAAGCATCTCGAACGATGTCCCGCTCGCTCCCGCCGGGATAAAGCCGCCCTGCAGCGGCATACGTCAATAACGCGAACTCCACAAATGTCGCGTCCGCGCGTAAACGCGGGTCACGTAGCGTCTCGTACCAGATGCGACCTGCCTTGTCCCCCGCATACCCCCCGATTCCCACAGCGACCAGGTAAAACGCCTTGTTAGGGATGCCTGAATTGATATGCACCCCCCCGTTGTCCCCCGAAGTAGGATTGTAGTTCTTCATGTGGTCTGGCTGGGGGTCTTTGCCCAGAGTAGGATCATCGAAGGCGGTACCCGGCTCCTTCATCGAGCGGAGTGCGACCCCTTTCACGTTTCCTGTGAAAAGTCCCTTGCCAATAAGCCAATCCGCTTTGCCCGCGTCTTGCTTTGTTTTTCCACCGCTCCCATACTGCTTGACGAGAGAACCGAAAACGTCCGATAAAGATTCGTTGAGCGCACCTGACTCATCCTGGTAGATCAGTTGGGCTTCCTTTTCGGTCACGCCGTGTGTCAGTTCATGCGCTATGATGTCCACCGCAATCGTAAAACGATTGAAGAACTGGGCGTCACCGTCCCCAAAAACCATCTCCTGCCCATCCCAGAAAGCGTTATCTAGGTCTTGATCGTAATGCACGTAAGCGAGCAGTGGTATCCCCTTACCATCAATGGAGTTACGTTGCAACATTTCCCAATAGAAGTCATATGTGTCACCGAGACCATTGTAAGCCTCGTTCACTGTTACGTCCTTACTCTTGGCTTCACCCTCGCGGCGTACAACTGCGGCTCGGGCAAAGTCGGTTTGATTCTGGGCGTCAAAGATAGTCCGGTTCGGTTTGCCGTTCGGAAGAATTGCCGCTGAAGTGGTAGCCATTATCGAGCCTGCGCCGGTAACAGGAACCGCCATACGAAGGGCACGTAAGGTGCGGACGGTATGATCCGAAGAGAGGGTGCGTAGCGCGGATTCGCGCTGGCTATCCGTCCCGTTCCGTATTATATTCGATAATACATAAGGAGGCACGATGCAAAAGATTGAGTGACGGTGGTTGCGTTGGCACATAGTAACATCCTTTTAGCCAGTCATGCGTATGGATTGTGCCGCGATGTCGCGGCATAGCAAACAGGCTTGAACAGAGTGTAGCGCAATAATCATATTATAGCAAAGATTCTTATATACATTGTTCCGATTCAATCGATAGCCTTCGGGAGCGAATTGGGGTCGCTTGTACAAATCGGGATGGTTGATGGCATGGTCTTCCGCGCACACCGGGAACACACCGACACTCGAAATACCCGACAGACGCTTCGCTCGTTTCGTAGCGGCAACCCCTGCCGGAGTGTTCGTCCTTTGCGTGCGACCACCGGTGGTCAGTGCCGCACGAAAGCGGCGGACGGGGCACGAGAAAAACGGGGCGAAGCACCAGCGGGCGATGAACGACCACGCGAATGAATCGTACCCGGCGTGCGTATGTCACCGCACCCTCGCCATGGACTTGACTCTCGCCCGCATCGCCGAGGGCGTACCGGGCGCTGATGCCGCAGCCCGCCCCGCGTTTTTGTTCGTGCGCGCCGGGAAAGTTTAGACCCCCGGCAGTACCGCGCCCGTGCCCGCGTCCTCGTCCATCAGGACGTTGTGAAGGGTCGGGACGACCGACATGTGCAGGATGCGAAAGAATGTTTCCGCGTGCGGCAGGTCCCCGTCCTCGATTATCGGGGCGTCTTCCTTCAGGACTACCGAGTCGGGCAGGAACCGCTTTGCCTCCTCGACGACGACGTTGTAGCCGCGTATCTGCTCCGGCGTCAGCAACGTCAGCGGCTCGCGCCGGGCGACGGATTCCAGTGTTTTCTCCAGATTCCCGGCGCGGTTGTACAGGGAATGGAGCGTCGCGCTCGCCTCCTCCGCCGTCGTATGCGTTTCTCTGATCAGTCCGAATAACATGGTGCGTATCTCCGTTCCCTTGTTACCCAAAGCGGGCGATATACTATCAGTACGCCGCGCGTGGTATACCGGTTCGTCGTATTCGTGCGTGGATTTTGTTGGGGTGAGGGCGACGAGAACACGTTACGAACACAGGGATAACAGAAAGATTTTCGATGATACTGGTTTTGGATAACTACGATTCGTTCACATACAACATCGTGCAGTACCTCGGGGCGATGGGGGCGGAAGTTGCGGTTCACCGCAACGATAAAATCACGACCGCCGAGATCGCCGCGCTACGTCCGGACAAGATCGTCATCTCCCCCGGACCTTGCTCGCCGACACAGGCGGGGATTTCCGTGGAAACGATCACACGGTTCGCGGGCGAAATCCCCATACTCGGCGTCTGCCTCGGGCATCAGGCTATCGGGCACGCGTTCGGCGGGCGGGTCGTGCGCGCGGGGCGGCTGATGCACGGCAAAGTCTCCCCGATCCACCACGATGGCAAAGGCGTTTTCGCCGGGATGCCGCAGCCGTTCACCGCGACGCGCTATCATTCCCTGCTGGTCGAGCGCGAGAGCCTCCCGGATTGTCTGGAAATCACCGCCGAGACTGCGGAGGGCGAGATCATGGGACTTCGGCACAAAACGCTCGCCGTCGAGGGAGTACAGTTCCACCCGGAGTCGGTCCTGACCGAGGATGGCAGGCGGCTCCTGGAAAATTTCGTGCGCCCGGTTCAAGCACCGTAAGGGCGATCAGGGGAAGGCGTTTCCGCTCGGGTCGGGGGGGAGTTCGGATAGTTCGACAACCACAGTTGTGCCGCGATAATCGGACAGAAGATACACCTGGTCAGCGAGACTGAGCATCATCGGGAAGCCGTGCCCGAAGCCGCCCGACGTGGTGAAGCCGCGCTCCAACGTGGCGCGGTGTATCAAATCGGTGTCGATGCCCCCGCCGGTGTCCGAAATCCACCCCTGCATTTTGCGCGCTGTCCGGTCGACGTGTAACGACACCGTGCCGCCCCGCGCATGAACCAGAGCGTTCATGGCTCCCTCATGGAGTGCCAAAACCATGTTCTCCGTCCGTTCGTGGGTCAACCCAGCCGCCTGCGCGGCATCCTGGTATACGTGGCGTAGGCGGCGTAGGTCTGACGGGTGGGCAATATCCACCATCGCGACCTTCTCCTGGAGCGGGGAGGGTAACTCATACTGTGTGTCACAAAGCACCAGCCCCCGGTTTGTCGCCGTCCATAACACTTCGCGCAGAATCTGACGGGATTTTGCCAGCGACTCCTGTGCCTTTTTGCGGTCCGAAATATCGCGGATCACGTCGACGTACCCGCGTGGCTTCCCGAACGCGTCGCGCAGGAGCGAGATCGAGCACTCTACAGGCAACTCGCGACCGTCGGGCAGAATATGCAGGAATTCGCCCCGGTACTGATGCGATTCGCCTAGTTCCGCCATCGCCTCCGCCTCCGCACCGGGCGAGGGCCAACGTTGCCCATAGATCGACGCGAGTGGCTTGCCGAGTGCCTCGGTCGCCGGGACGCCGTACAGACGCGTCGCCGCGCCATTCCAATAGGTGACCCGGCGATCCTCGTCCACGGCGATCACGGCGTCGCTGACCTGAGCAAGGGCGAAGTGCTCCATCAGAATTCGCTTTTCCGCCGCTTTTCGCTCGGTGATGTCGCGTTGGACGGCGACCCAGTGGGTGAACCGTCCGGTGGAATCGGCGAGCGGTTGCCCGTCGATCTCAACCCAAAATGGCGTACCGTCCTTCCGGTGGTTTAGTAACTCGACGCGGAACGGCTCCCACCGTTCGAGTTTGCCGCGCATATAGAGCAACGTTTCCCGGTCGGTGTCGGGACCCTGCAATATACGGGGCGTTTTGCCGATGATCTCCTCCGGTTTATACCCGGTCATCCGCGTGAATGCCGCGTTCACATACACCACGCGCGGACCCGGCCTGTCGAGCAACTTCGCTTCGGTGATCAAAAAAACGTCGCGCGCGGCGTCGGCAAAACGGCTTAGCAACTGCAGATCGGTTGGTAATGAAGGGGTTTCAGGGTTTTCCAACTGGCTCCGAACTAGCCATAATACGTATGGCAGGACATACTCACGCCCCGGAGAGATAATACAGTGCCACTATATCGTGTAATGTATGTCCTGACACGTTTGCCACCGCGTAAGGTATTACCTGACACATTTGCCCCGACACCAGAGGCAGTTAGGAGATGGGAAGTGGCATCGGACACGACGCCACTGTGTCGCCGTACACCGGTTACTTATCGTCGAGCGCGACGACGCCGGGGAGCGGCTTGCCTTCCAGAAACTCCAGGCTCGCCCCGCCGCCGGTGGAAATATGCGTGATCCGGTCCGCGAAGCCGAGTTGCTCCGCCGCCGCCGCCGAGTCGCCGCCGCCGATGATCGTGGTCGCGCCCGCCGCAGTCGCGTCCGCCAACGCCTGCGCGACGCCCGCCGTGCCGTGTGCGAAGTTCGGCATTTCGAAGACGCCCATAGGTCCGTTCCAGATCACGGTTTTTGCCTTCTTGATGATCTCCGCGAACGCCGCGACCGACGCCGGACCGATGTCCAGACCTTCCTGATCCGCCGGGATCTCGCTCACTTTCACCGTAGTCGCCGGGGCGTCGTTAGAGAACGACGGCGCGACGACGCAGTCGGACGGGAGCACGATCTTGTCGTCGCACAGGAGCGATTTGCAAAAATCCAGCGAGGACCCGTCGAGGAGCGACTTGCCGATCTCGTGCCCCGCCGCTTTGTAGAAGGTGTACGCCATGCCGCCACCGACGATCAATGTGTCCACCTTCGGAAGTAGCGATTCGATGACCGGGATCTTGTCCTTGACTTTCGCCCCACCGAGAATCGCCACGAACGGACGCGCAGGGTTGGTGACCGCCCCGCCGAGGAAGTCCAACTCCTTCTGCATCAGATAGCCGCTGACCGCCGGTTTCCCTGCCCGCTTGACGGCATGCGCGACGCCTTCGGTGGAAGCGTGCGCCCGGTGCGCCGCGCCGAATGCGTCGTTGACATACACGTCGGCGAGCGTGGCGAGTTGCGCGGACAATGCGGGATCGTTCGCTTCCTCACCGGCGGCAAAGCGCGTATTTTCCAGCAGGACCACGGTACGGTGGGCGGCTTTCGTTTTCGCTTCCTCGATGCCGAGAGGGTCGATCTCGGTCGCGTAAACGAGGGTTACGTCAGTGCCGAGCAACCCGGCAAGATGTTTGGCAACCGGAGCGAGGGAGAATTCCGGCGTGATCTTGCCCTTCGGTCGACCGAGATGGCTCATCAGAATCACGGCGGCACCCTGTCGGAGCAGGTACGTAATCGTCGGCAACGCAGACTCGATACGCCGGTCGTCGGTGATCGCGCCGGAATCGTCCTGCGGCACGTTGAAATCGACGCGCACCAACACGCGCTTCCCGGCGACATCAATATCTTCGATAGTTTTCTTGTTCATGAAAAGGGTTCTCCAAAGCGGGCAAAATAAAATCGCTCCGCACTTCAGTTTACCTGCGGCGCGTTGTTTTTCCTGTTCGGTAAGTGTAAACGTGATCGGAGCCGGAACGGGATGGGGGCGGAGTTTACCCTCCTCGCTCATATATTCGCCGTTCAGATCGCGAATATCGAACTCCGCTTGCACCGTGTATGTCCCTGTGGGCAGAGGGTTTGGCTCAAAAAGATGAATATTGAACGGGTTTTTCTGCCAGCGACCGTTTCCCCTGCCGGGAATACCTTCCCATGTTTCGTTTCGGGGAGGTACGGGCCGCTCTAACACCCAACACCCAACACCTTCCTAATGCGGACCGATGCGGTGAAATTTGCGATCCATTTCGTGGTGCGACAGGGCGAGCAGGATCGGGCGACCGTGCGGGCAGGTGAACGGGTTGCGCATTTGCGCAAGGTCCGACAGCAGGCGGTTCATTTCGTCCATCGTTAGCGGGTCGCCCTTTTTCACCGCCATCTTGCAACTCGCCATGATCACCGCCGACTCGTGCGGGACGAGCAGACGGCGCGACACGCTCACCGATGTAAACTCGTCGATGATTTCGCGCAAGGCTTGCAGATAATCTTTGTGCGCGATGCGGGCAGGGACGGTACGCACCAGAAACGTCTCCCCGCCGAACGGCTCCAGCACGAACCCGGCTTTTTCCAGTGCGGGGAGCCGCTCCTGCGCGATCCGCGCCTCGGCGGGCGCGAGTTCGAGCGTCTGCGGTAATGCGAGATGTTGCGCCACAATCCCCCAGCGCGACGCCTCCGAGGTCGCGCCGTTCATCATCTGTTCGTACAGCACCCGCTCATGCGCGATATGCTGGTCGATCAGTAGCAGGGCATCGTCGGTCTCGGCGATGATGTACGTGTTACGCGACTGCCCGAGCACGCGGAGCCGCCCGATCCGGTGCCCGTCGAAGCCGATGTAGGCGGGAGGGGTGGTTGGGGCATTCCCCTCGAGGTCCCCCCTATCCCCTAACCCCTTTCCCCCCTCGGAAGGGGAGAAAGGGGGACCGGAGGGCGGTGTCGCTTCGCTTCCGCGCGACCCGTCCAGCGTAGCGGCGACGCCTCCGGGTTCCCCTTTCTCCCCTTCCGAGGGGGGAAAGGGGTTAGGGGATAGGGGGGACGACGTTAGCCCAACCAGATCCACGAAACTCGACAGCGCGGTCTTCGGCGGGATCGCCTGTCCCGGCACCGGGCGGTATTGCGGGAGCGACGCCTCGACGTGAACCTCGGGGACCAGACCGCCGGTGAGTAGTGCGGCTTGCACCGCCTGATGCACCGCGCCGTACACGTCGCCGTCGCGGGTGAAGCGCACTTCGATCTTGGTCGGGTGGACGTTCACATCGACCAGTTCCGGCGCGATTTCCACGAACAGGGCGAGTACCGGGTGCCGGTCGGTGGTCATGAGGTGTTTGAACGCGGCGTCGAACGCGTGTTGCACCGTGCGCGAGCGGACGAACCGTCCATTCACGAATGTCGCCTGGGACGAGCGCGTCGCTTTGGAAAGACTCGGCTTCGAGACGAACCCGTGGACGCGGATCGCCGGGGAGTCGTAGCGAAACGGGACCATTTCCCGCGCCGAGTCGCGCCCCCAGACCGCAGCTAAGGCGTGGCGCGGGTCGGTCGCGCCGGGGTAGGCGTACACCTCGAAGCCGTCATGGACAAGGCGGAACGATGTCCCGTGGTAACACAGCGTCAGGCGGTGCAATAGTTCCGTGGCGTGGTTGAGTTCGGTCTGCGTGGTCTTCAAGAACTTGAGCCGCGCCGGGGTGTTGAAGAACAGGTTTTCGACCGTGATCTGTGTGCCGTCCGCGCCGCCCGCGTCGCGTACCCATGCCATATCGCCGCCGCGCACTAAAAGTTCGGTCGCGGCATCGTCGGCGGGGCGTTTGGTGATCAGATGGAAATCGCACACGGACGCGATGGACGGGAGTGCCTCGCCGCGAAACCCGAGCGTCTTGATCGCGAACAGGTCGTCCGCCGTGCGAATCTTGCTGGTAGCGTGCCGCTGGAGCGACAGCACGGCGTCCTCGCGCCCCATCCCGGAGCCGTTGTCGCGCACGACGATCTTGCGCTTCCCGCCGTCGGACAATTCGACTTCAATGCGGGTCGCCCCGGCATCGATGGCGTTCTCTACCAATTCCTTGACCACCGACGACGGGCGTTCGATGACTTCCCCGGCGGCGATCTGATTCGCCGTGGTGTCGTCTAAAAGTTGTACCACGGTCGGCACGGAGACAATCGCTTCGCTATCCACGACGCATTGTAACCGCTACACTTCGCTGCGTCAAACAGCGGTTCGCCTCGAAGGGGCGCGAAGGATTCGGTGATCTGCAGTGCCAGCAGGAATAAAACCGGCGCACCCCCAACGATTACGACACGCGAGAAAGCAGGTCGTCCCACGTCTCGACATCGTGTACCCGATCCAGCAAGTCTTCCAGCACCGTGAGCGAGGCGATGCCCTGTACCCGCGCTTCCGTCGCCGGGGATGCGACGCCCAGACGACGCATCCCCTGCCGGAGCAGAATCCGACGCGCTTCTTCCAAT
>JAYULM010000429.1:0-7623 GCA_043763605.1 Armatimonadota bacterium | reverse complement strand
TCCTTGACGATAGAGGGTTCGGGCTTGCTCTTCAGTCATCAACTTGATTAAGACTGTATCGCGGAAGCGGAAAACTCTGCAATACCTGAATAGTTACACTTCGTTTTCATAGCCTACTCCTTCACAGGTGCCCGAATAGACAATCTACATAGTCTTTCGAGCGAGCGCATCTAATCGGTGTGACGTTAAAAGTATTCGCATCAGGAGATGTTTTCGGTTACGGCTTCGTAACCGGGAAATACAGATTTTGCACCATGTCAGCGATTCTCTTACTTCTATCCGCCATGCTACCCTACGTGAAAGACAATCAAACGCGATTATTTTATATAGTAGTCGCCTGCACAACCCGTAGAAGTGTTTCCGCCGCCTGCTCGATTGTCTGTGTTTCGGTGGAGAGCGTCACGTCGGGCGACTCCGGCGTCTCGTAAGGAGCGTCAATGCCGGTGAACTGCGGGATCTCTCCGGCGCGGGCGCGTTTGTACAAGCCTTTCGGGTCGCGCCCCTCGCATGCCTCCAGACTCGCTTGGGCGTATATCTCTACGAACGGGATGTTGCCCGCCTCCGCGATCTCTCGGGCGGCTTGACGGTCGGCTCGGGTCGGCGAGATGAACGCGGTCAACACCACGAACCCGTTCTCCGCGAACAGGCGGGCGACATGGGCGGCGCGGCGGGTGTTTTCGGTGCGGTCGGCTTCCGAGAACCCGAGATCGGTGCACAAGCCGTGGCGCAGGTTATCCCCGTCCAGTACCGTCGCCTGATACCCCTGCGCGAACAGGGCACGGTTCACGGTGGAAGCAATCGTGGACTTGCCCGAGCCGGATAACCCCGTCATCCAGAAGATCGCGCCTTTATGCCCCGTCTTCGCCGCCCGCTCCTCGGCAGAAACTTGCGTATCGGACCAGACGATGTTAGTGGCATTAGTGGACAGTGGCAAGTGGTCAGTGGTCAGTGTGCGACCCGGCGCATCCTCTCTGTCCACTGACCACTGTTCACTGACCACTGACGTAACAATTCCGCCTCCGGCGACCCGGCGTTCGTGAACGAGCACAAACCGCCCGAGCGTCGGCACATGGTCGTGCAGATCGAACGCGACCGGCTTGTCGGTTTCGATGGTGACTTCCGCGACATCGTTTTTGGCGATGTAGTTTCGTCCCCCTTCCACGCTTTCCAGCGTGGACGAATCCAGTACCCGGCTGATCGCGGCGATGCGGGCGGTCGTTTCCTGCGTCGCCAGTTTCAACCGCACCGGTTCGCCGACCGATAGGTTCGCGCCGCCCATCCAGAACAGGGACGCGGTGAAGCGGCGGGCAGTGTTTAGTGGATAGTGGGTAGTGGACAGTGAAGAGTGATCAGTGGTCAGTGTGCCGGATTTCTGTCCACTGTTCACTGCCCACTGATCACTGACTCCCACATGCCCGCGCTCCAGAAACAACTGCTCGTCCAGCGTGACAGTGATGCTCTCACTCGCGACGGCGAAATCACGGTCGGGTCCGTGCCACCGCTCGAACGTGGCGATGCGCGCCGTGCGGTTGCCGGGCTGGAACGTGATGGAATCACCGATAGCAAGTTTACCGGTCTCGATGCGCCCCACAATCAGTCGGCGAGAGTCGAAGCGGTACACATCCTGCACCACGAAGCGCAACGGTTGATCGTCCAGGTTGGTTGGCGCGGCAAAACCGTCCAGCGTGTCCAGGATCGTATCGCCGGAGTACCAGGGCATTTTATCGTCGGCGCGGCGGGCGATGTTGTCCCCTTCCCGCGCGGAGATCGGCACGAACCGCTCGGCGGTCAGCCCGATCTGCGTCAGGAACGCCGTGTATTCCGCCTTGACTCGCTCGAACGTAGCCTCGTCGTAGCCAACGAGGTCCATCTTGTTGACGGCGACCACGACCTGCTTGACCCCGAGTAGTTTGAGAAGGTACCCATGACGGCGGGACTGCTCGCGCACTCCTTCGCTCGCCGCAATCAAGAGCACCGCCGCGTCCGCCGACGCCGCACCGGTAATCATATTCTTCAGAAACTCTTTGTGACCGGGCGCGTCGATGATCTCGTAACCGCGCTTCGCCGTGCGGAACGGGATACGCGTCGTATCAATCGTGATGTTCTGTTCCTGCTCCTCTAACAGGGCGTCCAGCAGGAACGCGAACTCGAACGGCATCCCTTCCAGTTCACACGCCTTTTGGATCTGCGCGACTTTCCCTTCGGGGAGGGCGTCGGTGTCGAAGAAGATGCGCCCGATGAGCGTGGACTTGCCGTGGTCGACGTGACCGACGACGACGATTTTAAGGCGTTGAGATTCGCTGGAAATGTCTACTGTCATAATGTGAAAAAACCTTACTCGATTTCGCCGTTTTCTCCCTCCCCCCAGCCCCCTCCCTCATCGGAATGAGAGAGGGGGAGCAAGTACGGGATAACCGGGGGCGAAACGTTTGCCGCGTGTCCCTTTCTCTGGCTCCCCCTCTCTCATTCCGATGAGGGAGGGGGCTGGGGGGAGGGAGGAATACGAGGCGGGCGAGGACTACTACATAAACCCCTTCGCGCGTAGCTTCTGCATCGCGTTACGCTCGTGGTGGTCCTGCGCCCGTCCGGCGCGCTCCGAAACTTTCGTGTTTTCGAGTTCGGTGATGATCTTGTCAATCGTGTCGGCGTCGGACGCCACCGGGTGCGTGATCGGCATACAGCCGAGCGAGCGGTACCGCTTCCCCTCTTTCGCGAAGTACATATCCGGAATGGGAATGTTCTCGCGCCGGATGTACCGCCAGATGTCGGCTTCGGTCCAGTCTAAAAGGGGCTGGACGCGCACATGCTCGCCGGGCTGGATGTCGGTCGTGAACTGCCCCCAGAACTCTGGCGGCTGATCGCGGTAGTCCCACTCATACAGTGCGGAGCGCGGCGAGAAGTAACGCTCCTTGGCGCGGGTCGAGTCCTCATCGCGGCGGATTCCGGTGATCAGGGCATCGAACTTATGCTCTGCCAACGCCTGTTGTAGCGCGACGCTTTTCAGTTCGTGCGTGACCGTCACCGGGTCGTGCGTTTCGTAACCGATGCCACGCCCGAACCGCGCCTCCTCGTTGATCTTGACGATCAGATTCAGCCCGTACTCTTTGACCGCCCATTCGCGGAACGCCAGCATTTTGGGGAACTCATACGTCGTGTCGATGTGCATGACCGGGAACGGAATATGCCCGCCGTACGCTTTGTTCGCCAGCCAGATCAGCACGTTCGAGTCTTTGCCCATGCTCCACGGCATACACACGTTCTTGAACGCATGATACGCCTCCCGAAAGATATACAGGCTTTGATTTTCTAAATAATCTAAATGTGTCAGCATAGTGCTCTCACCCCCTAACCCCCTCTCTCATCAGAATGAAAGAGGGGGAACAGCGGAAACACAGTTTCCGCGAACCCAGAGGGGACGGGTTCAATTCGTCACAACATACCGATAATAAATCTTTACCGACATTCCCCCTCTTTCATTCTGATGAGAGAGGGGGTTAGGGGGTGAGAGATCAACGGTGCAATCCGCACTCCGTTTTCGCCGATCCCTGCCAGCGACCGTCGCGCCCCTTCCCGGCTACCGTGCAGTGCGTACAGCCGATGCTCGTATAGCCGATGTCGTGGAGCGGGTTCGTCGGCACATCGTTCGCGGCGATGTACCGCCAAACGTCTTTTTCGGTCCAGTCGAACAGCGGCGCGATCTTGAATAAGCCGAACTTCTTGTCCCACTGCACCGGCGGAACGTCACGGCGCGTGTCGCCCTGATCGCGGCGCAGACCGGCGACCCACGCGGATAAACCCTCCAACGCCCGCTCGTTCGGCTCTACCTTGCGGATCGCGCAACACTGATCGGGAGCGGTGCGCCACAATTCGGCACCGTGCCGCGCTGCTTGCTCCTCGGGCGTCAGTTTCGGACGGTAGCCAAGTGGAATGATATTGTACTTCGCCGCCGCCGCGTCCCGCGTCGCGTAGGTTTCGGGAAACAGAAACTCGGTGTCGACGTAAAAGACGCGCACGTCGGGCTGGATTTTGACCGCCATATCCAGGATCGCCATCCCGGACACGCCGCCGAACGAACAGGCGACGCCGAGTTTATCGCCGAATTGTGCCGCCGCCCAGCGCAAAATCTCCTGCGGCGTCGCGGTCGCCAGTTGCTCGCTCCAGAGGGCGGCTTGCGCGGGTCCGGTTATGGCGTCGAATGTTGACATTATGTGTATAGTATAGCGGTATTGTAGGGAATGGTTCCTGTTTTGTCAAGGTGGACCATCGGACTCCCCGGCCCGCTCCCGTTTTCGCTCCCTCCCCCCAGCCCCCTCCCTCATCGGAATGAGAGAGGGGGAGTCCGGAGGCGGGGCGTGAGCGCGATGCTCGAACCGCCCGAAAGCGGAACCGCTCAACTATATCGGACTCCCCCTCTCTCATTCCGATGAGGGAGGGGGCTGGGGGGAGGGAGCGAAAACGGGAGCGGGCAAGGAGATGCGACGGAACCTAAAACGGGTTATCGTCGCGGTTAGCGAGGTTATCGAAGCGGGCGAAGCGGGCAAGGAACGATACCTTGACCGTGCCGACGGGACCGTTGCGGTGCTTGGCAATGATCACTTCGGCTTCCTCGCCCTCGTACTCGCCGGGTCGGTCGTTGCCGCCCCCGCCGCCGCCCGAACCTCCCTGCGAACCGTCGTCGGCGCGGATCTCCTGCTTGCGCTCATAGTACGCCGGTCGGTAGATGAATGACACGAGGTCGGCTTCCGCTTCGATGCTACCTGAATCGCGCAAATCCGATAACATAGGTCGTTTATCTTCCCTACGCTCCACCGCACGCGACAACTGCGCGAGGGCGAGTACCGGGACCTTCATTTCGCGGGCGATATTCTTCAAACCGCGCGAGATCTCGGTAATCTCCTCGTTGCGGTTGGCGTTCGATCTGCCGGAGCCGCGCATCAGTTGGAGATAGTCCACGATCACCAGATCCAAGCCCTGTTCGGCGCGCAGGCGGCGGCACTTCGCCCGCATTTCGAGCGGTCCCATGTCGGTTGTGTCGTCGATATAGATGTTTGCGTCCCAGAGTCGCTGGATCGCGCCCGCGAGTCGGTCCCAGTCGTCGTCCTGTAAGAAACCCGTACGCAGTTTGTGCGCGTCCACGCGGGCTTCGGAACAAATCATGCGTTGCACCAACTGTTCGCGGCTCATTTCCATCGAGAACAGCGCGACGACTTTTCGCTCGCCGTTTGGTCCCTGCTTCAGCGCGACGTTCTGCCCGATGCCGACCGCGAGGGACGTTTTGCCCATTGAGGGGCGTGCGGCGATGATCACCAGGTCGCCATCCTGGAAGCCGGAGGTCATGTAGTTCAGGTCCTCGAAGCCGGTATCCAAGCCCGTGACCATCCCTTTTTCGTGGTACGCGACATCGACCTGCTCGAACGCTTCATTGAGGAGCGGGCGGAGCGGCATGAAGCCCTGCGCAGACCGTTTGCGGGCAACCTCGAAGATCGTGCGCTCCGCCATATCCACGACCGTATCGACTTCGTCCACCTCGCCGTATGCCATGCCCGCGATTCGCGACGCGGCTTCGATCAGGCGGCGCAGGATCGCCTTTTCGCGCACGATCTGGGCGTGGTACTGCAGGTTCGCGGTGGTCGGGACGAACTCGCCGAGTTGCATCAGGTAGCCGATACCGCCGATGTTATCCAGATAGCCGCGCCGCCCTAACTCGTCCTTGAGCGTGATAATGTCCACCGGCTCATCTTTTTCGGCTAAATGGAGCATCGCGTCGAAAATCTGCCCGTGCGCGTCGCGGTAAAAATCGTCGCGCGTGATCATCTCCGACGCCCGCTCGACCGCGCCGCGCTCGCCAAGCATCATCGCGCCCAAGACCGCGATTTCCGCCTCGATATTTTGCGGCGGGACGCGCCCACCGAAGGCGTCGCTGCCCTCGCCGAGCGAATTGCCGGGGCGACGCGGCGGTCGGTTGCCGCCGAAGCCGTTGCCCGCTTTGCCCATCGGTATCCCGCTGTCTATGTCACTGAAACGATCCATGATTAGGCTACTGTTATACAGCACAAGGCGCGCAATAGCGACGATGCGAGGATACAAATCGCCGGGCAGGGAGGCGTTGTCATCGCGCCGTGATTGCGGTAAACTTTTGTTCGCATGACTTTCCAAACCATCTACGGCGTCGATTTCAGCGGAGCGCGGCTCGCGGGGAAAAACACCTGGATCGCGCGGCTTGAACCGCCGTCCATATACCCCGGAAATGGACCGCTCCGGCTCGTGGCAATATCCTCGCTGGAAACGCTGGCGGGCACGGCGGAACGTGCCCCGGCACTCGCCCACTTGGTAGACCGGATTCGCGGATCGGAGAACGCGCTCTGGGCGATGGACTTTCCGTTCGGGTTGCCGGTCGAAGTGATGGAGCCGGGCGCGGGCTGGGCACGGCAGTTCCGCTTCCTGCACGCGTACCGGCACGACGCCTACGCCGCCGGTGTGGAGTGTGTGCGCCGGGCGCGGGAATTGGGCGAAGCCCTGCACATCCGCCGCGCCACAGACACTGAGAACAAGGCACCGTTCGACTCGTACCATTACCGGATCATTTACCAGACGTTCCACGGCATGTGGGACGTGCTACGCCCACTCCGGCGTGACCGGGAGACGGCGATACTCCCCTTTCACGAATACCGGGTCTGCTCCGCGCAGCGCATATTGGTCGAGGCGTGTCCGGCGTCCACGCTGAAGCGGATGGGGTTGCCATTCCAGAACTACAAGGAGCCGGGCGGCGGGAGACTGGCGGCGAATCGGTTGCGCCCACGCTGGGATATTTTGGACGGACTCGCCGCGCACGTGACCATCACCAAGGCGCAACGAAAGGGAATCATGGAAAACGGCGGAGGGGACGCGTTAGACGCGATTATCGCCGGTGTCGGCGCGGCGGACGCGATGAAACGGGCGGCAGTAACGCAAGTCACCCCGGTAGTACAAGCAGATGCGATACAGAGCGACAAGGGCGCTCCGTTCGCACCTTCAAACGTCGTGCGCGAAGCGAAGAACCGCTACCTGTACGAAGGCAAACAGTACATCTGAGCGGGACACTTCCGTATCCGTGTGCTCACACACGAGTGGTAGAATAGAAATCAGACAGGAGAATGCAACGTGACAGTTTCCGAAGTGAAAATATTCCGGTTCGCGGACACCGCGTACAATCTATCCAGAACAAACCACGATTTTGAAGAAAGCATCGTCCGCACCTACTGGTTCCGCGACCCCGCCGAGCGCGAAATCCGGCTCGTCCATGTGGATACGGACGCCTTCTCCAAGCCGGGTCCGATCCGCCCGTTCTACTTCGGTTCCAGCGTGGACGACGGTGAGTTCACGCCACAGTCCGCCATAGCACTCGTCACCGAATCGGAAGAACGTGTTTCGTCGCTCCCCGACGGTTGGGGAGAATGGGGTGACGCGACGGTTTGGGAGTGGAGTAATTAGGCGTGTCGGACTGGCGAATCGCTTACTTCCGGCAAGCGACCTCCGACTACGCCATGTTCACCCTTCTACGCGGGTCGCCGAGCGTACCGCTCTACGAACGGAAACGGTATTCAGGACGGTGGTGAAGTAGGTATCCCGAACGTGACGGTAACC
>JAYULM010000428.1:0-31182 GCA_043763605.1 Armatimonadota bacterium | reverse complement strand
GAGGCGGGCGCGGGGAGGGAGAGGTGTCAGTGATCCCGCACCTCAAAATCACGCCCGCGTCCGGTATAATGATGTATGGAAATCACCCCGCAAGACCTCGGTGACAAGTGGCGTCGGGAACTGCTCAAACGCCGCGCCGTCCGTCGCGTCCAGCGGAGTTTGCGAACATCCCCGGAGAGTGGCGGTGATTTCGGTACGCACACGGCGCTTAAGGGGACGCGTCGTTTATCTCGCTCGTGGGTAAAGAGTGCCCGATTGCCGAAAAGCGACGCCGAGGCGTTGGCTCAGGAACTTTCGCCGGAAGCCGTCGGGTTGTCACTACAGGCACTGTTCCGGCAAGGGCTGGGCGGCGGGGCATTGTTATTTCTTGCCTGTTTCGGCTGGTATGCGTTCCGTCAGGCAACGAACAGCGAAAACTACGAGACGAGCCAGTGGATCACAGTCGCCGCGTTCGGTCTCCCGATGGTGTGGATGATGGCGTACTCCGCAGTCCGGGCTTTCGTGTCCCCGCGACTGGCGTTGCGGGGAGTAAACACTGATGCCGTAACCGAAGCGGAGATAGAATCGTTCTTCTCTACAGCGCGGGGCGAACTCGACCGCGCTTACTTGAACACCGTTTTGGATACCGTGCGGCAACCGATCCCGGTGTCGGCGGGTCAGGATATTCGTACCGCGCTCCGGGCGGTCGGGGATACCGTATCCGCGCTTCCCGGCTTGCCCGCCGAACACGGCACGGACGACCCGGCAGTGATGCGGTCGGTCGCGCAGGAAAAGCGGCTGCGCGCCGACGCCGAGACGGATTCGCTTTCGCAGGACTCCTTGCGGCGGCAGGCGGAAGCGGACGAGCGGCAGGCGCAGATTCTGGAGTACGCGGGCACGGCGGCGAAACGGGAGCGGGCGCGGTACGACGAGACGGTCGGGCAACTCGATACGCTCCGCTCGGTGCTGACAGTGTATGCGTCCCCGGAAAACGCGGCGCGTTTGGAGCAAGGGACCGTGTTGCGGGACGCCGTGCGCCGCGTGGCGGGGGAAGCGGTCGCGGCGTCGGCGGCGAAACGGGAGTTGGAGGACGGCGATATTGCGGCGATGTACGGCGCGCCGCTACCCGAGCCGCAGTTGCAGACCGTGGGCGGCGGCGGGCAATCCGGAAACGGGGCGCAGCCGTCCGGCAAATGGTGGCAGGGGACACGCGGGAACGGTTGACCGCGCGAATCGAGTAAAACGGGCGTATGGAACTTTATCCGAGCGACTTAGGCAAAAATCGGTATCTGGCGTTGTTACGCCGTCGGGCGTTGGCGACCATGCAGAACTCCGGCGCACGCAACGGCGGCATCGGGTTCGCGGCGGCGGCGGTGACACTGACTTCGGACGAGATTAAACCGAGCAAACACCCTTTCACGGCGTTCTGGACCAACGACCTGCGGGTGCGCGACGGCGACACGCGCGCGAAAGCGGCGACTGTGGCGCAGGGCGGCGGGAACGGCGTCGGGATGACGCTCGCCTCGATCTTCTCCGCGACGCACTTGACGCTGCCGCTGGCGATCTGGGCGGCGTACGCGCAACAACCGGCGGTCACGGTGTTGCTGGCAGGCGCGTGGGGCGTGGGCGTGTACGGGCTATGGCGATTCGCGCCGCGCAAGTGGCTGGAAACGATGGACAAGACCGCACTGACGGCGGCGGAGGTCGAATCCTTGCTACCGACCGCGCGGGGCAACCTGGAGCGGCAGTTCCTGTCGCTCGCCTTAGACGTATTGCGGGTGAAAGTCCCGACCGCGTCCGCGCGAACCGAGATACAGACATCGCTTTCCGCGCTCGGCGAGGCAGTCACCGCGCTACCGGGCGAGCCGCCGTCGCACGGTGTGACGGCGACGGTGTATAAGAACACGCTTCTACAGGTATCTCACTTGCGCGATGTGGTCTCTACATTCGATAATGGGGTCAGCGCGGCGGTCGGGGCGGCGGCGGCGGCGGTCGCGTCCTCGTCCATCGACCGGTTGGATTCCGAGGCGAACGCGCTGGCGATGGCGCACCGGGAGTTGGACGACGAACTCGGCATCTCGCTGTTCGCGACCCTGAACGGCGGGCAATCCCCGACGAAGGAAGCGTTGACCCTGCCGACCGTGCCCGAAACCCTGGTGCCGACGCCCAAGATACCGGTAGAACCGTCGGTCCAGATGGTCGGTAACGGCGGGAGTCCGAACGGTAGCGTGACCAGTAGCGGCAACGACAAATGGTGGCAGGGGCGCAACGGGTAAAGGTCTGGCGGTTTCAGGAAATCGAAAACACGACGGCCATGCCCGACCTGCGCGAATATTCACTCGCGGGACTGCCGCACATACTCGGTATTCTGGTTTATATGGCTTCTTAAATTATGGCGGAAACTTACAACACACCAACCACTACACCGGCGACGCCGCAACAGCCCGCGCCGAACGCCGAGGAACAGAAACTACAGGGCATCTCTCGCTCGTTACTGATCGGCGTCGGCGGGACCGGGCATAAGATTCTCCTTGACGTGCGTGAGCGGCTCCTGCAGAAGTACGACTCGATGGCGAAACTGCCTATCGTTTCGTTCCTGCAGATCGACACCGACTCGCAGGGGCTTGCCGGGAACGCGAACTTTTCCGACGCGGCGAACCTGGACGAATCGGACAAGATTCATGTCACGGTTCACGGCGTGGAGCAGTTGCGCCGGTCTCTCCAGGAGTACCCGCATCTGCGCGACTGGCTCGACCCGAAAACACTGTCCGGCGACATTCATCAGGGTGCCGGGGCAGTGCGGGCGCGCGGCCGTCTCGCCTTCTTCTGGAACTACGACAAGATCGCCGGACGCATCCAGGAAGAGGCGAGCGAGATCACCAAGGACTCGTCCAAACAAGCCGCGATGCAAAACGGATTGAGTGTATCGAACGATGTCACCGTCTATGTCGTCGGGTCGCTCCTCGGCGGAACCGGATCGGGCATGTTTCTGGATGTCGCTTACACCGTGCGCGAACTGATGGGTTCGCAACGTAATCTTGACCTTGTCGGCATCTTTACCCTGCCGCCGTCCGGCGTCGCGGTCGCCGCAAACAACATGCCGAACGCTTACGCAGGGCTGCTGGAACTGAACCACTTCACCGACGTTTCGACCACGTTCCACGCACAGTACAAGCCCGACCAATCCGGCATCGGAAACGGCGCGGGCAACCCGAACCCGCCGTTCACGTACTGCTATCTGGTGGACACGTCGTCGCCGAAAACCAACCTCGGCAATATCGACAAATTAGTCGGGATGATCGGGAACAGCATCTTTCTGGACCTGACTTCCGAGTTCCAACGCCAGAAGAAATCGAACCGGGATAACTTCAACCAGTACCTGATCCAGCCGGACGATTTAGGGTGCCCGCAGAACTACATGAGTATGGGTTTGTCGGCGATCCACTTCCCGAAGGACAAGGTGATCCGCGCGTGTTCGTCGCGCCTGTGCCGCCAGATCGTCGCCCGCTGGACCGAGCCGCTACAGAAGGTGTCGAACATCGGCGCATTCACGGAAGGCGAACTGAACCGGCTCGGCTTGACGATAGACGAAGTCCAGCGTCAGATCCAGGTGCTGAACGTCGAGTCCGGTGAACTGATCCGCGACGCCGCGATGGGGCACTGGAACAATACCAACCGGCAGTACGAATCGGCATACCCCGGTCACAACCGCGTCGTCGAACTCCTGATGGTCAAGCAGAAGGAGCAGGAGTCCAAGTTAGTCGACACCGACCCGAACCCGGATATTCTGGCGAAGGCACGTCCGAACCTGGGCGAGTTTTTGTGGCAGATGCGCGAAAACCTGCGCGTGTTGATTCCCGCCAAAGAGAACGCTCTGCGTGGATTTATCTCCGACTGCGTCAACGACCCAAACCGACGTCACGGCGTCGCGCGGGCGTTCCTGGATCAGGCGACGGAGCGGTTCCGGGCGTTCGCGGAGGGCACCGGCAAGATCCGCGACCAGAACAAAGAGGGACTCGCCCCGATAGCCGATCAGCGCGACCGACAATTGGGCGAGATCACCCGGTTCGCCTCGGACCCGATGCTCAGCCTGATCATGGGCGCGAAAAAGAAAGAGATCGATGAAAAGAAGGACGCGTATCTGGCGCAAGCCCGCCGCTGGGATGTGACCATGATCGACATCCGGGCGCAGGATGCGGCGATCTACTTCTATACCGCGATGTTGCCGGTCATTGACCGGCTCAAAGAGGAAATGGACGCGTATATCGAGCGTATGAAGTCCTTGGAAGCGCATTACCGCGCCGAAGAGAATGCCGCGATTGAATCCGGCGTCAGCGTGAACGGCGATTCGCTCTTCGACCGGGGGCGGCGCGTCGAGAACGAAAACGGCGTGGTGACGTACGAGGGCGGCGACATCGAAAACCGGTACGCCGCGTATGTCGGGAACGGTGCCGACCCGAGCAACCCGGCGATCACCACGGCGTCGGCGGATGTGCTGGCGGAACTCGGTACGGCGGGCAATATCTACGGGATTCGCGGCGCGGACCTGAACCGGATCAAACAGGTACTGACCCGCCGCGCCGAAGACGTGTTCGAGCCAGTGGAGAATGAGTCGGTACTCGACAAGTTTTTCAAAGTATACGGCGAAGGCACCGAACGCTCTGTCGCGCAACTGTCGAATGTGTTTTCCCTCTCGTCGCCGTTCGTCCATCTGCTCGAAAACGCGCCTAACTACAAGCATGACCAGAACAAGGAACAAACCATCGTCGGGATCATGAACGGTGCCGAGCCGCGCTCAGACGCAGAGCAACGGTTCCGCCGGATGCTCAAGGACACGGTGCAGGGCGTGCGCGACGGGCAAATCTCGAACGCGAACGAGCAACATCAGGTGCTGTTCCTGCGCGAACGTGCCGCGTTCCCCTTGCGGATACTGGACGGAATGGAAAAGTATAAGTTCGCCTACGATCAGGCGCGGATGCAGGGCGCGTCGGCGAATCCGATCCATACGCGGAAGGACATCCGTGAGTGGGTGCGTATCTCGCCGCCGTCGTTCCGCACTCAGGCGCACGCGTGGCAGACATTCTGTGTCGGCTGGGCGGCGCAGGTGATCGACGAGGAGCGCGACACGCGCTACACGGCGACCGGTTCCCGCGTGACGGTGAAGTTCATCGCCAAGTATCAGGACCGCTTCGGCATGCCGAAGACCGATCCGCTGGGCACGTTCATCAGCATCACCGGCGACATGGCGAAACTGATCGCGCAGGACGAATCGGCGGCGGTGCAGGCGAGCCGTCCCCCGAAAGAAGGTCGCGAGATCGTGATGAACCTGTGCGACAACGATACACTTCGTGAGCAATTGGATCAAGGTATCGAGGGAAGACTGCACGAGTTAGGCGTCGCGGAACTCGGCGAGCGATTAGTGCGACATGTCCAGGCGCAGGAACGTGCCCTGCCGACAGCGATCTATCGCCCGTATCAGCAGGCTATTTCGGACTACCTGGAAAAGATCAACTTCGCGGGCTTCGGTAGCGGCGTCCCGTTAGCGGCGAAAGCGGAAACCGTGACAGTGGTAGCGACGCCCGTTTCCGGAGTGCCGTCCTTAAACGGCGGCGGCAACGGTACCGCGACCGCGACCCTCGCGCCGACGGCGACAATGCCCGCTATTGCGTCGAGCGATGCTCTGGTGTCCGCCCCCGTCCTCTCCAAGAAAGACCGGTTGCTCGAACTCAAGGGGCTTTTAGACGAGGGCTTGATTGAGGACGACGAGTACAAAGCGGCACGGGCGACGCTTAACACGCTCCTATCACCTACGCCTCCGGCGGATCGCGTACAGAACCATCCGACCGGTTAGAAAGACGATCAGTGCCAGCAGGAGCCAAGCCACCGGTCCCATAACGACGACTAACACGCTCCCGAGAATGGCAGCAACGTAGCCCAGAGGTCCGAGCATCAGCAGGATCAGTCCGACGACCACGCTTCCGATCAGAAACGAAAGGAACGTGTTGAGCCACACCGAGCGACCCGCGTACCAACCCCGCGCGAGTTGCGGGTAAATATCACGCAATCGTTTCGCCTGCCACAAACCCAGCGTAAATAGTGCCGCCCCACCGATCAGGATGAGAGCGGGGGACCAGTCCGGCATGGTGGGACTATCCGCCGCTTCCCCGACAGCAATCAGCGTCCCGACCGCCAGCGCGACAGCGGCGACTTCACCCGCGAACCCGAGTGCTCGGTCGCCCCACAGCGAATGTGTCAGGAACGGTCCCGACAGGTCGTCCTCGTCCGGCGTACGCTCTCGGACGACGGGTTCACGCAATTTCGGAATCGCCCAGGGTTGCGAATGTGGATACGCGGATTCGGGAGAAACTTCCCGAATGGTGCTTGTCGGCGGCGGTTCCTGCGGCGGGAGATGTCGTGCCAGATCGGCGAATCGGGTGCTATTGGTCCGCACACCGGTAAGCCCCGGTAGCACTGCGTTGCAGTTCGGGCAAATTCGCACCGTCGGGCGGATTTCGGAACGCCCACAGTTTACACAAACAGCGGCTTGGAGCGGGAACGGTGCTTCACTGTTCATGGCAAATTTCCTCCCGGTTGCTTTTTCTTCTTTTCTCCCGACATGCGGCGCGCCAGTAGTCCGAAAAGGTACGCGATAGCGATGGCACCGATCCACGCGACTGTACCGTAATTGAGACCGAGGGCGAGCAGGAGTCCGCCGAGTGGGAAGAGGACACAGAGCATCAGCACTCCGAACAGGAGGGTGAGAAGATGCTCCACCCCCTTCGCCCAGGTGTCCCGCCCCAGACGCCAGCCCCGGGCGAAGGATGGGTATCGTTCGCGCATAGCTCCGGTCTGCTGGTACAGCACCCCCGCCGTCGCGAAAACGCCGAGCATTTCCATAAACCCCCACTGATTCCTCAGAGGACCCGTAAAGTAAAGGAATCCCTGCCGGATGCCGTAGAGGATCAGCGCGAGCGCGACGATCTCGCCCAGAAAACCCAGCGTGGCATCCACCGCGACGCGCCCGGTGAGCAGGGGACCGGGGGAAAACGGGGGGACCTCGGTCGGTGGTACCATTTGCTTCTGTGAGAACCCCGGCGACACATCCGGCCGCTCTTCGGCGGACGGCGGCGACATGCCAAGAAAAGCACCACAATCGGGACAGAGTCTGGAAGGACCCGGGACGGTCCGCGCGCAGTTCAGACATGTCATGCCCCCATTATACTTTCTTTTCGTCGGTTGCCTGCCTGCGAGTACTGGCAACCAGGAAAAGAAAATTCCCTCAGTTCCGGGGAAGGCAGGGCGACGGGCAGGAAAATCACCCGGGGTTGTTCAACAGGACTACGATATGACAGACGCGTCCGATGTGTCCTTTTCTACAGAATTTCTTCCCTGCGCCGAATCTGCCGCCGAGGTGGTTCTAATTGTTCACGGGGGGGCGGGGACTATCCTGCCGGAAAACTTAACGCCCGAATTGGAGAACGCGTTTAAGAACAGTCTGGTTTCCGCGCTCCGCGCCGGGTATGCCGACCTGCAAGCCGGGAAAAGCGCGGTGGACGCGGTCGAGACGGCGGTTCGGTTTCTGGAAGACGAGCCGTTGTTCAACGCGGGGCGCGGCGCGGTATTCACGGCGGATGGACGGAACGAATTGGACGCGGCGATCATGGACGGCGCGACGGGCAAAGCGGGCGCGGTCGCGGGAGTCACAAAGCCAAAGAACCCGGTCACGCTTGCCCGTGCTGTGATGGAACAGACGCCGTTCGTGTTCCTCGCCGGGATCGGAGCCGACCGTCTCGCGGAAGACCTGCACCTGCCGATAGTGGACCCGCCCTACTTCTGGACCGAAACGCGCTGGAAGCAACTGGTCGATCAGCAGAAGCGCGAAGCGGAGGGTACCGCCGATGGGGACGACGGCTTCGCCATGTCGCTGTCGGAGGACAATAAGTTCGGCACGGTCGGCGCGGTCGCGGTAGACGGTGCCGGGGATGTCGCCGGTGCCACGTCCACCGGCGGAATGACCAACAAGCGGTACGGGCGGGTCGGTGACTCGCCGGTCATCGGCGCGGGAACCTGGGCGGAGAACGAAACCTGCGCGGTATCGGCGACGGGGCACGGGGAATACTTCCTGCGCCTCGCGGTCGCGCACGACATTGCTGCGCGAATGCGCTATGCCGGGGCGAACGTCGCGGACGCGGCGGGGACCGTGATACACGAGCGACTGAAGCAAATCGGGGGCGGGGGCGGCGTGATCGCCATCGACCGCCACGGGAACGCCGCGCTTCCGTTCAACACGGCGGGCATGTACCGGGGATATGTCACGCGCGGTGGGGCGATCCATGTCGCGATCTATGGGCGGTAGGAGTGCCTACCTGATTAGTCCGTAGACATAGATAGTCCGCTTGTGCGGTGCGATAGGGCTGTAGTATTCCTCTTTCGCGACGTGGTCCGGTGCCACGATCAACGGATCCCGCGAGACGACGCGCGACAAGTCGGGAGCCGACGGCAACGTGGATAGCAAGAACCGGGCGTCCATGACCGGGAAATATCCCGCCCCAAAGACGCAGGTCCCGCTCTGATCCGGGCGGTACGCGCCCGGGGGATTTTTGATATTGGTGTTATTGATGAAGCCTCCCTGTGCGATTTGCGTGTCACCGCTGTGTTCCACGCCCGCGTCGAACTGCTCCGGGGGGATATTCTGTGCCCGCAGGGCGCGGGTCAGCCTTGCCCGCGCCTGTGTGTAGCCGAAATACTCCACCCCGAACGCGATCCCGCCGAAAGCGAACAGAGCAGCGAAAGGCACACCCACCAGGTACGGTTTCAAAGACGCTGCTTCGGCGGCGACGACGGGTGTGTTCTCCCCAAGTCGGCGCGGAGCGGTCAGAGTGATCAGAAGCACCGGCACGAGCGAGACCAGGTAGCGGTCGAAAATCGCGCCGCTCGCGAACCAGGGCAATGGCAGCAGGATCTGCGCCAGCGATCCGGCGAGCAACACGTTCGCGGCGAAGGTTCTCCTCCGGTTCGTGACGACCAGGCACCACAGGATCAGTCCGAGTCCAACCGCCCCGACAAGGTTGAGTGCGTCCTCACCCCACCCCGGTATCATCGCGGGGCGAGCGGCATAGCCGGAAGGTCCGCCCACCATAACTCCCTGAGACGTCGCATACTGCCCGTATCGGGTCAGCCGCCATTTCGTGATCCCAAACTCCGTCGCAGGCGTCGGCAGGACGAGAAACGCGATCAGCGGAACGACCCCGCAAGCAATACACAGGGCAAAGCGAATCGCGGGTTTTTTCTGATCTTTCCATCCCGCTATCGCTAAAGGTAGCGCGACGGGCAGACTCGCCAGCCCGATCATCGCTACGAATTTGTACGGGTACCAGGCGAGGAGTTCGGGGGCGGTACGGAAATTCTCGGCGGCAACATCCAGTGATAGCGGGACGCTGTAAGGCTGCACCGCGAACCAGAGCGACAGCGCGACGGCTACTAACGCGATAGCGGCGAGTGCGGGGAGAAGGCGGCGGACACGGTCGGCGGGGGCGAGATAACAGAAGCCCGCCGCGAACGCGACGAAGATGACCGCCCAGAGGATTTGGCGATTGGCACCGGCGAGTAACGCGAACAGTGTCGCGACGGCGAGCGGGACGGGGCGTAAATGGTACTTCGTTTCCCCACCGGGCAGGTGCGCCGCCCGGACAAACGCGAGCAGGGCGCAAAGATACAGAAACGCGGAGGGCACGTCGCTCATAAACGACGGCGTCACCCCGATAAAAACCGGGTTCAGAACCGACAGCGAAACGACAAAGATCGAAAGGGAGCGGCGGACGTGGCAGGCGCGGGCAAGGAGGTAAAGCACCCCTGCGAACGCCGCGCCCGAGATGATCCCGAAAGACCCCAGGACCACGTAGGAAAAGCCGAATAACTTGATGAGTACCCCGCCCGCGACGATGTGGGGGAGAAGAATCGGGTTGCCCCAGCCGTTGTAAACAATCTTGCCGGTCCGCGCGAACGCTTCCGCAGACCGCGCCCACGCGAAATCGTCGTTCGTCGGCACATCGGCGAGCGGCTTCAGCAAAAAAAATAATGCGGCGACGAGGAGACCGAGGAGGGTCGCGACGATGGCATCCGGGAGGCGGGCGAGGCGTTCCCAAAGGGGAGGACCGGGATTGGTGCGGTTCGTGTCCATCAGGAAGAATTATAGCACAGACAGCTGCTTTCCGGGGGCGCGACGCCCGAACCGTTGCCAAGTCGCTCTAACTGCCGTACAACGGAAGGCGATAAAATTTCGTTTACAATATGCCCTTCTTATGCCTAAAAACCCCCTGATTAAAAAAGTAATGGTTATCGGCTCCGGTCCTATCGTGATCGGGCAAGCCGCCGAGTTCGATTATGCCGGGGCGCAAGCCTGCCGCGCCCTTCGCGAGGAAGGCGTCTCCGTGGTTCTGGTCAACAGTAACCCGGCGACGATCATGACCGATGTCGAGATGGCGGACCGCGTTTACATCGAGCCGCTCACGCCCGCGTTCCTGACCAAGATCATCGCGCGGGAACGCCCGGACGGTCTGGTCCCGACGCTCGGCGGACAGACCGGTCTGAACCTCGCCACGGAACTCGCGAATCGCGGCGTGCTGGACGATTACAATGTCAAATTGCTGGGCACGCCGCTCTCCGCGATCAACCGCGCGGAGGACCGCGAGCGGTTCCGGAATCTGATGCGCGAAATCGGTGAGCCGGTTCCGGAATCGTGGATCATCGAGACCGACGGCGAACTGCGTGATCTGTCGCGCCAGTCGGGTCTGCCCTGGCCCCTGATCGTACGCCCCGCGTATACGCTCGGCGGCTCCGGCGGGGGCATCGCGCACACCGTGGACGAACTGATGGAGATCGGTTCGCACGGGATGCGTCTCTCGCCGCGCAACCAGGTGATGGTCGAGCGATGTCTGGTCGGCTGGAAAGAGATAGAATACGAGGTGATGCGCGACGCGAACGATACGTGCATCATGATCTGTAACATGGAAAATCTGGACCCGATGGGAGTACACACCGGCGATTCGATGGTGGTCGCGCCGTCGCAAACTCTGTCCGACAAAGAGTACCAGATGCTCCGCACCGCGAGTCTGAAGATCATTCGCTCACTCGGGATCGAGGGCGGATGCAATGTGCAGTTGGCACTCGACCCGCACTCGTTCTCGTATTTCATCATCGAAGTCAACCCGCGCGTTTCGCGCTCGTCCGCGTTGGCGTCGAAGGCGACCGGCTACCCGATTGCACGGGTCGCGGCGAAAATCGCCATCGGGTTGCACCTGGACGAGATCGAAAACAAAGTCACCGGCAAGACGCTGGCGTGCTTCGAACCCGCTCTCGACTACTGCGTGGTTAAGATCCCGCGCTGGCCCTTCGATAAGTTCGTTTCCGCCGACCGCCGGATCACTACGCAGATGAAGGCGACTGGCGAAGTAATGGCACTGGATCGCTCGTTCGAGTCGGCGTTGATGAAGGCGGTACGCTCCTGCGAGATCGGAGTGCAGTCGCTCCTGTACAAAAAGGCGTCGCTCTGGTCGGACATGGAGATCGAACGGCTCCTGTCCGTCGCGACCGACGAGCGGCTTTTCGCCATCGCGGAAGCGTTCCGGCGCGGCTTGATGATCGAGGAAGTCTACCAACTGTCGTACTTCGACCCGTGGTTCCTGGTGAAGATACGCAACATCGTGCGTATGGAATCGCGTTTGCGGGAAGGGGCGGTGATCATCGAAACCGATGAGGGGATCGACCTGATGCGCGACGCGAAGCACCTCGGTTTTACGGATCGCACCATTGCCGAACTGACCGGAAAAACCGAGGCGAGCATACGCATCCGCCGCAAATCGGTCGGCATCGTCCCGACGTACAAGATCGTGGACACCTGCGCCGCCGAGTTCGAGTCGCGGACCCCGTATTTCTATTCGTGCTATGACGTGGAAAGTGAATAATATCGTGACCCTGACGTTTTTCGAGACGCCACGGTTTATCGCGGTGCGGGAAGAGTATTTCGACGACGAGCATTATCGGTCGCTACAAAACCAGTTGATGGTAAACCCTGCACGGGGAGTGGTCATTCCCGGCTGTGGCGGATTGCGAAAGATACGAGTCGCTGACCCGCGTCGCGGTAAAGGAACGCGAGGTGGCTTGCGTGTCATTTATTTGCATATCATTGAAGCAGAGGCGATTGTTTTTTTCGCCGTATATGATAAGGATGAAATGTCGGATCTAAGCGCGGCGGATAAGCGAGTTGCCGCGTTGCTGGCGGAGGAAGCGCGAAAAGAAATCATCGCCGGATTTCGGATGCCGGGGCGGGAGTAGATACAATATGAGTGAATCCAACCCATTTTTAGATGACCTTCGCGATGGTGTCGAAGCAATCAAAGCATGGCGGCGGGGCGAAGAGACGTTGCGAACGACTACACGGGGTGACGAAACTATCCTCGACATGCAGCAACAGGATTACGCAGTCGTTTATGAACGAGGTGTGCTCGGTTGGGTAGCCCGTGTTCCTGATTTACCGGATTGCATCGCATCCGGTGAAACGGTGGAGGAAGCCGAAACCCGGTTACGGGAAGTGATTGCGACATTTAGCGCGACTGTCCGGCGGCAAGGGCAAACACTACCCCGACCACATACCATCGCCCGCACGATTGCTATTTTCATCTGAGTCGCAGGCACTTTCGGTGCATCATTTTGAAAAAGAACAGATAGTGAGGCAAATTAACCGTATGCGTAACGTGTCGAATGAAATCGTACCGCCGAACAATATCATGGACATCTGCGCCGCCGCCGACTTCGAATCGCAGACCCCGTATTTCTACTCCTGCTACGATGTAGAAAGCGAGTAAAACTGATGAATGTGAAGGCATATGATGGTTTCATCGACTCTATAGTCGGGCGTGATCCCGATGGTTTAATCGACTTCGAACCGCCCATGGACTCCAAAGAACGCGCTTGGGAGTTGGCGGGCGTGATCAAAGAGCGGTCGTTGACGGAGGAAGAAGCCGCTGAATTGCAACATTATCGGGAGTTAGAGCATATTCTTCGTATGGCGAAGGCGCGGGCACGACTGAGGAAGCAACAAAATTTCGCCACCGCGTTAAATGCTGGCGTCTCGGCGAGTGAACCAGTCAAGCCATAGCAATGAGTGTGACGTATATTCCTGTCGAGTTGCGCCGTAGTGTGTTCCTGCAAGCACGTAGGCGATGTGAGTACTGCTAAAGCGTTAGCCATAGCCACGCATTAATCCACCTCTTCCGCGTACTCCCGGATGTCGTCCAACGGTTCGTAGCCGAGGAGCGACTTCGCAGGCGCGAGGGACATCCGCTCGAAAAGTGGGCGCGAAATGGCGTGGACGATTCCGTAGCCGTCTTCACCGATGGTCGGAACTTCGACGGACTTCGTGAACAACTGGACCGCGTCGCGCGACGACAGCCACATGCGGCGCGCTCCGCGACTGGTGCGCAAGTGTTGTAGATCGCGCTCCTCTTCGGGCTTCAAGAACCAGCCGATGCGGACAGCGAGAAACTCGATACCGTGTTTGTCGTGGTACCAGCGTCCCATCGTTTCGCCGAACGCTTTCGTCGCCCCGTAAAGCGTGATCGGGCGCGGAAGGTCGGTCTCGGTGATCGTGTGGTCCTCCGGATAGTTGTCGAACGCCTGTATCGTGGACGCGAACACGATCCGCTTGACGCCCGCTTTCAACGCATTCTCGAAAAGATAGTGCATCCCGACGATGTTACTGGGCACGAGAATGGAAACGAAGTCCGCCTCGGTCGGTTGGGCGGCGAGATGGATCACCGTTTCCACGCCTTCAAGGGCGGGGACAAGCGCGCCAGGGTCCGCGAGGTCTCCCACGAAAATTCCCGGCATGTCGCCGGAGTCGTTCCGGTCGAAAAGCCGCAGGTCGAATAGTTCCGCAAGTGCCGGTGCGATGGTCCGCCCGATTCGCCCGCTCGCACCGGTAAGAAGAACGCGCTTGCGCGCCGTTGTTTCGCTCATAAAGGAAAGGATACCCGAAACGTTCGCGAATCCGCCGCCGCCGCCGCCGAGTTATCCTTCGTCGCGCGGATTCCAGGGAACCACAGGCGTGTTCCTCCCGTTGCAGGTTTCGGCGAACAGAAGGTATAACAATAGGCTGCAACCCTTCCTTTGATGGCTTGCTATTCATGCCTATTTCAGATTTTTTTAAGAACTCGGTGAGACTATTATTACGCTTATGAATGCGAATCGAAACGTTTTAATCGGAACCGCCGTCGTGCTAAGTGCCGGTGTCGGGGGATGGATGGTCACGCGCGGCGCGTCGAAATCCGAAGTTACCTACCGCACGGCGAGCGTGGAGCGCACCGATCTGCGCAAGACCGTGTCCGCTACCGGGTTCGTTCAGCCACTGACGACTGTGGACATCAAGTCGCGGGCGGGCGGCGAGGTCAAGAAACTTGCCGTGGACATTGGTACTTTCGTCAAGCCCGGCGACCTGATCGCCCGCATCGACCCGACCGACTCGCTCACGGCGTTCAACCAGGCGGAGTCCGATGTTTCCGCCGCGAATGCCCGGGTCAGTCAGGCGCAACAGACCGAGCAACTCCAGAGACTTACGGCGGCAGCCGCCATCGCGCAAGCCCAAGCCGGGGTCGCCGCCGCGCAAGCCCGCTACGACCAGGCGTTACAACAGGCGAAGGTGCAACCCGCACTCACCGACGCGGCAATCAAACAGTCGCGGGCGGGTCTGCTTTCCGCCCAGGAACAGTTGCGCCAACTCAAGACCGGGAGCGATCCGCAATCCCGCGCTGACGCCCAATCGTCGCTCGCATCGGCGGAGGCGAACCTCGCCAACGCCGAACTGCAAGTTCGGCGGCAGGAGTCGCTCCTCGCCAAAGGATTCGTGTCCCAATCGGCGGTAGATCAGGCGCGCACTCAGCGCGACGTAGCAAAAGCGCAGGCGACCGCGTCCCGTGTGCGCGGGAACACGGTAGGCGGGGTACAAACGTCCCTGATCGCCGCCGCCGAAGCGCGCGTCGCCGAAGCCCGCGCCGCGCTCCGCACCGCCGAAACACAGCGGGTGCAGATCGGCTTGCGCAACGGCGACGTGGCGAACGCCCGCGCCGCATTGCTCCAGGCGCAGGCGAACCGCGATACCGCAATGGCGAACCGGGCGCAGATCGGCATCCGTGCCGCCGACATCGAGTCCGCAAAGGCGCAGATTGCCCGCTCGCAGGCGCAATTCAGTAATGCCCAGGTCCAACTCGAATCTACCACGATCCGCGCCCCGCGTGCCGGAGTGATCCTGCAGAAATATGTCGAGGAAGGCACGATCATCACCTCCGGGCAGTCGTTCAACTCGGTCGGAACCAGCATCGTTCAGATCGGCGATCTGTCCCGAATTTTCGTGAACGCGCAGGTGGACGAAGCCGACATCGCGCAACTCGCCGTCGGACAGAAAGTGAAAGTGACGCTGGACGCGTTCCCGGATGAAGAGTTCGAGGGTCGGGTGCGCCGGATAGATCCGCGCGGTGCTACCGACAACAATGTGACCACGGTACTCACGCAGGTTGAGATTCTTAAGCCGGATCGGCGTTTGCGCCCAGGATTGAACTCGGAGTGCGAGTTCATCGTCGCGGAAAAATTGGGTATCCTGTCGATCCCGACCCGCGCCGTGCGCAACAAAGCGGGTAAAAAATTCGTGCTGGTTCTGACGCCGGACCCTGCAAAGAAACCAGCCGCGAGAAAACCCGGCGGCGGTCCGGGGGAAAGCGGCGAGTCGGGAAAGACCGCCGAACGCACCGTGGAAACCGGTCTGGAGGCGGGCGATTCCGTCGAGATTGTCAGCGGCCTAAAAGAGGGGGATAAAGTTGTCACGGCGACGATTGACCCTGCCGCGCAAAAGGGCGGTGATGGCGGTCCGGGTGGTGGAAAACCGGGCGGCGGCGGTCCGCCCGGTGGCGGTGGCGGCGGCAACCGTCCCGGGGGTTTCGGTAGTTTCGGGCGGTAACGGAGATTTAGCGGGGACACGCCCCGCTCAGGGAGAAATCGTTTCTTATGTGGGATATTCTTGGCAATATACAGAATGCGGCGATTGCCGAACCGACACTACGTAAAGAGCAGGATACTGCCCCGTCTCCGGTACGGCGTACCGTTGGTGCGGCTCCCGAAACCGCGAAATCGCCTCATTCCAAACCTCCCGTCTCGGACGGTTCCCACAAGCGCGTCGGCGGCAACATGCCGTTCGGGGAGAACCTGCGTGTCGCGTTCGGCGGACTCGCCGCGAACAAACTGCGCGCGATGCTCACCATGCTCGGAGTGATTATCGGCGTCGCCGCCGTGATCGCCATGATCGCAGTCGGCGAGGGGGCGCGGCAGAAGACGCTCTCGCAGATCAAGGCACTCGGCACCAACCTGCTGATTGGCGAGCCGGAGCGTCGGCGTGTCGGGGCGGTACGCGGGCGCGCCGGGACCTGGAACCGCCTGAAGTTGGAAGACCTCGAAAAATTCGGACCGGATACCACCCCGGCGGTACTCAACGTTTCGCCGGAGATCACCACGCAGATCCAGGTCAAAGCCGGAAACCAGAACGCCGACACCAACCTGTTCGGAGTATGGGCGGAATGGTTCGAGATCCGGGGGCACAAAGTGGCGCAGGGTCGGTTCTTCACCGCAGACGAGGAAAAAAAGAAATCCAAAGTCGTCGTCCTCGGGCACAGCGTGTACCAGCAACTTTTCCCGAACGGCGACGATCCCATCGGGCGTTTGATCCGCATCAACAACATCGGCGTCAAATGTATCGGGGTTCTCGCCCCGAAAGGCTCTAGCGGCAACCAGAACAACGACGACGTGATCGTGGTGCCTGCCGGGACCGCGCAGAAACGGCTCCTTAACTTCTGGCAGGGGCGCGTGCGGCAGTTTTCCGCGCAAGCCGTCTCCGAGGACAAGATGGGCGACGCGCAGAAACAGATCGACGACCTTTTCCGCAAACAGTACCGGGTCAAGCCGGGCGACCCCGGGACCATCACTGTGCGCTCGCAGTCCGAGATCGCGGAGTTCGCGAACGAGACCGGTTCCACGTTCACCGCGTTGCTGGCATCTATCGCGGGCGTGTCGCTGTTCGTCGGCGGCATCGGCATCATGAACATCATGCTGGTGTCGGTCACGGAGCGGACCAAAGAGATAGGCGTCCGCAAGGCGATTGGCGCGAAGCGGCGCGACATCCTGCTTCAGTTCCTGATCGAGGCGGTTGCTCTGTCTGTTCTTGGCGGCATCATCGGCATCCTGGTCGGGGTCGGGATAGCACTCGGCTTGCCGAAACTGAACCCGGACACGACCACGATTTTGACCGCGCCGCCGATCCTATTGTCGTTCGGGTTTTCGGCGGCGGTCGGCGTTTTCTTCGGCTTCTACCCGGCACTGAAGGCGTCGAAACTTGACCCGATTGTCGCATTGCGGTATGAATAGAATCAATCCCCGTGGGTACGCGGAACTGATCTACGAACATGCCTCGCAAACCCGGTAATAATTCTTTGCCCGCTCACGAAGTGCCTGCGCCTAAGCCGTCACCGGGCACGGATTCTACCGAGCGGGGCGGGTTGTGGCGCGAACTGTTCGGGATCGATCTGCGCTCGGTCGCGCTGTTCCGGATCGGACTCGCCCTCACCCTCCTTGCCGACCTGTTCATGCGCTCGGTAGACGTCGAGGCGTTCTACACCGACCGGGGCATCCTTCCGCGAAACATGGTGGAAACGCAGTGGAACGGGGCGAGTTACTTTACGTTCCACACACTCGCCGACTCCCCGGCGGCAGTCGGGTTCCTTTTTGGCGTGAACGCCGTTTTCGCCGTGCTATTACTCGCAGGGTTGCGGACGCGGCTGGTCTCCGTGATCTGCTGGGTCTTCCTGATCTCTCTGCAATCGCGCAACGGGCTGATCCTGCAGGGCGGAGACATCGTGATCCGGTGCCTCGCTTTCTGGGCGATGTTTCTACCGCTCGGCGACTACCTGTCGCTCGACGCGCGAAAGCGGACGTACCCGCGTCTTCCCGGCGACGACCCGGCGCGCCCGGTGCGGGCATACTCGTGGGGCACGGCGGCGATTATCATTCAAACAGCGTCGATCTACTGGTTTACCGCGTTGCTCAAGAACGACCCGTCGTGGTGGCAGAACGGCTACGCGATCTATCTGGCATTGAATATCGATCTGCTGACCAAACCGCTGGGCAGGTTTCTGGCGGACGTTCCGTTCGTGGCGTACATCCTGACGTTCGCCACGATCTATATCGAGGCGTTCGGACCCTTTTTCGCGTTTTTTCCGCTCCGCAACGGTCCGTGGCGCACGGCGACGGTGTTCTTCTTCTGGTTCTTTCATCTGGTCGCCCTGCAATCGATGATGTACCTCGGACCGTTCCCGTTCTCGTGTGCACTGGCGTGGACCGTGTTTCTGCCCGCGTGGTTCTGGGATCGCCTCGTGCCGTGGTGGAAGCGCGGCGCGTCCGGCGACATTCGTGTGCGCCTAACGCAGTGGGCGTCCGCTTATCTTCCGGCGCGGGGCGTTCCGGTGCAGGACGCGCCTGACCGCCGCCCGATTCGTCTCGGCTTGCCGCTCCCGGTCAACCTCCTCGCCGCGTTCTATTTTTTCGTGATGTGTATCTGGAACTACCGCACCGTTAATTTCGGCGCGCTGATCCGCTATTTCCCGTCTTCGCTGAATCGGATCGCCGAGATCCCGCACGTTGACCAGTGCTGGGACATGTTCTCGCCTCGCCCGATGACGGACGACGGCTGGTTTGTGATCTCGGGGACGCTACGGGACGGCTCACGGGTGGATCTGATGCCCTGGCTTGCGGATTACGGCGTGGCACCGCCACTGACGTGGGAAAAACCAGCGGAAGTCGGGGTGCAGTTCCGGGACGAGCGGTGGCGCAAGTATTTTCTGAACCTGTGGGGGGCGGGCAACCGGCGGTACCGCGTCCACCTCGCCCGGTACATCGATTATGCCTGGAACCGCGACCACAGCGGCGGGCGCGAACTGATTTCGTTTGAGATGTTTTACATGCGGGAAAACACGCCCGCGCAGTACGCGCCGATCCCCCCGCCTGAGCCGATCCTGTTGTGGTCGCACTGGTGTTTCCCCGAATTCGCGCCGAAGAAGCCGAACCCTGACCTTTCATCGATTTCGCGTGTCGGGAAGGGTGCGCGTGTCGGGAAGGGTGCGCGTGACAAGCAGACCGGCGGCAAGTAGGGCGGTTGCGAATACGAGAGCCGCGTCCGCCCCGAGCGACTGGGCACACTGCCCGGCGATTAGCGGCAGAAAAAGCGCGGGCAGCGACACCGCGTTCATCAGACCGATATACGTCGGCTGATCGTCCTCCGGAACCGACTCCAACAGGTAGTTCGTGATCGTGATCCAGTTTTCGATGACCCCGCCGAGCACGAAGTACGCCCCGTAGAACAGGAGCACATTTCCTCCGGCGAACTTCCCCGCGAAGGCGAGCAGGGGCCAGAGGAGCGATACGGCGAGTAGAATGGCGAGCGTACGTCGCGGACCGAAGCGGTCGGAAAGCGCGCCCCAGAGCGGTGCGAACACCAGCAGTCCCACGGTCTGCGCGATCAGGAACTTGCCCGCGTCCCCGGCGGGAATCCCGCCGGGCGTCGCCGTGCGCACGAAGCCCCAGAGAAACGGAGCGGTCGCGACGGACGCGGTCGCCAGTACCTGTACCAGCGCGAGTCGGGCGAAGTCGGGACGTTCGCGCAATCGTCGCGGGAGCGACCCGAGATACGCTCCCAGCGAAATAGGAGGCGCGGGCGGCGGGGCATCTACCGGAGGTGTCTTCGGGTGGTTTTCCCGGATAAAGGTCATGAATATCCAGGAAGCCGCCATGAAAAAAGCGCACCCCCACCCCAGCAAGCCGTCCGCGACCGGAAACTTTACGATCCCCCCGCCCAGAAGCAGTGCCACCAGCGCGCCGACGGCGATTTTTCCGACACCGCTCACGGTCTGTGTCGCCGCGAACAGTGCGCCCCGACGCCGCGCGGGTATCGTGCGTCCCACCAGTGCCGTCCAGGGAACCATGCCGCCGCCATCGCCGAGCCAACCGAGAGTATACGCGGCAACGAGCGCGATCAAGGCGAGATCCGGGCGCGTTTTGCCGAACGCCACGACCACCGCCCCCGCGACAAAGTAGCCGATGCGCCCGCAAAAGGTGATCGCGAGCAGGATCGGGAGATACATGGGCGCGTTCTGCAAACGGTGCGCGACGAACAGCTGCGGCAGGTAATACGCGCCCTGCCGAAGTGAACCCAGTACGCCGAGTAGCCCGAGGTCGCCGCCGAGCCGTCCGATCAGGGCGGGGAGTGCCGTCGCGGCGTCCAGGAATGCGGAGCCGAGGATGAAGCAGGAAACATCCCCGACCAGCATCAGGAAGTTGAACCGGGCATTCGGGAGGATTATCTCGGCGCTGTCCATCTCCGAGGGAAGCGGTTCGGTCACGGTTTCGTTGGCGCGGCGGAACCGGCACCCTTACTTTCGCCGTCCGACGCTGTTTTCAGCGGTTTCAGGGATTCGAGTAGCGTTGCCGTCCGGTCCTCCAGCAAGATGTTCTCCACGAACGCCCCGGCAGAGAGTTTGAGAACTTCCTCGCGGGGTGCCTCCTTAGGCTTGGAGCGGTATGCGGCCGGAACCCGCTTGCCGCCGTAGAACGCGATACTCTGCTTATCCATTTCCGATTTCTGCTCCTCGGTCAGCGTGGGCCAGAGAATAGCGAGAATTTTTTCCACCGCCTCCCGTTTCGCCGTCCCGATCCGGGCAATCACCGCTTTTTGAATCTCGGCGAATCGGGCTTCGAGTTCGGGAGGGATCGGTTCGCCGTCCACGGCTCCGTCGCGCGCTTTCTTCACGTCCGCCGCGATTTCACGCATCGCCTCGTCATCCTTTGCGCGTCGTGCTTTGTCAGTCTCCAAAGTTACCTTGACCACTTTCGCCATCGCCGTGATCTGCTCCTGTGTCAGGCTAACGCTCTGTAGCGAGCGCAACAGTGCGAGGTCGTACAGGTCGCGCCGTACCGCGTTCGGGTCGGTCGCGGGCGGTTTCGCGGGAGTGCCCGCCTGTTGCGCGAAGGCGTTCAGCGCGGGCAAAGTAATAGCGATCAACGTAAGAAGGGCGAGAGTTCGGGTTTTCACAGGGACATGATAGCACGTCCGACGCCCCGCGAAAAACCCGGTCGGGAAAACGTACGTGTAATGAAGGAGTTTCGCCCGCCGACGGTCAATATCACAAGCGGAAACGAATCCCGTAGTCGTTCTGTCTAAACAGAAGGCGCGACGGGAACCTTGCCCGGGCGACACCTCGCGACAGAGTAACCGTCGCGACAGCAACCGGCTTATGGAGGAAGGGAACGAATGGTCTTTTTAGGCGGCTCGCGTCACGCGGCGGGGCGACGATATAATAGGTTGCATGCGACAACGATGGGCGCGGCTTTATTGTTCACCGGCGCGGCACTGCTGTCCGGCTGTGGCGGCGGCGGCGGGAATGATGATCCCAACCCGAATCCGACCCCGACACCCAACACGAACGCCACGGTTAGCGGGCGTATCATCGAGGATACCACGCGCGGGAACGTAGCCGGTGCGGTTATCCGTCTCGGCACCGCGACCGCGACCACAGGCGCGAACGGCGAATTTTCACTCGAACTCCCGGGCGGCGGCGGCGCGCAGTCGCTACGCGTGGAATTGCCCTCAGATCAGTTCCAATCCACCGGTACGTATCGTGAGGACCGCTGTGTGAGCTTGGCAAGTACGGGTATCCGCATCGAGGCAAACAGACTGGAAAGCGGCGACCGGACCATCCTCGGCGATATTTCTGTGTTCAACAGAACAACCAGCCCGCCCCCGCCGCCCTGTAACTTCTGAGCCGGATTCTGGAACCTCACCCCCCAACCCCCTCTCCGTGCCGGAGAGGGGGAGCAAGACACCGGAGGCGTTACGCTCGCGGCGCGTCCCCTCTGGCTCCCCCTCTCCGGCACGGAGAGGGGGTTGGGGGGTGAGGTTCCGGACGTAGCCTATCTCGTAACAGGAACAGTATTATGATCCCTTCGGAACCAACGCGCTGGCGCATCGACGCGACGATGGGCGGCATCGTCTGGGATGTCGCCGACGCCGAAAACCCCGCGAACGTACTCCCACACTCTGATCACGTCGAAATGAGTGGGCGTCGCGTCTCGGTGATCGTGCGCTACCGGATCGACGCCCAGCGGCGGCTTTTCGTCGAGCGCGACATCTTCTTCCCGCAACTGCGCGTCCGCGAAAACGACGTGCGCGGCTACCTGCGCCGCGTCTACGACGACCGCTTAATACTGCCCCGATTCCTGATAAACGGCGAGGAGTGGCGTCCTGACCGTTCCCCGGTTGATCGGGTGACGTTCGATGGTATGTTGTCGTTTCACTACGCGTCGGTTATGCAGGGTATCAGCGTTTCACGTGTACTCTATCCGTCGCGCTTGTTGGGAACCGTTCTCGAAGCGTGGCGGATTTGTAACGGGACTAACGGCAATGCAGTTATTGTCCCAATCCGACGTCAGATCGATGAACTTGAAACGGGTTTGGAGGATGAGGGTGCCAAAGGCGAACTCTTTATCACAGGTGCGTTATTGGACCCTGATTCCGTAAATATTCCGATAGGGGCTGTGACGACATACACGTTTCACATCAAGGCGGAGTCGGAAGCGTCAAGTGACTTTCATGATAACACGGTGTCCGGGGAGCCAATTGATCAGACTGGAGAAATTGATAGCCGTCATGTTTTCGCCCGGCGCATCCAGACCGATTCCGCGCACATTGATTTCACCTGCCCCGACCCGGAACTGAATAAATTTTTCGCGTTTGCCAAACTCCGCGCCGCCGAATCGCTCTTCGACACCGAGATCATGGGACTCGTCCACTCCCCGGGCGGCGGAAATTTTTACTGCGGCATCTGGGCGAACGATCAGTGCGAATACGCCAGCCCGTTTTTCGCCTTCCTGAACGATGGCGACGCGAACGAGGCGTCGGTGAACGCGTACCGACATTATGCGAAGCACATGAAGCCCGATTACGCGCCGGTCCCTACGTCGTTCGAGATGGGCGGCAACATCCCGTTCCATGCGGGCGGGGACCGGGGCGATGCCGCGATGATCGCGTCCGGGTTGTCGCGATACCTGCTCGTGCGCGGCGACCGCGACCTCGCCGCCGAACTGTACCCGATGCTCCAGTGGTGCAACGAGTACAACCGACGCAAGACCGACGGGCGGGGCGTGGTCCTGTCCGACAGCGACGAACTGGAAGGGCGGTTCTCGACCGGCGACGCCAACCTGTCCACGGCGACGCTGGCGTATGACGGTTATCGGCTATCCGCGCAAGTCGCCCGCGAACTCGGACACACTGCCGAAGCCGCCGAGTGGAACGCCCGCGCCGACGCGCTGTCAGTCGCCATCGAGAGCCATTTCGGCGCGACCGTGGAAGGCTACGCAACATACCGCTACCACGACGGCAACGACGTTTTGCGTGCGTGGATCTGTCTGCCGCTCGTGTTCGGGTTAGCGGAAGGCGACCGAAAAATCGGCACACTGGACGCGCTGTTCTCGCCGCGCCTGTGGACTCCCGACGGACTGGCGACCCAGGCGGGAGAAACCACGTTCTGGGACCGCTCGACGCTCTACGGCTTGCGCGGGGCGTTTATCGCGGGTGCGACCGAACCGGCATACGAACATCTGCTTTCGTACTCCCGCCGCCGCTTACTCGGCGACCATGTCCCGTATCCGGTCGAGGCTTACCCCGAAAACGCACAGGCGCACCTGTCCGCCGAATCCGCGCTGTACTGCCGCGTGTTTCTGGAAGGACTCCTCGGAATCGTACCGACCGGCTTCGATTCGTTTACGATCACGCCGCGACTTCCGAAGGCATGGGACGAATACAGCATCCGGTTTACAGCGTTCGGCGGGCGCGATATTTCGATCCATGTCGAACGCAAGGCGGGGCAAACAAGCGTCTCCGTAACCGTTCCCGACACGAACGGTTCGTTTTCCTATAGCGGTTCTGGGACGGAAGAGCGGACGCACGTCATTCGCTTCGGGGATTGACGATGACAGACGTACAAAACGATTGGCTTTCCCTCGAATACGGGATGTTCCTGCACTTCGGACCGAACACTTTCTCCGGAGTCGGCTGGGGAGACGGAACGTTCGATCCGCGCGCATTCGCACCCGACCGGTTGGATTGCAAGCAGTGGGCACGCGTCGCTCGGGACGCCGGAATGCGCTATGCCGTGCTGACCGCGAAGCACCACGACGGTTTCTGCCTGTGGCATACGAAGTACACCGACTACGGCGTCGCGTCCGCCGCGATCTCCCGCGATATTGTCGGCGAGTTTGTGGATGCCATGCGCGACGTTGGCATCAAACCCGGTTTGTATTATTCGCTGTGGGATCGGAATTACCCGGAATACGATAACGACGCTGCGTACGCGGATTTTATGCAGGCGCAGGTATCCGAGTTGCTGGAGTACGGACCATTAGTCGAATTGTGGTTCGATGGGGGATGGGATAAGGAGCACCCGACCCGCCGCTGGGAATGGAAGCCGGAGTTTGCAGACACCGTAGCCCCCGAGATTCTCCGTGGCGGTCGGTGGCGTTGGCGCGAACTGTACGACATGATTCATGCCAAGCAACCGGATTGCCTTGTCGTAAACAACTCTTCGAGTGACCGCCCGGGCACCCCGCGCTATCACCCGATAGACGCACGCACGGCGGAACATTTCGACTTCGTGATGGACGGTAAACGCTACGTACCGGAAACCCGCACCGAGTGGGAAACTCCCGATGGCATCACCGTTTCCCTGCCTCTCGAATACTGCACCAGCCTCAACCCCGACTGGTTCTACATCGGAAACAAGCACTTCCTCCATCCCAGCGTCGCGACAATCATCGGGTGGCGCGAAACCGCACGGGCAAGCGGCGCGAACCTGCTCCTGAACGTCGGACCAGACAAACACGGCTTGATCCCCCAGGTGCATCACGACTATCTGGTCGAAGCGGCGCGACAGTTCGGCAACCTATCCGGCTGATTTTAAACGGGTAAAGAGGTTCGTAACAAAACGACCCGACTCTGCGTTTCAAATGGTATGCAAACACCCTTCACTCTCGCCCGCGAAGTCAGCGAAGCACCTGAGGAAACGGTCTTCCCAGGGTCGGGTAGATTCCTTTTGAAATGGTTTGCTTTAGGCGTCGGTCTTGCGATACCTTTGTGCTGGTTCGGTGTCGGTGGCGGGTGGTTGCAACTCGCACTTATTATTGTGAGCTATTTTGTCACCATATCATTAACCAGTTTCCCCGTGGTGCTTTTCTTGAAATGGGCATATCGTATACGTGCCACTGAAGCAGGGATCCATGGCGGAACGATCTGGAGTACCCCGGTCTACATGACGTTTGCCGAGATGGAAAGTGTCGAACCGCGCTCTGTTCTCGGGATGCCTTACCTGCGCGTCACGTCGTTCCGCGAGTCCTGCCCGACGCTGTGGCTGCCGCGCTTTCTGTCCAAGCCGGAGGCGTTCCGGCAGTACATCACGGAACATACCTCGTCCGCGCACCCGCTTCGGAAATCGTTGGAGAGCGGCAACACGCTCCAGAAACGCGAACCCTTGCCGCAATCATCAATGGAACCCGTAACCGACCGTTACCCACTGCGTTATTGAGAACACCATGTGGGCGGGGTAGCCATGCCGTGTACAAGCGGCGAATACGGCGCATGTTTGAGAGCCTGACGCTGTGAGGTAGAGTACCGATCTCTTCTGTTGAAGCCCTGTGAGCGGACACTGAAGTGTTCCGGTGGAAGCCTTCGGCTGTAGACGCTTCGCGTCACCGGGATCGGAACATTGCTGCAACTGCACAACGCTTTGGTACAGCCCGACGCGAAGCGTCTACAGCCGAAGGCTTCCACCGGAACCCTTCAGCGTCCGCAACGACCCGACAAAAGAAAGAAACCGAAAATGCGAATCATTGTCACCGGCGGTAGCGGGAAAGCCGGATCCTTCGTCGTCCGTGAACTTGCCGAAGCGGGGCACGAAGTCACCAACATCGACGTGCAAGCCCCCAAAGAATCGTTGCCGGGTGCGTTCATCCGCCTGAATCTTTGCGACGCGGGCGAAGTGTACGACGCTTTTTTCCAGGCGCGGGCGGAGGGAGTTTGTCATCTCGCCGCGAACCCGGCACCGGGCGGAAATCCCCGCCAACTGGTTTTTAACAACAATGTCCAGAGCACCTACAACGTTTTTCAGGCGGCAGGGGACACCGGCGTCAAGCGGTTTGTTTATGCGAGTAGCGAGATGGCAACCGGCTGGCTGACAACAACCGAGTTGCCGCCACACTTCCCGTTCGACGAGACGGACCGCGTGGACACGCCGAACGCCTACGCGCTGAGCAAATATATGGGCGAGGTGATCGGCGACGCGATGGCGGCGCGGTATGCGTCGATGCCGGTGGTCAGTCTGCGCATTAACAACGTCATCACGCCGGACACCTACCATTGGTTGCAACATCGGCGCGATACCTACCCGGAAGGCGGAAGCACGAACTTCTGGAGTTACATCGACGTACGTGATGTCGCGACGGCATTTCGCGCCGCGATAGATGGCGACACTACCGGGCATGAGGTGTTTCTGATCGCGGCGTCGGACACCTGCCTCGACATACCCTTGCGGGAAGCAATGTTGGTACGGTACGGGGCGGACGCGGCGGCGAAAATAGCCCCGGGGCACGAACCGTTCGCGTCGGTGTTCGATTGCGGGAAGATACAGCGCGTACTGGGGTGGACGGCGAAACACAGTTGGCGGGAGCAGGCATAGGGCGAGTGTGCGGGGTTAGACCAGGCCGTTCAGACGTTTATAAACGTCCGACTACGCACTATGCTTTCGCCGGGACCGTGCCCGCCTTCGCCTCCTTTACGTCGCTGTACAGTTTGGCGATTTCCGCGCCGAGGAGCAGGATCATCGACGTGTAGTAGATCCAGAAAACCAGAAGGAAAATGCTCCCGAGCGAACCGTACAGTTTGTCGTAACTCGCCGCCCCGCCGAGCCGCTGCAGATACAGGGCGAATCCTTGCTTCGCGATCTCCCACAACACCGCCGCGATGACGCCGCCGAACCGGGCATCCCGCCAGGAAACCTGCGCTGTCGGCGACGGTAAGAACCGGTAGATCACCGTGAACAGCACGGCGTTGATCGCGATGGCGACCGCCCAGAAAATCGCTTCCAGCCAGAACGGCGTCGGGTCAGGATAATTGCCGAAAATGCGGAGCGAGTTCAGCACCTGCACCCCGGACGCGGGCAGGAGCGACAGAACGAACAGGATGCCGGTAGTGAACAGCAAGCCGAGCGCAACCAGGCGCAACTGAAAGAAGTTGCGCGTTTCCTTCACGCCGAATGCGGCGTTCAACGGGACCGAAGCGTTCACGAAAATCTGGATCGCCGACCAGAGCAGAAGCGCGATTCCGAGGAACGCCGTCCATCCGCGCCGTTTCTGGATCTCCTGAACCGATTTCTGGATATTTAGATCTTTGATAATGCCCCGTGCCGTACTTCGCGATGCCGCAGTCGGTTGTTTCTCTGTCCCGGTTCCCGGCACTGAAGCGTTCTGCGCCACCGCCGGTTTCGCTGTGGTCTGCCCGGGTAATAACTGCGTCAGAACTTTTTCCACCTGTCGCTCGGCGACCGCCGGAGATTTGATCACGAAGCCCAGTACGGCGAGTCCACACAGCAAAACCGAGGGGAGCGATATGATCGCGAAGAAAGATAGCGACGCTGCCCACGCCGGACACTGATCGCCCGTAAATCGCTTGAACAGTTCCTTCCCATACCCGAAAACGCCCTTCACTTTCGATAGATCGGCGGTGTGCGTTTCGCCGTCAGGGACGCTGACCGGCTTTACCGTTTCCGTCGCGGCGCGTTGTGGGACGGCATCCATCGTGGCGACGACAGCCCCGCGCTTCCTCGCCGCCTCCGCGATCACCTCTTTCGGGGGGCGGACGCCGGAAAAGATGCGGGAAAGCGCGGTTATGAATGTTAAAATCAAGCGACCGATTATCATGCGTGGACCTCGCTTACATGCTACCCAACGCACCGATTGCGGTAAACTGTCGGTATGAGTAACCCGCTGATCGTAGGTATTGATTTAGGCACGACCAACTCCCTGGTCGCCGTCGCGAAAGAAGGCGTCCCGCATATCCTGGCGGACGCCGAAACTGGAGAAACCCTGCTCCCGTCGGTCGTGTATTTCCCGATTGATGGCACCGCGCCGGTGGTCGGATCGCTGGCGAAAGAGCGGCTTGCCTCCGATCCGTCGCGCACCGTGTACAGTGCGAAGCGGTTGATGGGGAAGGGTTACGACGACGTACGCGGGGAAGCGGCGAATCTGTCCTACGAACTATCGCCGGAACGCGCCGATGTCGCGACGATCCGCGTCGGCGACGATCTCGTCACCGCGCCGGAAGTCGCCGCATTGGTGCTTCGCGCCCTGAAAGACCGCGCCGAAGCATGTTTGGGCGAAACGGTGAACAAAGCGGTGATTACAGTTCCGGCTTATTTCAACGATGCCCAGCGGCAGGCGACGAAGGATGCGGGCGAGATCGCGGGCTTGGAAGTCGTACGAATCGTCAACGAACCCACGGCGGCGAGCCTTGCCTACGGGTTGCAGAACAAGAAGTCCGCGACCATCGCGGTATATGATTTAGGTGGCGGGACGTTCGATGTGTCGCTACTCCGGATTGAGGACGGCGTATTCGACGTGCTCGCCACCAACGGCGATACCCATCTCGGCGGCGACGATTTCGACGAGTTACTATCCCGGATTTTGCTTTCTGAAATCGGCGTCGCGGAACCATCCCCCGAACTGCGCGCGACCATCCGCGTCGCGGCGGAAGCGGGGAAGCGGCACTTATCGGACGCCACGCAAACCGACGTACACGTTTCCCTCGGGGATGACGGTGCGTTCGTCCGTACCGTCACGAAGTCCGAATTTGAAACGCTGATTGCGCCACTCATCGCGCGTACCCTTGCCCCGTGCCGACAGGCATTGTCCGACGCGGGACTCACCGCCGCCGAAATTGACGAGGTCGTTCTCGTCGGTGGATCTACCCGCGTTCCGGCGGTTCGGCAAGCCGTGCAAACGCTGTTCGGCAAAACTCCCCACACCGATGTCAACCCGGACGAAGTAGTCGCCCTCGGTGCCGCCGTGCAAGCCGATATTCTTTCGTCCGGGCGCACCGACTTGCTTCTGTTGGACGTGACGCCGCTCTCGCTCGGAATCGAAACGATGGGCGGCGCGACGGAAAAACTGCTGTTCCGCAACGCCAAAATCCCGTCGTCCGCGAAGGAGGAGTTCACGACCAGCGTGGACGGGCAGACAGTGGTGCTCCTCCACGTCGTGCAGGGCGAGCGTGAAATGGCGACCGACAACCGCTCCCTCGCCCGGATCGAACTGCGCGGCATCCCCCCCATGCCCGCCGGACTGCCGAAGATCGAAGTGACGTTCTTCCTCGATATGAACGGCATCCTGCGCGTCACCGCGACCGAAACGCGCTCGGGCGCGAAAACCGACGTGCGGATCAAACCGACGTACGGGCTTGCCGAAGGGGAAGTGCGCCGCATGGTCCGGGAATCGTTCGTGAACGCCGACGAGGATTTTAAAGCGCGGATGCTCGCCGACATGCGCAATGAAGCCGACTCCGCGATCCTTGGGGCGACAAAACTTTTGGCGGGCTACGGCACCGAGATTCCCGACACGGACCGAATCGGTGTCGAAACCGCACTCGCCGAACTGAAGAACGCCCGCAACAATGCGCCCGACCATTCCACCGTGCGCGAAAAGATGGACGCGTTGGACCTGGCGGGACGCTCGCTCGCTGAAGCCGCAATGTCGAGCGTCGCCCGATCCATCGTCGGCGGCAAAACGCTTTCCGAGGCGGCACAGGTGTTGGAGGAGCGTATCAACGAGGAGCGACCGGATTAGGGGAACAGAATGGTAGAGCACTCTTCGGAACGTCACGTCCGATTCACGATCAATTCATACGAAACCGATTTCGAAACCGGAATCACTTGGGATAAACGCCAAGTGATCTGGGGATTGCTCTGCCCGCACCTTGTCGCGTACTTCTTCTCGGCGTCGGGCGTCTTGCTGGAAAGAGTGGTAAAGGAATGGGCATACCCCGCGCCAAGAATGGGCGGGAGTGGACCCTATCAAATCTATGACAAGGAGTTCGTCCGGCAGATCAACGAGCAGTTCACCTATTGGAAAAACGACCTCGGTTTCGACCCGCGACCCGTTTCTGTGTTACCTTTCTGGGACGAGGAGCGTTTCGTAAGGGCGCAAAATATTCCGGAGCACCTTCGGGACCCGTCGGATTGCGAGACAGAGGAAGATCGAGAGGAGTTCGATGCAGAAATCGAGGAGTGGAACGAGCGTAATCAACGGGGTGAATTCGTATTCTATTGGGCGAAGGATTATTACATGTCGGCGGACGGGGAGGTTTTCTCGACGTAAATTTTCGGATGAACCGATTTTACTTAACGGATTTCGATCCCATACGATAGAGAAAACGTTATGATCACACCAACGAAACCGCCCGTCACGCTCTACCGCCCCGTCGGGCAACGCGAACTGGAACTGATCGCCGAATCCGGATTCGCCGCGTTCCCGCCACGTCTGCCCGAGCAACCGATATTCTACCCCGTCCTGAACGAAGAATACGCGACGCAGATCGCCCGCGACTGGAATACCAACGACGCGGCGAGTGGCTATGTCGGTTACGTCACCCGGTTCTATGTGGACGCGGATTTCCTGTCGCGCTACGACGTGCAGACCGTGGGGCGGAACGGCTTGCATGAGGAGTATTGGATACCTGCCGACGACTTGCCCACGTTTAACTCGGCGATTGTCGGCGACATTGAGATTGTTACGACGTTCGGAGGCTCAGGTTATGCTGGAAACGAGGATGCCGCGTAGCCTCCATATCAATAGTCTTTACCCTCTGGACGAGTTTGCTCGGTGAGGACTATTTTTTCGCCAATACATCGATTTGTTACGTTGAACTTTAGTTTCCGGTAAGTGAGGGGTTTTGCAAGACACGGGTAGAAGCCGTACAAAGGGTTACCATACTCTCCGCCAACCCTACCCATATGCGAA
>JAYULM010000427.1:0-7639 GCA_043763605.1 Armatimonadota bacterium | reverse complement strand
GCGAGATTATCTGCGCTACCTGCGGGTCGAAAAAGCGAAAACGCTATTGTCCGCGCCGGACTTCGTGAGCATGACAACAATCGCGGGCGAGGCGGGTTTTGGCGACGCGGCGTATTTCGCTCGTGCGTTTCGCGCCGCGACCGGCATGACGCCGAGCGAATGGCGCAAACGAAGCGGCACGGCGTTCCTTTAACGCTTTTCGGTCAACACACGCCGCACGAAATCCGGCAACATCGCCACTTTGCTGATCTTCTTCGGGTTCGCGGCGAGACGATGAAGCCACTCAAGCCCCGCGTTCTGCATCCAAACCGGCGCACGTTTCACCGTGCCGCTCATCACGTCGAATGTTCCGCCCACACCGATAAGCACCGGAACCCCAAGCGCAATTTTGTGCCGGTTAATGAACTTTTCCTGCTTCGGAATGCCGAGCGCGACCAACAAAATGTCCGGCTTCGCGGCACGAATCTGTTCTACGACCTGCGCTTCGTCGCCCTTTTGGAAAAAACCGTCCCGGAATCCAACGATTTGTGCGCCGGGATACCGCGCCAGCATCCGCGCCCGCGCCTCCTCCGCGACACCGGGAGCCGCGCCGAAGAAGAATATCCGATAACCGGTGGTGCGAGACAGGTCAACGAGCCGCTCGGCAAGCACAACGCCGGACACTTTCGCCGTCACGGGGCTTCCGATATGCCGCGTCGCCCATAAAATCCCCGCGCCGTCCGGGGTTACAAGGTCGGCACGCTTTGCGATTGCGCCAAACTCGTCGTCGTCCTGCGCGGTGACAACCATTGAGGCGTCGGCGGTCAGGATGTGGCGCGGTGTTCGCTCCGTGATGTACGAATCAATCAGCGCGAGGGCGTCCTCCATCGTCACGCGGTCAATTCGCATTCCTAAAAGCATCACGGGGTTGTGTCCGGCGGGACTATCGGCGGGCGTTGTTGTCATAGCGCGGTCATTGTACCGGGTGTTGAGTGTTGGGTGTTAGGTGTTGAGGTTGGTGTTCGGCAAAAGCCAGTCGTCCACGCGCAAAGCAAGTTCCGGCGCACACACAAGCGTCAAGCCGTCGCCCGACTTGTACACGTCCCGCGCATACGCACCGCTCCCGGTCAAACGATGGTCGTACACGACGCGCCCGGTGACATCTATCACGAAATACTGCGCGATTCCCGCTCGCGCATACACCCCCGCTTTCGTCGTCAGGTCGTAGTCGAGCGTCGTATCGGACACTTCCACAAGAAAATGAATGTCTTCGGGGCGGGCGTAATCCCCCGGTATCGCCCTGCCGGACTTGTTTAACACCAGCACATCGGGCGCGGGACACGTATAATCGTTCTCGTCCGGCGCAACCGTCATGCCGCACAGCGTTATGAGGTAGTCGTAACTCCAATTTGTCTGCAACGACAACACGATTTGCGATGCGGTCATCGCTTCGCGCAGTAAGCGGGGCGGACAACGGATGATCAAGCCGTTAATGAGTTCGTAGCGGAACCGAAGCAGACCCGCCGCGTCCATCTTCTCGCACTCAGCGCGAGTCCAGCGCACCGCGAACGCCATTTCGGGCGGCGCGGGCAAAACAGCGGCGGTTGTCATAACATCGGTTCTCCTGTCGGCATTGTATCGCGGGGACGGAACGCGGGTCTCGGACGGTAAACCGTTCCGGTGGAAGCCTTCGGCTGTACACGCTTCGCGTGGGGAGACAGCACGCTACATTCACGCGAAGCGTGTACAGCCGAAGGCTTCCACCGGAACGTTTTAACGTCCGTGGTCGAATCGAACTGACTTGGTATAATTAGGAACAGGAGAAACCGTCATGCCCACTTTGACCCTGGATTTGCCGGACGCTGCTTACCAAGCCGCGCTCGCGTTTGACCCTGCGGAACGGGTTCGCCTCGCGACCGTGACGTTCATCGCGGCGGAAGCCGCCTTGCGTCCGGTAAGGACCGCGTTGCTGGCAAGGCATGAGCAGGACACGCGGGAATCCGCCGCGTTCGACACCCAGTTGACGGAAGCGGAGCAACAAACTCGCCGTGACATCGTCGAAGCGGGAAGCGCGGCGGGAGACGCGGGGCGCGTCGTTGATGCCGCTGCCCTGTTCTCCCGGATTCGGTCCCGATATTCTGCCAATACAGAAACTGCGGAAACCGATATGACCGTGGAAAAAGATGATCCGCAACCGGAACTGACTGAGGAAGATTATACCGCCATCGGGGAAGGGCTTGCCCAACTCGAACGAGGTGAGGGGACTTCCGGCGAAATCGTATTCGCTCGCCTCCGGGCGAAATATGGATTTCCTAAGGGGAACAGTCCGCTTTGATCGATGTCCCGATACGCTTGCCGTGATAGCGGTGCGGCACAGCGCGTCGAAACCTTTCGATGTCGATGACGATGTGAGCGGGTAAGCCAATCGGATGGAGATGCCGATGTACGAATCGCCCGTTTTGGGTACAAGGCGCGTAGAAAGGTTTTTTCTATGAGCCAACCAAACGAAACCGATACGTACAAACATGATCCCGAAGCGCAGAAGAAACTGCGCGAAATGGCGAAAAAGATCGACTTCGCCATGCTGACCACGGTAGATACCGACGGGACATTGCGTTCCCGCCCTATGTCGACGAACGGCGAGGTCGAATTCGACGGCGATTTGTGGTTTTTTACCTACGGATCGTCGCACAAAGTGGACGAGATCGAGCGACAGCCCCAGGTCAATGTCTCCTTCTCGGAACCCAAAACACAGACGTATATTTCGATCTCCGGGACCGCCGAACTGGTGACCGACAAGGCGAAGATCAAGGAGTTGTGGAAGCCGCAACTCAAGGCGTGGTTCCCGAAAGGCACCGATGAACCGGACATCGCCTTGCTGAAAGTCAACGCGACGAAAGCCGAGTACTGGGACGCGCCCAGCGGACTGGTCGCCACGGCGGTCGGTCTGGTCAAATCGATCACCACTGGCAAGGCGCCCAGCGAAATGGGCGACCACGAGAAAATCTCCCTGACGTAATGCGCCGATCTCCGGGAGCCAATCCATTGCCGCTGGCTCCCGGTGTGTTATTTTCCATAGTACGAAACCTTTCTTCTTCGCCCCGTTTCTAACAGATATATTTGGTCCGCTTCTTCATGAGCGGGTATAATATCGTTCGCTGAACATATTGAACCCCTGCTTATCTCGGGCAACTTGAAAGTTTCACTGTGACTAAAATTCTCACCCCTTCCCAACCGCTCTCGGATTCCGCCGTCGTTAACTTGCCCGAAGATTCTTCCGGGTCGGACGAAAGGGGCACTATCCCGGCAACCCGGCGACCGAAAACGGCTCTTATCGTGGCACTCTTCACGGGATGCGTTCTGGCGGCGGTCGCGGGCGTCGCCGTGGCGCGGGTCAGCGAGGCGAACCGCCGCGCGGAGCGGTTAGCGACTGTGTTTGCCCCCGGTGTGAAAGTCGCGGGAATTCCCCTGACCGGGCTGTCGCGCGAGGCCGGCACTGAAAAAGTGCGCGCGTGGGCGAAGTCGGAGCTGACGATAAACACCGTGGCATTGGTCGCGCCCGAAAGCGGACGCCGGTTCCTGATCCCGCTGGCGTTGGCGGGCGGGCGCTACGACACGGAAGCCGCCGTCGATGCAGCCTTCGCGGTCGGCAAACAGGAAGATGTCTGGTCCCGCCTCCTGCACGGCGATAAGGCGTACGACGTCGATGTCACGCCCGCGTTCAAGATGGACGAAAAATCGGTCACGAAGCAGATAACGGCGGTAGGAGCCAGGATCTCCGTCGCGCCGAAGAACGCCCGCGCGAAGATGGTCGGCGGCGTCCTGCAAGTCACCAAACCCGAGCAGAAGGGGATCGCCCTCGACGTTGACGCGACCCGGACCGCGCTGTTAAAAAACGGCGTCGCCGAACTGCGCGATGGCGAGCAGGTGACGATGGTGATCACCGAGACCGACCCGCCAATGACGAGTGAAAACCTCGGCGGCGTGAACACGCTACTCGCTTCCTACACCACCTCGTTCGGCTCATCGTCGGCGGCACGGCAGAGCAACATCCGCAAGGCGTCGGCGCACATGGACGGGACTTTGCTCGCTCCCGGCGAGGTTTTCTCTTACAACGACATCGTCGGTCCGCGCACGCCGCGCCTCGGCTGGCGCAACGCACCGACGTATCAGGACGGTCAGGTGGTCCCGGGTCCGGGCGGCGGGATCTGCCAGACTTCGACCACGCTGTATAACGCGGTCTTGCGCGCGAACCTGAAAGTGGTCGAACGGCGCAACCACTCGATGCCGGTGCATTACGTGCCGCCGGGGTGCGACGCGACCGTGGACTATGGCTCCCAGGATTTCAAGTTCGCGAACAATACGTCCGGACCAGTCTATGTGCAGGCACTGACCCCGGGCGGGCGGCTGACATTCAATCTGTATGGCACGGCGGAAGCGACGCCGCCGAAGATAGACGTAGTTCCCGGCGGGCGTAGTTCGCGCCGTGGCGGTGGTTTCGCGGTGGCGGTATACAAAGTGATCCATGAAGCAGACGGGACCACGAAGCGCGAGTACCTCGGCACATCGTCGTACCGCCCGATGGCGTCGCACAGTGCGTCGCGCCCGCGTCCGCGCCCGCGCCGCCGCCCGCGAATGACTACGCCGAAACCGGTAGCCCCCGCTATCGCGCAGGTCGCCGCGCCGCAATAAGCAAGTCTATTCGCGGGACGCGAGGCGAGCGACGGCGGCGCGTATCTTTTGTGTCCAATCGGGGTCGTCCGGCGCGACCACGACGACATGAAATCCGTGTTCGTCTCCTTCCCATTTCACGCCCTCGCTGTCGTCCACGTGCAGATCGATCCGCCACGCCGACGGCAGTTTCGACGGTCCGCGTTGGTACCCATTTTTCCTGAGATACGTTAGATGGATCGTGTCGTTCACTACGTCAGTGATTTTGATCCCGTAGAAGCCGAGCCAGCATTTCATGTGCCACGGGTCGCGCAACGATGTCGTATAGATCCACACCTCATGCCCGTCCCGAACCAGTTCCCGCATCAGGTCGCGTGCTCCGGCGCGGAGCGGTTCGGTGAACCAGGGGCGTAACAGCCACGGGACGCGGTCGGGTTCGTAGGCGAAATCGTCGCCGTAATATACCAGCGTGTCGTCAACATCGAAAGATATACGCATTGTTAAAACAGACTCAACTGCTTCTGCCCCGGTGGGGTCGCGTTCGGCAAGTCTAAGCAGGTTCGCCGGGCGGCGATGGTCGCCGGGGCGTGTCCCTCGAAGAAGTTTCGCACATACACATAGATCGGCACCGGCGACGTTCGGCGGGCGGCGTCGATCCGTTCTGCCCACGTCGCGATCTCCGCCGACCGGTCGAACTGCCGTTCGTCGAAGCGGGCGACGCTGTTTTCGGTGCCGAGCAGACGCACGTAGCGGAGCGGTCCGCCGCAGTCCGTCCGTTCCGTGGTCGCGACGGCGATCTGACGCGCCGCGAGGTAGTCGGCGATCCCGGTGTCCTGCCACGAAGCGTGACGCAGTTCCACGACCCAGGGCAGGTCGGCGACGCCGGAGCGCGGGGAACTGAGTCCGTCGGCGAACGCGGTCAGCGTGTCGAACTCCGTGGCGGTGAAATCGGGCGGCATTTGCAGAAGCAACGCCCCGCATCGCTCGCGCATTTCCGCCGCGATCAGTTTGCCGAAGTCCGCCGCGACATCGACCGTCCCGCCTAACAGCCGCCGTTCGTGGGTGACGGCGCGCGGGACTTTGAACGAGAACCGGAAGCCGTCCGGCGTTTGCGCCTTCCACGCCGCTAACGTGGTCGGTCGCGGGAACCCGTAGAACGTCGCGTCCACTTCGACGGTGTCGAACATGGTAGCCAATTGTTCCAGCATTTTCGCCTGGGGAAGACCGGCTTCGTAAAACACGCTCCGCCAGTCGTCATAGACCCAACTCATGGTGCCGGTGTAAACAGGGGCGGTAGCGGCGGCGGTTTCGTTCATGGTGATGATGATACCCGTGTTTGTTCCCTGCAGCCGCCCCCCTTGTTTTGCTCCCTCCCCCCCACCCCCTCCCTCATCGGAATGAGAGAGGGGGAGTTCCGGACGCGATATGTTTCCCGGTTTCCTATACCGCCCGACGAACGGAACCGCGTTACTAACTCGGACTCCCCCTCTCTCATTCCGATGAGGGAGGGGGTGGGGGGGAGGGAGCAAAACAAGGGGGGCGGCTGCGGGGAGGAAACGCGAGCGGGCTGAGGGGAGGAAACGCGAGCGGGCTGCGGGGAGGAAACCACGACCCATCAAGCGAAATGGAAAGCAACGCACTGGTGAACGCACCGGCGTATGGGGAACCGTTTTGGAAAAAGTAGATGTTCGTAAGTTAGTCAAAAAATACGGCGATAAAACTGTCGTCAACGCCCTGGATCTCTCGGTCGAGCAGGGCGAGTTCATGGTCTTTCTGGGACCGTCCGGGTGCGGGAAAACCACCACGCTCCGTTGTATCGCGGGTCTGGAAATCCCCGACGGCGGCACGATCCATATCGGCGACGCCAACGTCACCAAACTTCCCCCCGCCGAGCGCGACATCGCCTTCGTGTTTCAGTCGTTCTCGCTGTACCCACACCTTTCCGTGTATGAAAACCTCGCGTTTCCGTTGCGCGCCGTGCGCACGTCGCAAAGCGAGATCGACAAGCGCGTCAAGGTTGCCGCCGCGACATTGCACATCGAGCGGCTTCTGGATCGCAAGCCGGATAAACTTTCCGGCGGCGAGCAACAGCGCGTGACCATCGGGCGCGCGATTGTGCGCCGTCCAAAGGTGTTCCTGATGGACGAACCGCTTTCCGCGCTGGACGCCAAACTGCGTACCGAAATGCGCGCGGAGATCAAGCGGTTGCAGACCGACCAATCCGCGACCACGATCTATGTCACGCACGACCAGTTGGAAGCGATGAGCATGGGCGACAAGATCGCGATCATGAACGGCGGGATTCTCCAGCAGGTCGGGACGCCCGCCGATGTGTACGACCGCCCGCGCAACCTGTTCGTCGCCGGGTTCATCGGCTCCCCGGCGATGAACTTCCTGCCGGTGCGGCGCGACCGGGACGGTTTGCAAGTCTCCCCGACGAGCGACGAGGGCGCGAAACCAGTGACAATTGCCGTCGGCGAGACCGCCCGCGCAACGTTCCACGACGGCGGCACCGGGAACGCCGCGCTCACCTTCGGCGTCCGCCCGGAGGACGCGACGCTCACCGAGCGCGACGCCCCGGGGACCGTGCGCGGCGAAGTCTATGTCGTCGAATGGCTCGGCTCGGAGAAGATCATCAATCTGCGCGTCGCCGGGCACATCGTCAAACTGCGCACGGGACCGACCTTCCCGGCGACCGTCGGCGAAACCGTCGGCGTCCGCTTCGACCTATCCCGCGCGCACCTCTTCGACGATGCCACCGGCAACGCTTTATGAGATTTTGAACCGCCAAGACGCCAAGTTCGCCAAGGTAAGAGGAGAAAGAGAAGAGGTTTTAGAGTTGGGGGCGCGAAAGTTTCCCCAGGAAACTTTCGCCACTTGCCGATTTCGTCGCCTCGTCCCGATAGAGAGCGGAGCGCGGAACTTTAAAACCCTCTCCTCCTTCTCCTCTTACCTTGGCGAACTTGGCGTCTTGGCGGTTCAACCCTTC
>JAYULM010000426.1:0-7654 GCA_043763605.1 Armatimonadota bacterium | reverse complement strand
TCCAACGCGTGGTTGGCGCCGTCCGCGCAGGACAAAAGAAAGGAAAAGAAAGTGATATAAAACATGCAGGACTGCTGACAAAGCGCGTGGAACCGTAGGGGCATGATACTCTGCATCGGCTTGACCCCCACGGTCCAGCGCACCATGCGCTTCGACCGATTCGCGGTCGGCGGCGTCAACCGCGCCGCCCGTACAGTCGTCACCGCGTCCGGGAAAGCGGTCAACGTCGCCCGCGTTCTGACCACGCTCGGCGCGAAGGCGCGATTGATCCACGCGGTCGGCGGCGACTCCGGGCGGTACATCGCGCAGGCACTCGCCGGGGAAGGCGTCCCGAGCGAGACCATCGACGCGGGCGACGGCACCCCGACGCGCACCTGCACCACGCTCCTTTTCGCGGACGGCACTCCGACCACGGAGTTGGTGGAGGAAGCGAAGCCGCTCCCGGAGGAAGTCCTGACCCGGATTCATCGAACCGTGGACGCGCAACTGCTCCACGCCCGTGCCATCGCCTGTAGCGGTTCGTTCCCCCCCGGCACCCCGGACGATTTCTATGCGCGCATCGTGCGCTATGGACGAATCAATGGCATTCGGGTTCTGGTGGATGCGCAGAAAGCACCGCTCCAAGCCGCGCTTCGGGAGGGACCGTTCCTGGTCAAGCCGAACCGCGAAGAGGCAGCGGCGACGCTCGGATTTTCTCTGTCCGGCGACCCGCTGACCGACGCGACGACCGCCGTCGATGCCCTGTTGGAAGCCGGTTCCGAGTGGGCGATGGTCTCGATGGGCAAGGACGGCTCCCTCCTCGGCGGGCGCGAGTCGCCGACCCGCTGGCGCATCATCCCGCCCCGAATCGACGCCCTGAATCCCATCGGGTCGGGCGATTCGCTCACTGCCGGGACGCTGTACGCGCTGGTCGGGCAGGGAAAATCCGTCCCGGACGCCGCCGTTTACGGGACCGCCTGCGGAGCCGCGAACGCCCTGTCGCTCACCTCCGGCGTCCTGCTCCCCGCCGACGTGGCGCGCCTCCTGCCGCAGGTGCAGATCGCCACCGCTTAAAAGCCGCGTCATGGGATAGGCTACCTCTTCGTGACCGTGTCTCGTGACGGAGCAGTCACGTCGCCACCCGTGCGATTTTTCACACCGGAGAAAGCAGGTATGTGTGATGGCTATAGCGAATAATTACCCTGTCATAAATGTCTGAGCCAAATCAGCCGGTCCCCTATCGGCGTACCCGCATGTACGCCGGTCCCGACGTGACGAAAGGTATCTATCTGAATGATCCGTATTTCTTATAAAGTGCCGACGGCGTTTGTCGGCGTGACGCTCGCTCTGTGCTCCCTTCTCGCCGGTTGCGGTGGGAGCGACGACGATTCGCAGGACCTGGTGACCCGCACTGTCAAGGGCGAGAACCGCACCTTCGGCTCCGGCGTCATGGAAACCTGGGTAGGTTACAACAGCGACAATTTTCCCCTTGAGGCGGGTGCCACTATCCCGATGAGTGTTGTGGATTCGATCCCTGCGGGCGGCGATGGACCGACGGGTGCGATAGCCGTGCTGAAGTTCCCGGACGACATGCGCACCCGCTCGTTCTTTAAATCGCTGGTGGTTCATTCCAACCCGATGGGGCACCCCGGCGCGTACTATTTAACCCCGCATTTCGACTTCCACTTTTACAACGCGGACGCCGACCGCATCCGAACGTTCATGCCACCCGACGCGGCGTCTCAGGCGGCGAGCGTGGTGTTGCCGGCGGGTTATGTGATGGAACCGGGTGCCGTGCCGGAAATGGGCACACACGCTATCACCCATGAGGATCATGAGTTGCTGGAGTCCACGCAGAAGTTCGAGAAAACGATGATCCAGGGATATTACGACGGACGCGTCGAATTCGTGGAACCCATGCTGACACAGAAACTGCTGCAGGCGAAAAAATCGTTCACGCTGCCCGTTCCTAAACCGACCGACTTCAAACTTTCGGCGGCGACTTTGTACCCGACGAAGTTCCGCGCGGAGTTCGATGCCCCGTCGAACAGTTGGAAGCTCATCTTCAGCGATTTCCAGACAGTGCGATAGAACCCGTCCCGTTCGCCCCAGCCCGGGCAATACGGCGAAGGCGGGCGCGAGATCCTTTCGCGCCCGCCTTTTCATCTGTCACCGCCCGGTTGCTCAGCCGCGAATCACGCCCCGGAAATCGGCGGCGGTGCCTTTGTAGCCGGGGAACATCTTTGGAATCCCGGTCGGTGGAATCTGCAGATGCTTCGTCGCCACCTCCGAGAACACCGCGCGGAAGTCGGTCGTGACGGCTAAGTCGCGGTTCTCGTACAGTTTTTCCGGGGACAAGCCGGGCCAGTCGCCGAATACCTTGCCCCCGTTCACGTCGCCGCCGAGCGCGAAGAACGCCGCCCCGTGCCCGTGATCGCTGCCGCCTCCCCCGTTCTGCCGAGCCGCCCGCCCGAACTCGCTCATCGTCAGGATCGTCACGTCCGCCATATAGTCGCCCAGGTCCGTGTAGAGCGCGGCGAGTCCCTGCCCCCATTCGCGCAAACGCAGTGCCAGTTGCCCGGTCGCGCCGCCCTGGTTGACGTGCGTGTCCCAGCCGCCCATGTCTGCGAAGGCGATCTGCAAGCCGACTTGGGATTTGATCAGTTGTGCGATCTGCTGGAGCGACGTGCCGAACTTTCCGGGGGGGTACTCCGCGCCGTTCGCTGGTTGGTACGCCTTCATGTCCAGTTTCTTGAGCATGTCAATCGCCTCGAACGATTCCTGTGCCGTGCCGTGCAACACGTCGCCGACCGCCTTGTCGTAGATCGTCTCGAAGCCGCCTTCCGCCGTTGCTCCGCCAGTGGTCACCATTGCCGCCGTCATCGCCGCGTTGTCGCCCGCGCTGGTACCTTTGCCGCGCTTGCCGCGACCGTTTCCGCCGCCGCCCATGCCCATACCCTGATCGCGGATGCCGAACGCGCGCAGGTCCGGGATCGCCAGCGCGTTCGCGTCGCCCTGCAGGATGCGCGGCATCGCCCCGCCGAGCGCGACGGCGCGGAACGGGTTGCCTTTCGCCTTCGCCTGATCGCGAAAACGCGTTTTCGCATCCTCGGGGCAGAGCATCGCGGTGCGGGAAAGCCAGCCGTCGCCGATGCCTTTGTTGTCCGGCGTGCCCGACTCCATATAGTCCTGCGCGTCGAAGTGCGAGCGTGTCCCGGACGGTGAACCGGCGGCGTGGATTATCGCCATATGCCCGGATTTGTAGATCGGCATCAGCGGCGCGAGTGCCGGGTGCAGTCCGAAAAAGCCGTCCAGATCCAGTGCCGTGTTCGCCGTGTCGCCGCTCTTGGGACGCGCGATTGCGATCTGCGGGCGCAATTTATACAGGTCGAGGTCGCCGTGCGGCGTGACCATCGAAAGCCCGTCCGCCGCGCCGCGCTGGAACAGGCAGATCATCACCTTGCCACGCTTGCCGGGTTCCGCGCCGTACACCGCGCGCCGCAGGAACGCCGGTCCGAGCGCGGGAATCAGTCCGATGGAAGCCAGCGCGATCCCGCCGCCTTTGAGAAATAATCGTCGTGAGTTTTGCATAGTTGGTTCCTTTGCTCTCACCCCCCAACCCCCTCTCTCATCGGAATGAAAGAGGGGGAGCCAGAGGGGATACCGGTGGCGAAACGTCCCCGGTGTCTTACTCCCCCTCTTTCATTCCGATGAGAGAGGGGGTTGGGGGGTGAGAGACTATCGCCGCTGAAACTCCGGTGAGCCGAGCACCAGAGCCGTTAATCGTTGTTCGAGTGATTGACCGGACACCGCGCTGTCTTCCGAAACCGCCGCGTTGGCTTGTTTCAGGAGTGTCGCGCGGGTTGCCGGGGAAACGTCGCCGTTGAGGATCTCGTTTGTGACCGTGTTGACGATACTTGCCGAATCCGTGCCGCTCGCGGTGGTTCGGGTCGGGATGCGCACTTCGATCAGGTCGCCGCGCATCAAGCCGAGGGCGAAGTTAAGCCGTGAGACGAGCGCGCCGGACGACACCCATTTGCGGGAATCTTCGGGGTAGCCGGTCGGTGCCTGGTGCTGGTACAGGGGTTGCCCCATCGTCGTCACCTGCCCCGCCAGTGTCCGGTTCAGCGCGGTGGAGCCGAGACCGCCGCCCTTGTTCAGCGCGAGTTTCGTGTTCTGCAAGCCGCCGCGCGACAGGTCGAACGTCCCGCCGACCGCCCGCACCGACGACACGGCATACTCGAACGGCGACTTGATCTTCTGCCGGTACGCCGCGCGCCCATAAAACTCGGGCGACGTGACGATGGTGCGCACGATCTCGCGGATGTTGCCGTCGGTGCGCTGCCACGTCGCCACGCATTTGTTGACCAGGGATGCGGGTGGCTCGTCGGCCACGAACCGCTTGCAAAGTTTCGTGGAAACGTATTTCATCGTTGCCGGGTGCGACGCCAGCAGGTCGAGCACCTTTTCGCCGTCCGCCGCGCCGCCGTTCGCCGGGATCGTCACGCCGAGCACGGTTTTCTCGCCGTTGTCGTGGCTCTTCGCGTTGAATGCCCACTCGCCACGCCCGCCGTTGCGTGGGTTGCCGACGCCCCAGCCGGTGAGGCAGCGGGCGACTTCCTGAACGTCCTTTTGCGTGTAGCCGCCGTCCACGCCGAGGGTGTGCAGTTCCATGATCTCGCGGGCGTAGTTTTCGTTGATACCCTGCTTGCCGCGCTTCGAGGCGACCACCGCCTGTGTCAGCGGGTCTCCCTCTTTCGCCATGCGGTCCATGTATGCCTGTCGCATCTTTTCGCGGCGCGGGTTATCGGGTTGCGGGGCGACGTTGCTCGCGTTGTCCAGATACACCATCATCGCCGGGGAGTGCGCGGACGCGCCGAGCAGGTCGCGGAACGATCCCAGAGCGTTTTTGCGGATCACCTCGCGCTCGTCGGCGACTTTCAGCACACGGCACTGGTTCTTGCGGATGTCGATGTTGAAGTGGTTGCCCCAAAAGTCGCTCATCACCTCGTGCAACTGGTTCTCGCTCTCGGTGGCGCGGACGACCTTGGCGACCTGCAGGGCGCGGGACGCGTCCTGGATGCCGTCCTTGCGCCCTTCCTTTTGCCGGTTCTTCCTCATCGCCTGCAGTTTTTCGCGCTCCTCGGGCGTCGCGGCGGCGTACATCTTGCGCATATTCTCGGCGCGCTTTTCGGGGGATTCCGCCATCTCCTCGGGTGACATCATCTCCTGACCGCTCCCCTGCATCCGCTCCGCGATCTTGCCTTGCAACTGTTTGGCTTCCACTCCGGCTCTCAGGTTCGTGTAATAGGCGGTGGCGAGTTCGGCGTTGCTTTGTGCCAGGATCGGGAACGGGGCGAGTTTCGCCTCGACCGCCGGGTCGCCGCCGACCGGGGCGTTCAACTGCCGGTCGATGTACGCGGAAAGTCCCATCGCCTTGACACGGTCTACGTCGCCGGGGCGGGGACCGAATCCGAGGCGGTTCAGGGCATGGACGATCTTCTGCTCTTCGGTGAGTGGCGTGTTGTCGGTGAACCCGGTCTGCGTGGTCGTCGGGACGGCGGCTTTGGGCGCGGGTTTCGCGGGGGCTTTTTTCTTGGGCGGTGCGGCGGGACGTTCCGTTCCGGCAGCGGCGAACGTGACGGCAACGCCGCCGAGTGCGGCGACGACGCCGAACACGGCGGCGATTCGCAGGGTGTTCCGGTGATTTTTCAGGGCTGTTTGCGACATAGTGTTCGGCAGTATCCTTTCGCGGGAATCGGCTTCGATAGCCGCGTCCGCGTCTTCTGCCCGTGTGGACGCGGCGCGGGCGATAAAGGTTCACCTGGCGGTCGGGAAATATTTTGCGGGAACCGCGCGAAAGCCTCGCACCGAAAACAAATTGTTGCTTTTGCCCCTGTCCCGTCTGTTATCCTGATTGGGAGTGTTGCGCGATGACGGTTCGGGGATTTTAATCCTCCGGTGGAAGCCTTCGGCTTGCGTTCCCTGCGGGAACAGGAGACGGTAACGGGACCGCCTGACGAAATCGGCAAGCACCGTTTCCGAAGGGAACCCAAGCGGAACGCTTCCACCGGAGGATTAAAATCCCCGAACCGAACCGAACCGAACCGTCGCCCGAGGAACCTGCCATGCCATAGCTACGAATCTACCCGATCAAACCGCCCGACCAAGCCCCCGTCTGTTCGCACTGCAACGGCACACGCCTGGATAAAAGCGGGTACGACGGCGACCGGCAACGATACCTCTGCCGCGCCTGCAACCGCCGCTCTTACGGCGTCCTAAGTGCGCTCGAACCCCGCCTCAAATGCGTTGTCTGCCGGGGCAAGCTCTGGGCAATGCGCAAACCCGACGGTCGCATCAAATTCAAGTGCTCCAAATGCGGCAAATATAGCATGAGCGAGTACTTGCAGGCTCCCCGAAAAGCCAGTAAGGTGGTTCGCTACCGTCACAAATTCAGCGTCACCCTTGACCGACACGCCCGCCTCGGACTCGGCGAATACGTTCAGGCGCACCGACGCCCAGGCGGTCCGCGCCATCTTCCGCCATGTCCTCACCGGCGAAGTCTTCAGCACCGGCAGCGTCTCCCGCGCCGGGCGGTCCGGTGCCATCCCCATCCGGCGCGACCCCCGCGCGGCGGCGATGAAGTTCCCCAACCTGAGTAGCGAGTCCGCAAAAAAGAAACGCGCCTTCTACGGCAACCGCTTCCAACCAACCATCCTTGGCGTACAGGACATGACCGTACTGCTCGACGACGAAGCCAAACAGGGACTCATCCACGCCATGAACTGGCTACAACTCAACCATGTCGACGCCGCCCGCTGGCTGCTCACCAACGTCCGTCCGCCGGGTACCGAACTTCAAGTGCCCCTGCGCCCCAAGCCCGCGCCGCTGTTCACCGCCGTCCTCAGTGGCAAGCGCATTTCCGCCGAACTGCTCACCAGCTACGACCCGAACTGGGACGATTAGTGCCGAACTTTATGACTGGCTGCGCCACACCTGCGGGGGGGCGCAAAAAATATCAAAAAACTGGTAATTGTACCGGGGAGGAAAAGGAGGAGGGCGGATCTCGCCTGCCGAAATTATCCCCGGTATTTTCTCCGCTTACCAACCGCCCCCGATGGCGGCGGGATGATCGCGGGACCGATGACGATTCGCAGGAAGAGGTTTCTCGCATGGAAAAGTTGATTCCGGGGCAGGAGTCCCTACCGCCGCCGCCGCCGATTCGCGCCGTGGTTTTATCAAGGGAGCCGCCGCTCTGGTCGCGACCGCGCTGATCGCTTCGCCCGACGCTTTCGCGGACGCGTCGCCAGCGACGAAGGCGGGCGGCATCGCCCTACCGGAAAATAGCCTCCTCGACGAAGCCGGATTACTGCACAACCCGCCCGATGCCAAGACCGTCGCGGCGTGGCGGCGTGAACTGCGCGGTCCCGTAGCCGATCCTGCCCGCCAAGCCCATCTGCACCTCCTGATCGGCGAGTACGACCTCGGCGTACGCGAGATGCCCGAGGACGCCCTCACGCACTTCGAGGCGGCGCGCAAGATGACCCCTCCCACCTCGCCGCTCCACGGCTGGGCGTGGTTCAATCACGCCTTCGCGCTGTACATGAACGGGCAGTACGCCGACGCCGCGCGCTCCTACAACGACCTCCTGCACAAGACCGACCCCGCCCCGGTC
>JAYULM010000425.1:0-7656 GCA_043763605.1 Armatimonadota bacterium | reverse complement strand
TCCGCTATGCGCCTTCGGCGGACGCTCTTCGAGCGGGGAGACAGGGAAGCGTGGCGACTTTTCAAACCCGAAGGGTTCCCGCCGAAGGCGCATAGCGGAAGCGTTTACGCTCCGAACCGCGCGACGCGAAACCCAACACCCAACACCCAACACCTAACACCTAACACCTAATACTGCAGGAACGACTGTACTGTGAGACGGCGATATACCTGCGGGCTACCCTGCCCGGTCTCGGGGACGTTGCGCTCGAACTCGAACAGGGTACGGATCGTCCACTGGAACTGGTTGCCGATGCGGATCGGCGGCGTGAACTGCCCGCCGATCCCGAGCGATGTGGCGCGGCTCGGCTTATTCACGAAATCCCAGCGGCGGCTGTAGGCGACGGCGGAAAGATCCCGCTTGATCCGGTAATTCGCTTCCGCGAAGTAGCCGTACACCGGTTCATTGTCGTTGCCGCCGAACACGACCTCACCGCGAAAGATCCACGGGTCGTGGAACAGTTGCGCGTCGGCGGCGAAGCGGGTGGTTTTCACCACCGACTGCGTTTCCACCGTCCCGGACGGATACAGCAGGGTGTCGAAACTGGTCCGGGGTAGTTTACCCGACAGCAGGGAACCGCCGATCTCCGCCGGACCGATCTTGGGCAGGGTGACGGCGCGGGCGAGGCGGAACGCGAAGACGGCATTGTCGTCGAACTCGACGCGGTTGGGTCCGGTCCCGGCGGTGATCGAACCCGCGTAGCGAAAGTCGCCGTATCGCCCTTCCAGCATCACGCCGGTATCCACGCGCAACCCGAGGGCTTTTTCGTACAGAGTCTGTATCGGCTGGAGCGGCGTGTCGTAGACTGCCAAGAGTCCGAACGGTATCACGAACTGACCCGCCCGGGCGCGCGCCGAAACCCCGCCGGAAAGAAATGTGTAGTAACCGTATGCCTCGGAAAGGCGTAGTTTTTCGATCACCGTGCCGCGCTGGTCGGTTTCCAACAGCAACTGGACGCGCACACCACCGCGCTCGTCGCGGTTGAGCGGATTCGCCCGCACCCAGTCCGTTGTCAGGCGGCCGGCGGAAACGTACGTGCCGCTCCGCTCGCCTAACCCCGTGACGCTCCGGTAGCGCAGGTCGCCCTCGAACCGAAACCCGAAATTATCCTTGCCCCGGAACATCCGCACGGTGGAGCCGGGGTACAGCGTGGACGTGAACGGCACCGGCGACGTGGAAACCGACTCGGAACTGGTTTCCTGTGAGGGGACTTTGGGGATCGGAACCGGGGGAGCGGGGACCGGAGGCGCGGGCGGAACCGGCGTGTTCTCCTGCGCGAAAACGGGCGCGACGGCGAAAAAAGTAATCAGCAGTGCGGGCAAAGCGGGGAGAGAGCGGATAAATTCAGTCACGGTGTTAGTTTCTGTGACGGCGATGGGGAGACTTCGTTTCGGAAATCCTGTGCTTCGCGCCCGAGACATGTATCTCCCAAAGTGCCGAGCCGTGCGGTGAGAAGCATCTCGCTCACTGATTACAAAAGGCAAACGGCTTGGCGTTTTCTGGTACCCGATGAATTTTACCTTCGTCTGTCCAACCGAGATCGCCGCGTTTTCCGAACGCATTGAGGCGTTTGACGAAAAAACGCCCTCGTCATGTGGTAGTCATACCACGTGACGAGGGCGTCCCAGTCAACTGTTAAAGTGACTAGTTCTTCTTGCGGCGCAGGATCGCGATTCCGCCCAGCAACGGGAGGGCGAGTCCGACGAGCAGACCGGCGTTCGCTTCCGGTACTCCGACAGCCGGGACCGCCGCGAGAACGGGGCCGGATGCCCCGGCGACAATCCCACCGCTCTGTAGCGCGAAGCTACCGACAGTCGAAAATGCAACGGCGTTGGTGCGCACGAAGAAAATGTTCGACGTCGTTCCAGAGGTAAAGGTACCGGGAAGGAAACTGAAGTTTACGTCCGGGCCCGGCGCAATACCACGCGCGGCTTCATTGAAGATGCTTGCGCCAGTCGCAACAAAGTTCACCCCGTTGATTCCGGTCCCGGCACCGTCGATGTTCTCGTTCGATTGGCCTACCTGGATAACCGCCCCGGAGAACGAGTTGACACCGCCCGTTGCGATGGTAAAGGAGCTACTCGTATTGATAACCTGGTAGTAGAAGTCCAGCGTACCAACGCCCGGACCACCGCCAACGCGATACACGGCGGAAAGCAGAGTCGCGTTGATCGTCCCACCAAAAGCAGTGAAACCGGACTGTTGCGCGTCAACCAGGGTCCCGGCGAAGGGCGGGCTTGCGAGTACGACATCAGGAATGGGAACGGCACTTGCACCGGGTGGCAACGTCACCTGTGCGAACGCGGTGCCGGAAATTGCGGCGAGAGCGATGGCACTAAGGATGGATTTGTTCAGAAATGAACGCATGATAGTTATGAACCTTTCTTGCGACGGGATAGTCGCGATAGCGAGAGATAAAAAGCGGTGTTTTTACGTGCAATGACTCGGCGAATATTCCGTGGAGAACCGCACCAGAACAAAAAACATCAATGATTATTATAGTGAATATCCGCCAACGATCAATACACGATGATCTTCCCCGCGATGCAATTCCCGCACACGGGGGAACTCTCCGCCATACTACCCACCAATGTACCAGATAAAACGATTTTGATAAAATTCTTTAGGGGATTTTTTTTAGAATCGCCCGCGTTACGGGAACTGCCGCTTGCGAACCGTAGCCGCCGTTCTCGACAATCACCGCGAACGCGACTTTCGGCGCGTCGGCGGGCGCGAACCCGATAAACCAGGAGTGCGAGACGCGGTCGTAGCGGTCGTTCTGCGCGGTGCCGGTCTTTCCTGCTACCGCGAAGGGTAGGTCCGCGAACCGACCCGCCGCTGTGCCCGTGATCGTCACACGGCGCATCATGTCGGCGACCCGCGCGGCGTCCTCCGGCGAAAGGGGTGTGTCGGCGATTTTGACCGTCCCTGCCTTCTCCCATTGCGGCACCAGCCGCTTCCCGCCGCCCGCGACGGTCCGCGCGACGACCGCCATTTCCAGCGGCGTCGCGAGCATCTCGCCCTGCCCGAACGCGATCTCCGGTAGCGACGCGTCGAACCGCGCCAGCGACGGCAGGTGCGCAAACCCGAAGCGGGCGGCGTGGTCGTGCAAGGTCTGCGAGCCGAGCCGCAAGCCTGCCCGGGCGAAGTACACGTTGCACGACTCGGAAACCGCGATAGTCAGATTCGTCAAGCCGTGCGGACGTTCGCCCTCGTCGTCCACGATCCGCCGCCGCGCGTAGGTCCGATTCCCCGCCTTCCAGATCACGTTCGGCTCGATATGGCGGCAATCCACGGTGAAATCGGCGAGTCCCGCCGCGAACATCGCCGACGTGGAAACGATCTTGAACGTCGAACCGGGCGGATACTGACCGGCGACAGCGCGGTTGATCAGCGGGAAATCGCCGCCCGGGTTAGAGTTCAGCTTGCGCATCGTGTCGGGCGTCAGACCGTTCGGGTCGTAATTGGGGATCGTCGCCGCCGCCAGTACGCCGCCGGTCGCCACGTCGATCACGACCACCGCGCCGCGCGCCTTTTTCGCCCCGGTGCGCCTGTCACGCAGATTCGCTGTGACACTCTTCAGGGCGGCGAGTGACGCGACCTGCAAATCGGCGTCCAGCGCGAGCGTGACATCCTTCCCCTGTGGCAGGCGGAAGCCGGGGCTGTCTTTGCTGCGCCAGTAGCCGACCAGCGATGCGTACGTCGTGAAACCGCGTAGCCGCTCGTCGAACCGCTTCTCCATCCCGGTCGGACCGCCGATAGAGGGCGATAGATAGCCGATGAGATGCCCGGTCGCGGCTCCCAGCGGATACACGCGTACGCCGTCGGGTCGGGTCGTCGCCAAGACCTTCCCGGCGCGGTCGGTGATGCGCCCGCGCGGGATCGTCGCCGCTAGGGAAAGCAAACGCGGGTTGACATGGGCGCGCTTCTGCTTGTCGCGGTCCGGGACCGACACCGTGCGCGCGGCGAGGCTATCGGCGGCGAACGCATGGATGTAGACGAGCCGCCCGACACAGATCAGCCCGAGCGTTGCGAAGAAGAACATGCCGATCCGGCGGGAAGACGCTTCCCACGGGCGTGGCAGGACAACCTGCGCGCCGCTACCCGGCGGCACCCGCGACGACAGATGGAGCAGGACGCCGACCGCGAACAGCGACGCGATCAGCGACGATTTGCCGAACGACACGAACGGGAGCGTGACGCCCGAGAGTGGGAATAGCCCGAGTGTGCCGGAGACGATCAGGAGCGTCTGCAGACCGAACAGCGACGCGAGTCCCGCCGCAAGATAGCGGTCGAAGTCGGTCGCGGCACGCCGCGCGATGAGGAACCCCCGCGCGACGAGGATCAGGGAGCACAACACCACGGTGACCGAACCCGCGATCCCCGTGTCTTCGCCGAGCGTCGCCAGAGCGAGGTCGGACCCGCCGCGCGGGATGAACCGCGTCCCGCCCAGCCCCAGACCCGAACCGAGCGGACCGCCCGACGCCATCCCCCACAGCCCGAGTGCGAGATGGTCGCCACGCGGTTGCGGGTTGTCCCAGGGATGGAGCCACATGTCGAGCCGGGTCGCGAAAACGCCGATGTCCAGTTTGTACCCGGCGAAACCGCCGAGAAGCACCAGTCCGATCCCCGCCCAGATATAGATGCCCCGCCCGGTCGCGAGATACAGCAGGATCACGAAAACACCGAACAGGAGCAGTGCCGGTCCGAGGTCGCGCACGATGGCGAACAGCGCGAGCGGCAGGGCGTACATCACGAGGAGCGGCATCGCGTCTCTGGCGCGGGGCACCGGAAACGGTCCCCATTTGCGGAGCGGGTCGTCCAAAAGCGGCGCGCGCTCGGCGAGGTAGGCGGCGAGAAAGAAGACGAGCAACACCTTGATCGCCTCGACCGGTTGGACTCCGGCGACCGATAACCGGACGCCGCCCGGACCGGAACCGGCGACCGCGAGCAGGACACAGCCGCCGAACGCCGCCAGCGCGTACAGATAGCCGTAGCGGTGGAGCGGGGCGCGCCCGAACAGCGGAGACAGCGCGAGTAGCAGTGCCGCCGCGCCGCCGAAAACAATCCCTTGCGCCTGACTGACGAACGATAATTTGTCGCGGAGCGGGTCCTTGATCGCGAACAACAGCAGGACCGAGACGAAGGAAAGGAACGCGGCGACCGGGAGCAGGAAGGCGTCGGCGCGGGGGTGCGCGAACCGCAGAACGAGATGCGTTATTACGAAGAACGCGACCATCCCGCCCGCCCAGGTGAATAATGTTTTGCGCACGGCGTCGGTGCCGCGCACGACTAGCCCGGCTTTCGCCGCCGCATAGTTGGCGCGGGGCACGAGAGATTCTTTACCGTTCTTGAGCCGCGCGACGGCGTCCACGTCTCCGAATCCGGCTTTTCCGCGCCGGGAAACGATCTGTTCTCCGACGCTCGCGGGAACGCGCAGGGCGTCGGCAATCTGTGGTGCGGATGCGGTGTTTATGTCGAGAAGTGGCGCAGATACGGCGGCGGCTGTTTTTCGGGCGGAAGGCACGGCGACGACGGCGGGAAGTTTCGTCAGCGTGGAAAGCGCGACGCCGCAAACGAAAATTAGCATCGCCAGCGAAAGGAGCAGGGCTTCGGTGACGCGGAGCGAGCGTTCCCGTACGCCGGGGCGGATTCGCTCGGAAACGGGTGGTAAGGAGTTATTCAATCTGTTTGGTTAGACGGGAAAAACTCACGATTGGTTGCGACGGGGTTGGCGATTCCGGAACCACCGGGGTACCCATCGCCCGATTTCGAGCGATGGGTGCCCCGTTTGTTTAGGACGCTTCGGCGACGAACGGGAGCAGGGCGATCTCCCGCGCCCGCTTGATCGCGGTGGTCAGCATCCGCTGGTAGCGGGCGTTGGTACCGGTCGTGCGGCGCGGCAGGATCTTGCCACGCTCGGAAACGAAACGGCGCAGGAGCGCGACGTTCTTGTAGTCGATGAAGTCGATTTTCTGCACGGTGAAGTAGCAGACTTTTCGCTTTACCTTTTTGAATTTAGTGCGACGCGGGGCGCGTACAACTGGCATGGTTCGTTATCTTTCTTTTGTCTATTCCGCGAACGGGTCGTCGAACCCGTCCGCGTTGTCGTTGTAGTTGTTTGCCGGAGGAGCGTTTCGATTGGGTGCTGCGGGGCGCGGCGCGGCGGAACCACCGCCACCGTTGTAGCCACCACCGCCGCCACGGTTCGCGGGAGCCGCGACGGGTGCCGCTTCGCGGGGCGTCTGGTCGTATTCACCGCCGCCGCCGCCGTATTGCGCATTGCCACCGCTTCGGGCATACTGTTGCCCACCGCCGCCACCGCCTGCCGTTTCACCCTCACCCTGTTCGCGTCGGTCGAGGCCTTTTACGGTATCGGCGACGACTTCCGCCGCCTTGCGCTTCTGACCCTCTTTGTCCACGTAATCGCGGATCTGCAGGCGACCTTCGACCAGTACGAGACGCCCCTTGTTCAGATACTGCGCCGCGTACTCCGCGCTCTGTCGCCATGTGGAGATGTCGATAAAGTCGGCTTGTTCTTGCGTACCCTGACTGCGCGCTTCCGAGGAAAGCGGGCGGTTCACGGCGAGGCGGAACTGGGTAACGGCGATGCCCGAGGGCGTGTACTTGAGTTCGGGGTCGTTGACCATGCGGCCGATAAGAATGATGCGGTTGTAATTCATCGAAACGTTCCTTCCTGGATCACGGCGGCGTAGACTGCGTGTGCGGTCTCGCGGGTTGCCGGTCCGCTACTGTGTCAATACTCACTACATGAGGCGTGGACGGCAACTATCGGCACCGTCTTTGATTACTCTATATATAGAGTAATCGTGCTTACTCCTCGGAAGCGGAATCGTCGCCCGCGTTATTTTCTTCCGAGCCGTTTTCTTCCGTGGGAAGATCGGTGACGGTCGGTGCCTCGTTCGTGGATGCTTGCTGTTGCGCGGCGGCGGCGGCGGCACGGGCTGCCATATCGCGCTCGCGTTTCTCGGATTCGGCGGCGCGGATCTTGCTCGGGAACCGGTCGGCTTTTTCGTCCTGCTTGACGATCATGTGGCGCAGAACGTCGTCGCTGATGCGGAAGATGCGGTCTAATTCGTTCTTCGCTTCCGGGTTCGACAGGAAGTTGACGACGACGTAAACGCCCTCGCGTTGCTTCTTGATCGGGTACGCGAGTCGCCGCGTCTCCCAGGTATCTACGTCATCGATAGTACCGCCCGCGTTCTCGATCACGCTTTTGTATTTGTCTATAGTGCCCCGGATCGCGTCGTCCGCCTGCCCGGTCGGCAAAATAAAAACGGTCTCATAGGCTGTCTGTGCCATAAGCTGTTTTCCTCCTGTGGTCTGTACGGCTTTCGACGCTATCCGCGCCGGAAGCAGGAAGACGACGCAAGCGTATGCCTGCGCCACCCTTTATTCAATTGTACGGGGCAGTATAACACGGGCGCATGACCCGCGCAAACGACGTTTCCTCCTTCGCGCGCCTACACTGTACCCTTTCCCTTTTCTTTATTTCTTTGTCCTACGCGGACGGCGCCAACCTCACGTTGGATCGTTGTTACCTGCGGTGCTCTCTTCTGGTTCGCGAGCCGAGTTAGCCCTTGCTATTTTCCCGCG
>JAYULM010000424.1:0-7661 GCA_043763605.1 Armatimonadota bacterium | reverse complement strand
TCGACGCCTGCACCCCGCACGGCGTTCCCTTCCTGCTCCCATTTCGGCGGACACGACGGCACGTTTTGCCTATTCGTTTGCGTGTCACGACCGGGAGCCTTGAGGAGGACATCGTTCTCGTTCTGCTGGCGACGCTCTGCCTCGCCCTGCTCCTGCCGCGCCTCATGATGCCATAACTCTACTTCGCGTAATCATTCCACTTGCCTATCTCGCATGACTCCCCGGCGACCTCCGCCCCGTTTGTTGCGGAACACTTGCGGCATCTGGAAACCGGAACCTCGCGCTTCACGCCGCAGGCGCGTCTCGTTCTGGAAGTCTCGGCACTGCGCCGGGGCGGTCTTTTGTCCGTGCTGACCGACGAGGGGACGCGCACTCTGCTCGCCGTGCTGTGCTTCCTGACCGCGAACGGGCGTGCCGAACCCACGGTGCATCAGGTCGCGGGTGTGCTTGGCATGAGCGCAGGCAGGGCGCGGGAGCGGCTCCTGCGCCTCGCGTCGGTGCGGTTTGGGGACGAGACGGTGCTTACGTGTGCGGCAGACCGAATCGGGCATGGAACTGTTCGGCGTGTCACCGCGCATCCTCAAAAGCCGCGAGCAAGAACCGGTAGGGGAGCAGAACGCTCTCACGCCACTGCCGCCCTCACATAGGGTGGCGATTACGGAGCATAGCCGCGCCGCGCACACGCGCCCCCGTGCCGAGGTGGAGCGTATGGTGCTTGAACAGCTCGGTCTATCGGCGCGGGAAGTGTTTGAGGACTCGCCAGAGGGGAGGGTGCGGGAGCGGCTGTCGCATCTTGGCATGGGGCGGGAGGTAGCAAATGCCCTGCTGTCCGAGTTTGGCATGGACGCGGTAGAGCGGCAGTTGAAGTGGTTGCCGTATAGACACGCGAAAAACCCCGCTCGATATGTTGCTGCGGCGGTTCGGGGCAGGTACGGCGAGCCGATGGAGTACCGGCGCGGCGTCGGAGCCGCGCCGCCGGAGAGGACGGATGCCGCGGTTTCGCTTTCGGTTCCCGATGGCACTTAAGCGGGCGGCAAGTGGAACACTGAATCGCAGGCAGGCAACACCACCGGATAACCGGGGAGGGCGGGCTTTGACCGGGGGCGGTTTTTTGCGGGTTCCGAACCGTGTGATAGACACGCACCTGCCGGGTCTTCGGGACACGGAACTGCGTGTGCTACTCGTCGTGCTACGCCAAACGCTCGGCTGGCAAGGCGAGCAGGCGGGAACGTACAAGGCGCGGGACTGGATCAGCCACGGCGCGATGTGTCGCCGCACGGGGCGGGCAGGCGCGGCGGTTTCTGCGGCGGTGGACGCGCTTGTCCGGCAAAATCTGATCGTCGTAGAAGACGCGCTGGGCAAGTCGCTACCGACTACCGAAGCGCGACGACGGCATCTGGGGCGGCTGTTCTACCGCGCCGGTGACGACCTGTCCCTCCCCTGACGCCGCCTGTGGATATGTGGATAAGCCGGTGTACGCTACCGTCCGGCAAAACCGAAAACAACAATACACACTCACTACAAAAATAAGAGCGTCTTATGATCGGCAACGACCGTATCATAGGAACCCGACGCCCGCGTACCCGGATCGCCACCGCACGGGCAAATCCGAGCAATCCTACAAGTACGCAAGGCGGTGCTTCTTCCCCCGGCACGGTGACAGCGTTAAATGCCACAGTCGGGGCGAACCCATCCGATCCCGACTCGGCAACGAATAGCTGGGCGTCGAGCGGCGTACCATCCGTGAGTGTCCCCGTCACCCGCTACCATGCCCCGCCCCCCGTAGAAGGTTGGGGAAGCGGTTCCGAGTGCGAAGCCTACCTCGTCGCAGTCGGGGAACAGATACGAAGAAATCGTCGTGAGAAGAATTTCGCGCAGGAGGCGTTCGCGGCGCACGCGGAGATAGACTGCAGCTACTACGGTGCGATAGAGCGCGGTGAGCGGAACCTGTCTACGCTGAACCTGATTCGGATTGCGCTACGACTTGGCGTCGAGGTCGGCGACCTGTTTCCAAGTCGGACAAAACTTGAAGGATTAGAACGCGCAGAAGAGTCATGACTATATAGGATATGCCCTGCTTGTGTCAGGCGTGGGACAACTATCCGTTGCGATTGTGCGAGATATGCACAGCAAGATTCTACTGCCCTATTTAAAGAGGCAGTCATGACGTGTCACGAAACTTGGAGAACATCAATACAACAAAGCGACGACTGTATAGCGGCTTTCGATATTGCCGACAGAACGAGAAAGCATCACTGCCCTCGTGCATTAACGCCCTCATACGGTTGCATCCGTTTATCGCCAGCAAGCCATGACAGTATGGTTCGCTCTATAGGCTTCATTTTATCCAGGAATACGTTACCCACCTGCCAGTCCCCAACGAGGACGCGGGCGGTCACCTCATCCGAGACCAGTATGTTAGCCAGCCGGTTCTCGGGATTGTGTATCGCCGACCATATGGACGGGATGCGTAGCGGATCGGAACCGGTTACCAGAATCACAGGCAAACCGTTTTTTACCATGTCACGTAACTTCTTCAGTTGCACTCCCATTATCACCTGAGTTTCGCCCGTGTGCTGCGTTAGGTCGCTCCCATCAACCGCAAACCATGCGCCGCCGATGTTGCCGATTCCGCCGTCATCCGCGATTTGCCCAACTTCATCGTTGTTTGCAGGAAGCAAGATATCAGCGGGACGGTTTTTCTCGCCGGACTGCTGATGCAGGCTTCCAAGCCCTAACAAGGCAATGTTCGAGTCCTCGACAAACTTCAGCACCTTTTTAACCAGAGGATTCTCACAGAGTAGATCGAATAGGTACTTGTCGACAACGGCAGGGGCAGGAAGACACTGGTAAGCGCAACCGAAGTTGCGGGAGATGTCGCGGACGATGTCGTTGGCGTCGAAGCGATCCATAGCCCGATCACGCACACCCCGCCCTGCGACAACAGTTCCCTCTGAACGCTTGATATTGCTCGGACGCAGATGGTCGGTCACGCGCCGTAGGGTATACCCGTACCCGACCGTAAGGACGGGGCGGGCAACACTCTCAAAGCGATTTTCCAACTCTATAGCGGCAAGTTGCGCCATCTTGCCGACGACGACCGAGCGGAGCGCAGCTTGGTTCGTCTCATGGATGATAGACTCACGGTCATTTGTCAGGATGCACTTGAGTAGCCCGAACTTCTCCCTTACCCGCTCGGCAAGGCTTCGCATCCTTGAGAAGGGCGCGGTGGCACCGTCCGTGCCCAATACAACGGTGTGAACCATGCCCGACGTTCTGATGACCTCGATCATCGAGGCGACCTTCTGACGCGGCATGGAAAGTTCCTCGGCTATGTCGACCTGACTCTTGGCGTGCGTGAAGTGGAGTTCGCCGACGATCAGCAGATCCTCCTCGTTGTATGCGTCGCGGGTTTTCGGATAGGACATTTGTATCTAAAAAAATACTTGAAAGATTAGAAGCCTTCCAAGTAGCAACTTAGCGAACTTCCCTTGTCGCCGATAACTGCCTTATTACAGTGCACCGCCCACCCGTGCGTGACATATGTAGCCGTCAAAAGGGTGAACAACTACATAATATCATGTCAATAATATAGTAGTCGTACTTTCAATCTCAATCATTATGAGTGGATAAGACTCAATTTCTGTATCTGATGACAACCTATCCCGTATATGGTACAAACCATTTACGGTAACAGGAAACCGCCCCAAGCACGTTACGAGTGCTTGGGGTGGCGTGGGTGGGCAATCTGCGGTTAAACAGACTGCGGAGTAGTCGGGCGTAAAGGCAATGACCGACTTCCTACGTTATCTCATGAATATCAATTACTGTCAACTGATGAAGTTTTTGGTTGCTCTTATTGTTATTCACGGTCCTTAATGATGCCTCTAAAACGGAAGGGTACAGCATTATGTTCACTGTATTTGGTAGTTTCAGAGCGCGAGTGAAAAGCCTCGCAATAGAAGTCGTCAACACCGACCTTGCAACAGTAGGCTCGTCGGCAAAAAATGCCTTGCGACCAACCAGCAAATCAATTCCAGCGCAACGGCTTGCGGCTGAGTTCGCTCGCTATCATCAGATACTGATGATAGCCGTCGTATTATTGGCGGCGTCACTCGTTGGCGGATGCAACGGCAGTCCGTCTCGGAACATGACAATTCAAACTGGTGGTGTTAACATTGTGGAGCCTACCGTCGTAATAAAAGTAGGTGAGAAGAGCACCGTTCCCACCAATAAGAATAAAATGGATAAGGGTTGCGAAGAGGGCTCTCTTTTCGTTGTAGATGCCAAAAACGGCGAGCGTCCTTTGGCTCATATCAAACTAAAAAGGGCGAAGGGTACTGTCACTTTAGCAAACGGCAAGCTGCGGACGGTGGAGGTTATTCTCATCAGCCAGGGGTACAAGTGGGGTCTGGGAAGTTTCGACACCATTACTAATACCGTAGGTAGCCCGAAATTCACTCCGGTCGATCTCGCCGCCTCGCTTTTTGAAGGGGGAGAGCTCTCCTCAGACCCTGTGGTTTGTGTCGGCATGGCATCGCACGAAACAGAGGTGGGTCGTGGCATTGGCTGGGAGGAGGAGAGAGCAAATCTGCGTGCCGAAGCCTTAGCCGACGCATTTGGGGAACACCTCCGTAGCAATGAAATCTACATTCTGAATCTCGGAATGTACAAGAAGGTTGAGGATGACGTTTTAGATTCCGCCGGGGAGCGACGTGTGCTTCTGGTCCGCGTCGAAGGGGGAGAACACCTGTCTGAATTAGAGTTCAACGAGGCGGTGTTGCAGGGGCTCGACAAAATTACCCCTTTGTTGGCGATATCACCCAACTCTTACTCGCGGTGGGGCAAGGAGAAAGTCAAGCTTATGTATAGCGCGTTGAGGAAGTATCCGTAGGTTTCAGATAGAAGTCCTACTCACTCGGTACTGTCAGAAATCTGTCCGACCGGAGAAACCCGCTACAAGCAGTGGCGCGTTACAGAAATGTCGCCAGTAACCAAATAAGCGACCTTTGTGCGCCGCCGCCGGGCGCGAGTACAGGGGCGAGCTGCCGTCGGATAATTTTCCTTGGCAGAGGGCGGCTCTTCTGTGTTCATGTGGGCGTCGGCAAGTATCCTTGCTTGCCGACGCCATAGATAGGAGAACCCTCGCCCATGAAAGGGATATACGACGCGGTACGGGAGATCGCATTACACGTCTCAACGTCCTTCCCGCTCTTTCTGACCACCTAAAACTAATTTTGGGAATTTTTTCGGGATATCTCACTCGTCCCAACGAGGTACTTGTCCGGCACGAGGCGGTGCAGTCCTTCCAGACCGGGTCTGCGCCAAACCGCAAGATCCATTCCGCCTGTGTACAGGTCTTCCCGCACACAGCAGAAGAACGCTCTGGCGACGCCAGAGCCTGTGGCGTGCCCGGCGATCCTGTCTCGGCGGGCTTCGTCCAGAGTTACCACAACCACGTACTCGACCTGCCCGCTGTCCGGCATCTCCGAATACGCGGCGACCTTCGCCCACCACCACTTCTCGCCCCGCTCGGTGCCCCTATCCGCCTCCACGAGCCCCGTGAAGGTATCCCCGGACGGAAGCGCGAACCGGAACGCCGCGTCCGGGCGCACGTCCGACCTGTGCGCCTCTGGACCGTACCGCCAGTCCAAACATTCGCCGCCGTGGGTGCTGGCGCACAACTCCAGCCAGACGCGGACGTCGCGTGCCAAAACCTCATGTGCGAGAAAGTACGTGTTCCCGGCGGAGAAGTCCGGGATGCGCCTTTTGCGCCATGACTCATCCGCCAGCCCGTAGGTCACCAGCCAGTCCAAGCCCGCCCTCGTGGGCTTGTAGGCGTCCTGCCCCAGCGTAAACATCAGTGCGGGATCACGCCGCGCCGATTCCGGCAGGAGGGTCGCCATGGGAACCGGCACACGCTCGACAAACCCGTGGTCGTATAATGTACGCAGGTGCTTGCCGATGCCGCTCGATCCGGTGCCGGTGATACGTGCGACCTGCTGGGACACTAAGATGCCGCACTCGGCAACGTAGCGCAGGACGCGCCCGCTCAGCGGCGTCATTCCATGCTCCGGCTTGCGGCGTTCGTAGCGTCGCCGTCGCTGTGGTTGCTTGGGGTCACTCATCGTCTTCCAACGTTCTGCGCCGTAGCGGCGGCTTGGCGGGACTCCCGGTCTTTGGGGCAGGGCTGGTGGTCGGGCGGGAGCCGCTTGCCTGAGCCTGCTGGGCTATCGCCGCAGAGCGGAATCCCACCGCCCCGTGTCTCTTCTGCACCTCGCCGATGAATCTCTGTAGCTCCGGTGAGTTAGCGGGCAACGGGTCAGGCACGGACGCGACTTGCACGATTCCTACCCTCGTCTCGTCCTTTCCCTTGATCCAGACCGCCGGATGCCGGTTCTTGATGTCCTGTAGCGCGAAACGCCACTGCGACTCGGTGACGGGGGATGTATCGGGTACCGCTTCGACGCTGACGGCAACCACGCGGATGCTTAGTTCATACCCCTCCTGACCATCCCACACCGTGCTGTATCCTTGAACTTTGCTCACGGTCGCATGGATTCCCGCCGCCCTTAAGTCGGCAAGGTATCTTGACAACTCAATCCGTTCCCCCGACGGATTTGGTCGAACCCACAGCGACCCTACGGTGAACTCGGTTCTGATGGATGCGACCGTGCCAATGGTCACCTGTCCGCACCCGGCAAACTCTACTCCAGCTCGTTCCTGCTCGCTCCGCTGATGTGGCTGGCGCATCTCGGTTTGCACACGCTCGTACTCCAAACGTGCGACTTCCCGCGCCGCCGCGACCACCTGCTCATACGGTCTTCCCATGTTTACCTCGTACTCGTGGGACTTCAGGGTATATACCTCCAGCGCATGCTCGTATTCCATCCGGCGTCTGACATAAGGGGCGACACGTCTCGTCACTGCCACGGTCTTATAACCGTACTCCACGTGGTTGCGAGTCGCCTCAGCTTTCCAGAACTCCTCATTCGCACGTTTGTCTAACGATTTCGGATCAAACAGGACGCGGACGATTCCGGCGTCAGCCCCGAAGAGGGAGGAAAAGATACCTTCCCAGAAGCTCTTTTCGCGTTTCGGCGGAGTTGCCCGGACGCGCTTCGGTTTCTCCTCAGCATGACGGAGCGTTTGCTGATCCACCGAAGGTAGGAGACTTACCCCATTCCGTCCCGGCATTTCTAATCCCATATGCTCTTCAACCCCAACCCGCTTGAGAACCTTTTGGATGACGTAAGTTACAGTGCCATCCGCCCGCTCCTCGATTCCTATCCGGGCGGTCAGCGTATGGCTCATTTCTGTCGGACGCTCGTCGTTGCGCGTTGCCGGTAAGTTGAAGTCGGATAGATTACTGATGTACGAGGGCGGCGTGGTGCCCTTGTTCGTCCAGTCGCGCTCTGCCTGATCAGCGTTGATTCTGTCGGTATCCTCGACTAATTGTTTTACATTCCTGAGGGACTTTTCAAACTCCCGGATCAGTTCCGCAGGCGGGGGAGGTGGCTCAATCGGCGGGCGCGGCGCGGCAGTGGACAGTGGTATAAGGCTGGGTGCGATTCAGATTTAGGGCAAAGGTAATCTTTTGTCGAAATAGGTAGCATTCCACTTTTCGGAGACTGCCATGTCCATACAATCAGAGCGTGAAG
>JAYULM010000423.1:0-7667 GCA_043763605.1 Armatimonadota bacterium | reverse complement strand
GATCTGTCGGGGAGTCGGCTCATTACCGAGCGAAACGCCCCGCACTAGGCGACGCGAAGCGTCTCGGGTACCCTCTGGGTGGTCCGCGCTTACACCGGAACCATTCAGCGTCCGAACGTTACATCCCGTAAAGGAACTTTTCCTCAACAATCTTGCCGTCCGCCACGGTGTAGACACCGACCTCCGCGAACGACATCCGCTCGCCCGTCCGCTTCGGCGTGATGTCAAAAACGAAGTGGACCGCGAACTGATCGGTGCCGACGAACGGCCCGTTCACCGTTAAAACATGCACGGCGTTTTCCCGTCCCCATTCCTCGCCTTTCGCCTTGATGGCGGCAATCCCCTCGAAACTCTTCCAGGTCCCTTCCACGCTCCGTGCGTTTTCGGCATACAACGTATCGTAAGGGTGTTCGAATTTACCGGCACGGCACAGGTCCACAAGTGACTGTGCGATTTCCGCGACTGACATTGGCTTTCCTCCAAGGTGAGAGATAGCGGTTCGCCCGCTTGTCGTCATTATAATGCAACGGCAAACAAAATGCAAACTATTCGTTCCGGACGAATGTTGCCTGCCCGTTTCTCCTCCCTCCCCCGGGTACCCAGAGGGTCCCCGGGGGAGGGAGGAGAACCGGGAGGGGGGAGGGAGCGGACCCTGCACTATCCCAGATACTTTTCGATGACTGCCCTGCCTAGTTTCGCGAAGTGATTGATGCGCGCCTCGTCCGTCGCGAAGTTAGGGTTCGCTTTGCCGTGGGGGTCCACGAAACCGGGTTCGCCCCGGCTGGCGAGGTACTGGTGCGCCGCCAATACGCACGCGCCTTCCTCGAAAATCGCCTGCGTTTCGGCGGGGATCGGTGCGCCCTTTACGCAGGTCGGCGCGATGGGCAGCAGATCGCGGGTGTTATGCTCGGTCCCCGCCGTGACTACGATGCCCGCGTCGCGCATCGCGCGGACGTATCGCGCCAGCACTTTCGGCGTGTTGCGGATCGGAATAAACTCCGCGCAGGTGAAGCCGTATTTCTTGAGCCGCGTGATCAGGTCTTCGACCGGTTCTTCGAACCCACACATCGGGTTGGTACCGTCCGCGAGCGTTGGGTAGCACGGGATGCCACCGAGCGCGAGGATCAGACGGAAGGCGTGGTCGCGATCCACGAACGTTTCGGGGACGAACGCGGGCTTTCCGGCTTTCATCAATGCCGAACGTATCTCGTTCTGTACGGCGTTCGCGTCGCCCGGGGCGGATTTCGGCGCGGTACCGTAGGCAGTCGCCAGCAGTTCGGTGCGCGCGGCTTCCGGCACCCGCTCGAAGAGGACTTCCTGAAACGCCTGCGCGACGTGCCGCTCCTGAAGATACACTGTCTCCAGAGGCGAGCCGTGTCGCGCGACGACCCGCTCTTTCACCGCCGTAGCCATCAGCCCGGTGTCGAAACCCGCCCCCGCGAACCGCGCGGCGAGACGTTCCGTCACCGCCGCCATTCGTTCGGAGTCCCGTTCCCGGATGATATTGAGAAGCACGAGGGCGTCCGGCGAGAGCGGATCGAACTTTGTAATACCTTTGCCGCAGATATAGAACTTGCCGGGGTTGCCCGGATCGTTGACCAGCACCCCGTCGCGCACCATCGACTCATCGAGCGTGATGATTTCCAGACCGTAAAGGGGAAAGATGCCGTTCTCCCGCGCCATCGCCGTGAACGATTTATAAACCGAGTAGTCGTAATAGTTACTGACACCCAACACATTCACGCCCTGCGCCTTCGTCAGTGCGACGGCTTGCGCGGTCGTCTCGAATGCGGAGAAGTTCGGCGGCAGGTGGATATGTGCGTTGATACGGAGCGGAAGGTTACACGTGCCGCCCGCCAGAAGCGATTCCGGCGACCCCAAATCGGTGAATGTTTTCGTCGTTGTCATCTTTTGCGATCTCGATCCGCTCTGCGAGGATTTGTGCGAAACTGCATTCTATATGTTTCGCACTGGTGACAATCATACGAAGGAGGGGGCGAAATGTCAATCCGTGGTTTCCCTCGGGCGGTGTTTCGGACGTAATGCGGACGCTAAAGGGTTCCGGTGGAAGCCTTCGGCTGTAGACGCTTCGCGTCGGGGAAGCGCGGGGCAGACGCGCGAACGGCACGCCCTAGGCGACGCGAAGCGTCTACAGCGTCCTCGCTTACACCGGAACCCTTCAGCGTCCGCATCCCCACCCCTACGCGAAACGCGGATGCCACGGCAACGTCCGTTGCAGGAACGTCGCGAACGACGCATCCGGGAACGCTTCGCGCACGGCTTCCAACTCCGCAAGGCGTCTCCGGCGAGTTTCAGACTCTGTAGCGATCCGTGCAATCCGCTCTTCCAGCGCGAGAACGGGGTTAGCCTCCCGCGCGTACCGTTCCCGTTCCCGACTTTCCAGACCGCCCATCCAGATGCGGAGCAGAATCCCCTGTTCCGGGTCGATCCCCGTCGGCAGGAACCCGTGCCGTTGCCAGAGATGCGCCGCCGTTTCGATGCCGCGTCGGCGCAGATCGCGCACGACCGTCGCCGACACCCCGAACTCGCCGATGGCGCGCGACAACGGGATATGGCATAGCATCTTACGCAGGTGCTCCCGCTCCTGCCACGCGTCCGGCTCAGGCAGGTACTTCGCCTTACAACGGGCTAAACGCGCCGATAGATGTTTTATACGCTCCTTGCTCTGCCGTTCTGCCTCCCGCAGTTTCCCGTATTCCAGGTCTAAAGCGTCGCGTTGCCGTTTCACCCCCCATGCGAGGTACAGATAGATGACCTGAAGCCCCGCCATTAACACGAGCAGATACGCCAGAAAGGGCCATTTGGTCCCGCCCGCATCCCACGCCGTCAGCCAGGCGACGGAAACGAATGGCGGGGCAATGAGAAGGTAGGCGCGCAGGGCGTGGATGTGGGCGACTTCCTCCCGCCGAAACGCCAGCGTGTGGAGCGGGGCGAGATAGGAAACCGGTCGCGTCTTCTCCTCCTCGCAGGTGGGTGTCACCCGGGACGGGTACCGGCGTGGCTCGGCGGCGGGTGTGACAGCGGCAATTATCGGCACGGCGGACACGCCCTTCGCCAGAACCGACGGAGCCGCGACACAGTGCGCCCCGAGCGCGGTGAGCGATTCGTTCAGTTCGATATTTTCCGCCGCGTAACTGTTCGCAACTTCCCACAGCGGCGATTTTCCCGGCGTTGCGAAGTCCGGCGCGCCGAACAACACCCCTTCGTTCGCGTCGCCACCCGTTTCCTCCCACAGATGCGGGGCTTCGGCAAGCAGGAGCAAGCCGGAGCGGATCACCGACAGGGAGAATCGGTCCATGCCAACTCCGTAGTCGGCGGCGCGGCGTTGCGGGTGCTGGTAGTTCGGGTGCCCGCGCTCGGCGGGCGGCGCGAAGTCGGCGAGGTCCGGCGTGTACAAGCCGTCATAGTCCACGAACGTCAACCGCTCCCCCGCCTCGGATACCAGGATGTTGTCGTGTTGCAGGTCGCCGTGCGCTACCACCGCCGACTCCAGACGCGTCACGGCGGCGGAAAGGGTCGCGGCAAGGGTGCGCAGAGCGGGAGCATGGTCGCGGTTGCGCGCCACGAACGATAACAGCGGCTCGCCTTCCGCCCAGGGCAGGATCTGCGCCGGGTACCACGTGTCCCCGACCCGTACGGCGCGCGGGAGATGTACGAACGGCGGTACCAGGTCGCCGATCTGCCCCTGTAGCCGCGTCAGGGATTGCATGGCGCGTTCGCTACGCGCCTCCCGGTCCCCGCCGAAACTGTTGTCGGGCGACGTAAACACGCGCAGGGCGACCGGAACACCACCCGGGAGCGTCAGGCGAAACACGACCGCGAACCGCCCGGTGAAGGTCAGCGGGAAACCGTTGCGATCCGTAGCGACCGTGGCGTGGCACAGATCGAGTTCCGGGCAGAGGAAACGCGCCGGGTTCTGTAACACTTCGCGCAGGGCGACGGCATCGGGCCACAGGCGGCGTGTCGGTTCGATTCGCGTCAGGGGCGCGCCCCGCATTCCCGATTCTGTTTGCAAAAGCACCATTCGCCGTCGCGCTTGCCTTTCCATTTCCCGCCCGCGCGACACTGCGCATCCGCCTGATTTCGTTGACAGAATTGTACCTGAAACAGGCTTCGCTTAGTGTACCGTCGTAATCACCATGCACGCTCTTGACGTTGTCCTGCCGCGATCTGCGGCAGGCATCGGCGCACCGCGTTATTAACGTCTTAGTCGTTGACGCGCCGGAGCAGTTTGTCGGTCGGCAAGCGGTCGAGGTTTTCATGCACGGGTTCGACTATCTGGTGAGAGATATATAGCGAGGTGTTGTTCACTGCACAAAGTATCGCGCCGCTTCCCAAGGTCCGATCTCTGGAGCAAATATACAGATTCTTCCCCGCCACAGAATGTTTGAAGTTCTACTTTTGCAACACGCCTTAATTTTCGTGGCTCAAACTTCGCCTGAATTCTCAATCCGTTGAGGCAGATATGGTCTTTCCCTCAATTTCCAGATTCTCTGTCCCGTTGAGTAGCCATTCAGCCGCTAGATCAATCACTCTGCCTTCCGGCAATCGAGTTTTTCCTTTGAGCGCACATTCCCATACTGTCAGAACTCGCCAACCTTGTATATTCAATTCCAAGATTGTCTCCGCGTCTCTCTCTTTATTACGCCCGATTTTTTGTTTCCAGAATTCCTGCCGTGTAGAAGGCATTTTGAATAAATGGCAATGATGCCAGTGCCAGAAACACCCGTGAATCAGGATAACGGCGCGGCACCTACCGAAAACCATATCCGGTTTCCCCGGTAAATTCGGAGAGTGCAATCGGTAACGGAACCCAAGACGGTGCAAGCCGAAACGAATTGTAGTTTCCGGCTTGGTGTTCTTTCCCTGTATTCCGGACATCATCCGGCTCCGTGTAGCAACGTCAACTACGTCCGGCATGGCTTGGAAACAACTCCATTTGTGCTAGGTCGATTTTTGCGGTTGGCATAACCCAAGGAGCCATATGACGGGCTACGGATTTAACTACCGGAACAACGACAGAATTGCCAAATTGTCGATAAGCTTGCGTGTCAGATACCGGGATACGAAACTCCGAGGCCTTCGGTGAATCAAATCCCATAAGCCGTGCGCACTCCCGGGGCGTTAGTCGGCGTGGATTCGCACCATGTCCACGCGAGATAAGAATCTCTGATCCATCTTTGTGGTAGCGAGCGGATAACGTTCGTGCCACATCATCAGGACCACATAGTCCGAAACCGAATCCATTACCTTTCGCCTTATGTTTGGCAGCATACTGTTGAAGATAGTTCCACAAGTGGTCTGTAAGTATGTACTTTTCGCTTACCGTCGCCTTCTCCCCCTTGGTAAAAGGGTCTTCAGGTTGCTCGGTGCTATCTTCGGGGTGCATGATGTCACGAAGACAGGGTGCTTCTGTATCCGGATGGGGAAGATCTTCAAGGGAGAACGCGTTCGGGTCACGAAAGCCGACAATAAAAATTCGCTCCCGGTGCTGTGGCACAAAAGGCTTGGCATCAATCACGCGCCAGTGAATATGATAACCCAGTTCATTCCTCAAGGTTTCACGGATTACCCGGAAGGTGTTACCACCATCATGGCTCAGCAAGTTTTTGACATTTTCCAGAAGGAAGGCGGCGGGGCGGTGGTATTCGATGATCCTCGCTACATCGAAGAACAGCGTACCTTGCGTACCGCAGAGGAAACCATGTGCCCTCCCGAGCGAATTTTTTTTCGATACCCCTGCAAGAGAGAATGGCTGACAGGGGAAACCTGCTAGCAGTACATCATGTGGCGGTATCTCCTCGGCAGAAATAACAGTAATATCGCCACTGACCTCGTGTTCATCAAGCGGAAAGTTTGCCCGGTAAGTTGCTTGAGCGAACCGGTCCCACTCGCTTGTAAAAATACATTTTCCGCCGATACTTTCAAAACCGCGACGCAAGCCGCCAATTCCCGCGAACAGATCAATGAATCGGAAACGAGACGTTGCCTGATACTCGCTTCTCCTCTCGGCGATCCGATCATGTAACCATTCCAGCACGAGGCGGCGGGGTGATGTTTCCCCACGTTCATATCGCCACAGGGTACGTGGCGTATAATCAAGGTTCGTAGCGAGTTCATCAACAGAAAGGCCGGCTCGCTGTCGCAAGGTAGAGAAGTTGTCAGGGAGGGTATTTGTCATGGCGCAGGAATCCTCTGGGATTATTTGTGACATTATGACATAAAGCACTCCGTCATTGCAAATCATTTTTCATGCATCGTAGTTTGCAGGATTTTCCCCGAAAATAGAGCAATTTTCAAAATATGAATCCTGATCTATCGCAAGTCATCCGAAAAATGGTTGCGCACGGCGCACAAAGATTTTATTTCAAGGTACTGGCTGATAATGACAACAGCAAAAACCAGTTATATATGGGTGGTTCGCAGGTGGTACAGATTTTTCCAGTAGGGGCATTCCACCCTATACACGGTGCGAAGAGGCAAAATTTTCATGTTGACATTCCCTTTTCGTGGCTTGCTGACGATGGTAGTGTGCATGTGGCACCCAACACGAAACTGATATATTACACTGATTACCCCGAAGTGCGTCTGAGCGGTTTCCTGCTCCGCTGTTCCCATGCCCCGAACAACATTATGAACGTACGGCAGACTGGGCGAGTCATGATTTTCGGAATTACCTCTGAACCCGCCGCGCAAGTAATTGCGTATGTCGCATCGCCCGGTTCTGCCCTAGCAAATGAGTTTGATGCACTGGGTCAACTACAGACCGAAGGAATTTTCCACGTCCTGCGACCGATTGCCGGTACGGTTGCCGGTTCTGCGCTCCGCGCAGTACAATCTCTCATCCCCTCATCAAAAGGGGTCGCTTCAAGAGACGAACTGTGTGCAAAGTTGCGAGAAATCAATGGACATGGCTGGGTGCCATCCAAACGTATGACCGACAAAACTACGGGTGCTATTGTTCCGTGCAACGCGCCAAATTGTGGGGGCTACACGCTGGAAGCAGAACTGGGTATCACAGCGAATGGTCGTAGCGAACCTGACTGGAACGGATGGGAGGTAAAACAGTATGGGGTGAGAGACTTCATCACATACCTTGCGAGGAGTGCCGTTTCTATTATGGTCCCCAATGCCGATGGTGGATACCGCCAAGAGCATGGCTTCGATTCATTCATGTCCCGGTACGGCTACCCGGACAGATCAGGGCGGTCTGACCGTCTGAATTTCGGGGGACAGTTTCGAGTGGGTAATCTGACAGCCACGGGTCAGGTCCCGCTCTCTATGGAACTACATGGCTATGATGGCTTGAGGGAAACTATCACGGATACCAAAGGGGGAATCGCCCTCGTGGAAGCGGACGGCACGGTCGCGCTTCGCTGGTCATTCGTCAAGATCATGGAACACTGGTCGAAGAAACACGATCATGCTGTGTATGTGCCGTCTATGATGATTGAAAATCCGCGTCAGTATGCATTCGGAAACCGGACACGAATCTGCGAAACAACAAGCCCAAACCTGTTGCTCAAAGCCCTTTACACAAAAAAAATGTAAAGACCTGATGCGAAATACGGATCCATAGGCTTGGGGCATTTACCTGGATTTTGTGCCCCCACGTTGCTCTGTGAAGTGCCTCTATCGTCTGCGCC
>JAYULM010000422.1:0-2181 GCA_043763605.1 Armatimonadota bacterium | reverse complement strand
TGGTCTGGGCAGGCATGTCTCCGGGCGTCGCCGCGACCGCATTCGGGATCTATTTCGCGCTCTCGCTCGCCGTTACCCGTCTGCGCGCCGAACTCGGTCCCCCGGTCCACGACCTGCACTTCAGCGGTCCCGACCACATTATGACGCGCGTCGCCGGGACGCCCGCGTTCTCGAACAACGACCTGACGATGCTGTCGTTCTTTTACTGGTTCAACCGCGCGTACCGCTCGCACCCGCAGCCGACGATGATCGAGGGGGCGAAAGCGGTGACGGACCTGGGGGCGAGTCGCAAAACGATGTTCTGGTGCCTGATGCTCGCGGGCGTCGTCGGGACGCTGGCGACGTTCTGGGCGTTCCTGCATTGCGCGTATGCATACGGGACCATCGCGAAGTTCGGGCAGGGGTTGAGCTTCTCGAACGAGATGTACGGGCGGTTGAATGGCTGGATTCAGACCCCGACGCCGCCGAATGTCTTCGGGCAGGTGGCTATCGGAGTCGGTTTCATGTTTTGCGCCCTGCTGATGATTCTGCGAATCCAGATCCCTTGGTGGCCCCTGCACCCGATTGGCTACGCGATTTCATCGTCGTGGAGCATGAACCTGGTCTGGATGCCGCTCCTGATCGCCTGGATCTGTAAAGGCGTGATCCTGCGCTACGGCGGGGTGCGTATGTACCGCGACGGCTTGCCGTTCTTCCTGGGGTTGATCCTCGGTCAGATGGTTGTCGGTTGTCTATGGCACCTGATCGGTTTATACCTCGGCGTGACCCCGTACTCGTTCTGGGGCGGTTAGGAAGGGCATAGTTTCGCCGAACGGGTTCGCCTGTGAGGCAAGCCGCCCCATCGGAGCCACACCCGAACGACCGGCGGGCTTTTGTCGGCGAGGTTGTATTCGGCGTCGCTCCGGTTTCCGAGTGCGTCCCACGCCGTGACCTTGTTGCCGCGTGCGTCGTAGCGGTACCGCGTCGCGTGTCCGAGTTGGTCGGTCACGACGAGCGGCTGATGCAGGGCTTCGGACTGTGAGTCCGCGCCGTCGGTAAGGTAGTTCTGAGTGGTCGCCTTACGAGAAGCCGCGCTGTTCCCCAGCATGGTGCGGAGTCTAATCACCTGCTTGCTCTGTTTTCGCCTTCCAAAATACGAGTGCTTGGTTAGCCTGATCGGGAGTCAGATCCCTTTCGTCCAGCGATGTAGGGATCTGGAAAACGAGGAAATCATAGACTGCCTGGCTTTGTTTACGATTGAAACATCTCGTCTGTTCGACCAAGAAGCGGTCCTCTTTTCTATCAGCCACCGGAACAATCATAAAGATGACCCTTTCAGAGACGGGTGGACGGTGATTCGACCCAGGCATTGATTCGTGAATGACATCTATCAAAAAAGCAGGCATGTAGTAGCGAAACGCTTCGGGGGTGAGTGTCGGTAGTGCATCTACATGCTCCACGATGGCATCCCTGCCCAATCTCTGCCACTCCCTGCCTGTTAGACGTTCCATTGTCTCTACCCGGTCTAAGTCTAAGCGACCTGCCCAAACCAGGTTGCTTACGATTTCGTCCTTGTGCGGTATCGTCAGTTCCGCGAATGCCCGCTCGATCTTTTTGATCAGGTTGACGTGTTCGGCTACATCTTGGCTTGCTTCTCGCATTATGACTCACTCCCAAATGCTGAACCAGGGATTATATCGAGCGACAGGGTTTTTATGCTCGCCATTTTCATGTCGGTGTCGGAACCACATCCATCTTCCGCCCCTCGTTCGCCTGCATTGGCTCCTTGCTGTCCCGTTCCGCTGTCGGTGCAACATCCGTTCTGCCCGCCGAATCCGCCTCAGGGATCGCCGCCGAACCACACGGTCAGCGGGATTCTGTGCGTACCGCTCCGGTTGCCCAGTGCGTCTCACGCCGTGAACGCATCAATCATTAGATATTACTGTCAACGGCTACGATATATTATGTCGAAGGAGCTATTGATCAGTGCCGAAAGTTGGCTACCGTAGTTGTACCGTTTCCGGTCTGTGATCTCCGGAAACAGGGTGACAATCGGATCGATTAATGTCGCCTCATACTGGCGCGGATCTTTCGCCCCCTCATTATAGCATTTCCATTTATGATTGATCATGCCCGCACTTCCGGAACCAACCTATCGCGTTTGAACTCGAAATCCGCCCCGCCGCCCGCTCGACAGCATCC
>JAYULM010000421.1:0-2194 GCA_043763605.1 Armatimonadota bacterium | reverse complement strand
TCAAGACCGTGCGCGAACTGTCGCCGCGCGACATCCAGCGCGAAAACCCGGAGTTCCGCGCGCATGAGGATATTCTGCACCTGCTGTCGCGGGTATATACGCGCGAGGTGACGCTCGACGACACCGTGACCATCATCTACTTTTCGCCGATTGACGAGTATGGGCTGGACGGCGTAACCAGTTAGTTCGGAGTCACTATTTTGCTTTTCGTGCCCCCCGTCCCGGCAATGGTTGTCGCAGCCGCCGCGCCGTCCGCCCCGACCTATGCCGACTCGCTCGCCCTCGCCCTGACGCGCATGGAAACCGAGCGGCACAAGGACGCCCTGAAACCGCTCAAAGCGGCGTTGACGCTGGACCGGAACGACCCGCTCGGCATTTTGACGCTGGCGACGCTGTACCTTCATTCCGGCTCGGCAGAGCGCGCCGCGACCGAGTTCGCCCGCGCCCGCCGTCTCGCCCCGACCGAACCGCTCGCCGTATTCGGCGCGGCACTCGCGGACCTTGCCGCCGGGCGCAAAGCGCAAGCCGGGACCACGCTCGCCGGTGTTTCGGAGTCCGCCGTGCCGACCGCGCCGCTCCTCGCCGACTACCTCCGGCTGGCGTCCGGCGACGTTTCCCCGCTATCTGCCGCGTATGCGAACGTCGCGCCCGAGGAACCGAACCTGCTACGTCTCGAAATCGCCGCTTTCGTCGCCCTGCGCGCGAAAAATACGGCGCGCGCGGAGACGCTCCTGACCGCCCTGCTCACCCATCCGGGAATGAAGCGGCTCCAGGAGGATACCGCGCTGGTGCTGACGTTCGACCCCGCATTGTTGGCGGAAGGGTGCGCAGGGACGCTACCGACCGCGCTCGGATTCCCCGAACCGGTACAGGGGGCGGCACCGCTTTCCGGGCGCGTTTCCATCGCGCCGCCCGCCGGGATCAACCCGCAGTCGATTGGCTACGTCGCCTACACTGTGGACGGCGGGCACTTTTCGGCGTCTACAAACTACCCGCCCTTCGTCGCGGACTGGAACACACTCCGCGTCCCGAACGGCGATTACACGTTGCGCACCGAGGTTTTTGATCGGGGGCAACGACTGATCAAAGAAACGGCGCGCACCGTCACCGTGCGCAACGCGGGCAGTACGGCGACTTCGGATCGCCTGACCGATGCCGAACGGGCGGACATCCGCCGCCGCCTTCTCGCTCTGCTCACGCCGCGCCCGAGCCGCAAAGCCGCACACTTCGCGCTTGCGGAACGTGCGGTGGCGAAAGGCGACTCCGCGACCGCGCTCTCGCGCATCGAGTCGGTGGTCGCGATTGACCCCGATTTCAGGAATGCCCGCGCCTCGCTACGCACGTTCAACCGGCAGGTCGCCGGACCGTGTGAGGGGATATGGAAAGGGCAGACCACGGAGCGGATCGTCGCGCTGACGTTCGACGACGGACCGAAACCCGAGGCGCACCGCACCCCGGCGTTGCTGGACGCCCTGCGCCGCGAGAACGCCCCGGCGACCTTTTTCGTGGTCGGCAAGATGGTCGAAAAATCGCCGGAGTTAGTGACGCGCATGTTCGCCGAGGGACACGAGATCGCCAACCATTCGTTCTCGCATCCTAACCTGACGTACCTGACCGCGTCCGCCGTGGAGCGAGAGCTGTGCCGAACGTCGGTCGTCGTGCGCGACCTGACCGGGGTACGCCCGCGCTTCTACCGTCCGCCCGGCGGCAACTTCAACACGCAGACCGTCGCCGCCGCGCGCGCCCTCGGTCTCGCCGGGGCATACTGGACGTTAGACGCGATCCGCCTCGAAACCGCCCCGCTCCCCCCGGCGCAACTGACGAAATACGTCCTGCAGAACGTGCGCCCCGGTTCCATCGTGCTCCTGCACAACGCCCCGGAAAACACGGTCGCCGCTATAACCGACATCGTGCGGGGCTTGCGCGCGCGTGGCTACAAGATCGTGACGATGTCGGAGCTGGTAAAACGCTCCAAGCCGGTGGTGAAAACGGCGATCACGCCGAAGAACGCGCAAATGTTCGACGGCGGGAAGTAACACCCCTAACGCGTTTCTTTTTTGTCCTACGCGGACGGCGCCAACGCATCGTTGGATCGGTTTCACCTGCGGTGCTGTTTACACGTCAGGCTTCGCGCGAGCCGGATTAGCCCTTGCTGTTTTCCCGCGAATTTCGGGTTCTCGTTTTCACACGGAGT
>JAYULM010000420.1:0-32519 GCA_043763605.1 Armatimonadota bacterium | reverse complement strand
CAACCCGAGCGCGCCGAGTCCGGCACCGTCGCTGAAGGTGAACACGCCGTTCCTGTCGAGGGCGAACACCACTATCGGGGCGTTGCCGACCACGGAGCGGAAGCGCGATTCCGACTCGCGCAACGCCTCGGCGGACTCGCGCAGGGCGTCCAGGGTGTTCCGCTCCTCGGTCACGTCCTGCGCGACGCCCGCGATGCGGATCGCCCTGCCGTCCGTGCCGAACAAACGCGCACCCATTACGAGCAGGTGTCGGATCGTGTTGTCCGAGCGGCGGGTCCGGTACTGCACCCGGATCACGGTGTCGTCCGCCTCGTACGGCGCGGTCTGTTCGATGATCGCGGTCGCGGCGGCGACAACCGCCGCGCGGTCGTCTTCGTGAAGCAGTCCGACCCACTCCCCGAACGGGACCGTCGCCGTTGTCACGCCGAACAGTTCGCGGGTGCGCGGGGAAAAGTCGAACGACCGGGTGGCGTAGTCGTATTCCCAGGTCCCCAGGCGCGCCGTTTGTAGCGCGAGCGCAAGTTTGCCCTGCGAGTCCTGTAACGAATCGAAGGACGTCTGCAACGCGTTCAACGTGTTCTGCGATTCGGTGACATCCTGGATCACGCCGGAAATGCGCTCCGCCCCGCCATCGCCGCCGGGGTAATAGCGTCCCAGAAGTTGCGCATGGCGCACCGAACCGTCCGACCGGATCACCGGATAGCGCGCCGTGAATTCGTCGGTCTCCCGGCTGACGACGCGTCCGAAGTCGGCGAGGACTCCCGCCACGTATTCCGGGTGGATGCGGTCGCTGAAGGTGCTCACGGTGAACGTGCCGTCCTCCGCGATGCCGAAGATCTCCCGCGTTTCGGCGGAAACGCCCATCGACTGTGTGGCGAAATCGTACTGCCAGGTGCCGAGACGCGCGGCGCGCAACGCGACCGTGAACTGGTCTTGGGATTCCTGTAGCGCGTCGAACGCCCGGCGCGTGTCGTCGATGTCGGTACAGGTGCCGATCCACATCCGCGCCTCACCGGTCTGCGCATCGCGTATCGGTGTCGCCCGCCCGACGAACCAGCGGTACACGCCGTCGTGCCGCCGGACACGGTACTCGGTATTATATTCGGCACCGGTTTCCCACGACTGCCGCCAGCGGCGCAACGTTGCGTCGCGGTCGTCGAGGTGCAGGGGAATGGCGAATCCGAAGCCCATACTGTCGGATTCGGTCATGCCGGTATACTCGTACCAGCGGCGGTTGTAATAGAACGATGTCCCGTCTATGTCCGCCGCCCAGACGATTTGCGGCATCGCATCGGCGAGCGTGGAAAAAAGCCCGCTCACCGTGTCGGCTGCGTCATTGGTGGGTAATTCGGAACCGACTCTTTTCACGGAAACGTCTGTCATACGCCTGCTAAACTAAATCCAATATACCCCAAGAGGTAAGCAAACAGTTCCGGAGCGGGGCTTAACGGCGTCGGCAACGAAATTTACGGACGCAAATATCGTTGCCGACGCCGTTAAACCACGATTCAAATATATCGTCGGCGCATCAGGACGCGAAAAAAAATCCGGAGCCTATTTGATAGAATCACAAATCGCACCGCAAGTTCCCCGACGCGGTGCGATTATTTTTGTATATGCGTGGTGAATTCGAAGAATAGAACCGCAGAGCAAAAAAATTATCGCGGAAATCGGCACTCAAATGACCGCTTCGCGCCCGGTCGCGGCGGATTCGTAGATGGCATCCATGATCTGTGTCACCGAAAGTGCCTGCTCGCCGGTCGCCGCGCCCATCTCTTCGATTGTGCGGTCGTCGCGGACGGCGGTAAGGAACGCGCGTATCTCCGCCCCGTGCGTGGAACCGGCATCGGGGAGCCAGCCAGGTTTCGTATCCGTGAGAGTGCCGAACTCCTCGCGGTAGATCGTGATGTCGTGCGAGTAGCCGTCGAGAAACGCCCCCGCCTCCGTGCCGAATATATGCGTCGAGAACTCCTCGCGGGCGATATTGGCGATGAAGGACGCTTCCAGGCTCAATGTCGCGCCGTTGTCGAAACGGATCAGTGCCGAGGCGAAATCCTCCACGGTGTAGTCTTCAGGCTTCCAGGACCCCCACATACCGATGATGCCGGGTTTCGTACCCATTTTGTTGTAAGTCGCACCCATCGCCGCGACCGGCTTGGGGTGCCCCATCAGCCAGAGAGTCATGTCGGTTATATGGACGCCGATGTCGATCAGGGGACCGCCGCCGCTACGCGTTTTGTCGATGAAGTTCAGCATCGCGGGCACCTGTCGCCGACGGATCGCCCGCGCCCGCGCGAAGTACAACTCTCCGAACTCGCCTGCCTGCGCCGCCCGCTTCAGGCACTGCGCCCCTTGCCCGAACCGCATGTTGTAGCCGACCTGTAGTTTGTTGCCGGTGGTGCGCGCCGCGTCGATCATGGTTCTGCACTGCGCCGCGTTCATCGCCATCGGCTTTTCGCACAGGACATGCTTCCCGGCGTTCAGCGCGTCCACAGTCGCCTGTGCGTGAACACCGTTCGGGGTGCAGATAGAGACCACGTCCACTTCCGGCATCGCCAGCAACGCCTTGTAATCCTCGAACGTGTGGGGGATGCCGAATCGTTCGCTCCGCGCCTCGACAAGTCGCTCCGGCAAAATGTCCGCCGCCGCGACGACTTCGCACATATCCGGCAACTTCTTGTAGCCGGGCATATGCGCACCCTTCGCAATTCCGCCGAAACCGATAATCCCGACGCCGATTTTCCCGTCTTTCATCCGTTTGTCGTCCCTTCTCCGCCCGCGCCATGCGGGTACCGTATCGATGGGACATTCGTCGCCGGCTACCCGGTTTCCTGCCTGATGAAGCACTGTGTCATTCAGTGTTCCGTTGAAACGGAAGGTCTCCTCGATACCACGTACCGAGCGCACATGACAGGGTCACTTATTTATCGGTGGGGGGTGGTACGGAATCCTGGGCGAGTCGGGCGAACTCACGTATCTGTTCCGGTGAGAATCGCTCCCCGGCGTCGCGAAACGATCCCAGGTTTTCCCGGATGCGCCCCGCGTTGCCGGAACGGAACAGAGTCAGCCCGCCCGGATTTTGTTGCACGGCGTATTGGAACAGCAACCCGGTCATCGTTTTCTCGTCCACGGTCGTGGTGCCTAACACCCGCGCGGCGGCTTGTGCGAACGACGCGTCGCTGGCGAGATGATCTCTTACCGGCTCCCACGCGGCGAACGTGCCGTGCGTGATGCAAGCCCGGTCGCCGACGGACTTGATCTGTTCGAGATGCGAGGGCTTGTTGAGTAGCGTATCTTCGAACTGCGCGACGCGGGCGAAGTCCGGCGCGGCGCGGCAAATGTCGAGCGAGCGGCGGCTGTTCGCGCCGTGACCGAAGCAGGTCGCCTTCCCCGCCGCCACCGTCTCGTTCAAGAACTCCAGCAACTCCGGGTGGCAGTCGCTGGCTTCCGACTCATGTAACAGGTAAATATCCAGCCGGTCCGTGCGCAGGGCTTCCAGGCTGGTCTGCAGACTCGCCCGTGCCGACGGCACGTCAAACGTCCCTTTTTCGACCACGTTGTACACGCGGCGGCGCACCAGTTTGCGGATCAGCGGCGACATGCGCATCAGGGACCGCACGAAAGAGATCAGTCCTTGCGCCTTCGCCACGGACTGCGCGGGTTGCAAGCCGAATTTCGTGGTGATCGTCACGTCCTTGCGAATGCCGCGCTCCTGTACCCACTCTCCGACGATCCGTTCCGCGTCGCCGTAGCCATAAACGCGGGCGACATCGAAATGACGGACGCCGCCGTCGAACGCGGCTTGTAGCAGGGCTTTGGCTTCGTCGCGCGTCTTCTCGCCGAGGAGTGCGCTACACCCGTAGCCGAGCACGGTGGTGGTCACGGGGGTTCCGGTCAGGGTGACTGTTTGTAACATTGGTGTCCTATCGCCGCTTCGCACCCGCTCACGATCCGGCGATTGTGTGGGCGGCGCGAAGCCGGTCTTTGATTTCGTCGCCGGTACGGAAACACAGCGCGAGGGCGGTCAGGGTGGGGTTAGAGAACCCGCCGGTCGGGAACAGCGAACTCCCGCCGATATACAGATTGTCGTAGCCGTGGACGCGGCACCGGGAGTCCGTGACGCTGGTTTTGGGGTCGTCGCCCATGCGCGTCGTGCCGATATGGTGGCTGGCATCGGCGAAACCGCCATACTTGCCCTGCTCGCGCCCCCGGATCGGGATGTCTGACGGCGTCAGGTCCGCGATACCGAGCCGTTTCCATTCCGCCACGACGACTTCGAGGAACCGTTCGATGGTGCGTACCTCCGCGCCGGAAAGCCGCCAATCGAGTGCCGTACGCGGCATGCCGAGGGTGTCCGTTTGCTCACTGAGCCGGACACGGCTTTGCGGGTTCGGCTCCTGCTCGCACCCGATGCCCAGCATCGGCGTCCCCACCGACACCGGCTGATTGAGCACCCCCTTCTGCCACAGGGCGTACGCGACGTTGTGCGGCCGACTCAGCACACTCCCCAGCGCCTTCGTCAGATCGCTACGCCCCTCCGCGCTACGCAGTTTCGCGGGACGCACGTTCTGCCCGATAGCCTTCAGCGCGTACACAGGGTTGCTCGCGTCCTCCGCATAATACACCTCGCCGCCGACGTTGAGTAACTGTTCGCCCCGTACCAGCGCGTCGGCTCCGCAGAACTTCAACCCGTAGCGCACCCAGCCCTGCACACCACCGAGATCGCGGCGGAAGGAGTTGTGCCACTTGGGGAACCGCTTATCGAGCGGGCGGACGGTCCCGACCGGGACGCCGGGGTGGTCCTGGAAGAACCGCCCGACCATATCGTTCGCGTTTCCGATCCCCTCTGCCTCCACGGAGCGCGACAGCAACAACAAGCGAGCGGTTTCGATGCCGCCGCAGCACACCACGAAAAAGCGAGATTTGACCTCGGCTGTCCTCCCGGCGAAGGAGCGCACTTGCACGGATTGGACCGCGTCCGCCCCGGATGTCGCTCTAATTTCGGTGACGTTGGCGTGTGTATACAGCGTGACGTTCGCCGCCGCCTGAATCTCGGCGCGGTACTTCTGCGAAAAATTCGGCACGGCGGCGAACTGCGAATACAGCGGCATCATGAAGGCGGGGTCATACGGCGGCGGCGGCTCACCGATGGGCCAACTCGCGGCGTCATACGAAACCGAGGGCAACTGCATCACGGCGTGGGCGCGTTCGTAAAAGGGCGTGAGCGACGCCCGACGGATGGGCCAGCCGCTATACGGCACCCACGGGCGGCTTTCGAAATCGATCTCGTAGAGCGGCAGTGCCTGTCCTGCCCAAAGGAGAGTTGTCCCGCCTATCGCACGGGTGCGCCCCTCGTGGATGCCCTTGTGGGGAAGCCCGGTGATCTCGCTGACATACGGCTCCTGGCTGGCATCTTCCCACTCACGCCCCCCACCTTCCAGAACCGCGACGGAATAGGGGGTGCCGAGGAACTCCCGCGCCAGCGTGATACCGACCGCGCCACTGCCGACGATGCAAACGTCCACGGCAAAAGACGAAGGGGTGTCCGTATCGTTGATGTCAAAAATCATAGCGTCGTGATCCGGACAGGGGAGAAAGTACCGGACTGCAGGAAAGATTCACTTCGACGGTGATATATTCCTGCCGGGGTGCGAGAACAAAGAGCGTCCCGGGGCGTATTCGCCCCGGGACGCTCTTCAACCATGTAGGGATAGCCCGTAGGGGATTTGAACCCCTGGTCTTCTCCGTGAAAGGGAGACGTCCTGGACCCCTAGACTAACGGGCCACATCAAACAGCCCTCGAAAATAGGTCACTCCCGAAAGCCTTACGATAGTACCGCACCGGGAGGCTTCTGTCAAGGCGCGTTCACGGAGGCACAGGGGCAACAGGAAACGAAGGATTTAACCCGCGTTCGCTACGGAACAGACCAGAATTTTCTCTGAAGCGAAAGAGCGGTAACCGACTCCAAATAGTTGCCATGCCAGAGCTGCCTTTCCCGCGCGTCGGAGCGGGCGTTATTTGCGCTGCCCTCCTGGTCTTCGGCACAGCAACGCCGGTGCCCACGCAGGAGTTGCCACCACCGGGGCAGATGATTCCTGCGGAGAACAGCGCACGATTCCTGCCGGACACGCCTGCCAATCGCGCCCTGCGGGACGCGATAGGGCAGAGCGACCTGAACGCGGTCAAGGCGGCACTCGCGGCGGGTGCGTCACCCGAAGCGCGCGTTTACGACGGCGGGAACCCGGAATACGCCGTTCCCCTCGTTCTGAAGGTGACCGGGTTCCCCGAAACCCTGCCGATCTTCCGACTCCTCGCCGGGCGGACTCGCGATATGAATATTGCCACGCCGGGCTACGGGATTACGCTCCTCATGGTCGCGACGCAATCCGGCGATCTCGACCTGATCAAGTCACTGGTCGCGCGCGGCGCGAAAATCAACGCCCGAACCAATACGCTCCCGGGGACCGGAGGCGGACCGGAGGCGGGCGGAGGCGAGAGTGTACTGCTGTATTACCTGATGTGCGAGGGGTTCCGGGAACCGGACCCGCATCCCGTCGCCGCGTACCTTATCACGCAGGGCGCGGATGTCAACGCCGCCAATGGCAGCGGAATGACACCGCTGATTCAGGCGGCTGTCTATAAACGCCCCGGACTCACCCGCCTTCTACTCGCCAGCGGAGCCGACCCACAAAAGCGCGACCATCTCGGATGGACCGCGCTCCGCTACGCGATGCGCGGCGGTGCCGAGGAGGTTATCGCCGCGCTCCGACCCGTTACTACGCTGGACCTGTGGGAAGCCGCGTACTTCGACGACTCTACGCGCATCAGGGATTTGCTTTCAGGCGGTGCCGACCCGAACGGGAAACGCCCCGAACCGTCGAGCGACAGTAAAACGGGGAAAATAATGCAGGAGATGGTCGGCGAAACCCCGCTCGCGGCGGCGGCAAAAGGGGACGCCGCCGGAGCGGTCCGGTTGCTGATCGCCGCCGGCGCGAATATACAGCAACGGGACTCCCGGAGCGGCAGGAACGCGCTCCATGTCGCGGCGGCTTCCGGCAGCGACGCCGTGATCCCCGTACTGCTGGCGGCGGGTGCCGACATCAATGCTACTACCACTACGGCGTCTCTCCCGGTGCCGTCGGCTTCCACCGCGCTCACTCTCGCAGCCGCCGCGACGCAACCGGAAACGGTCGCATTGCTCCTGCGAAGCGGCGCGAACATCAACGCCGATTGGCAGGGCGAAGTCGCGCTCGAAAACCTGCTACGGAACGCGGGCAGGGAACCGTACCTGCGCTCCCGCGACATGCGCGCGGGGAAAGTTAAACGCGGCGACGCTTTTCTCGATGCGCAACAGACGATACTGGAGTCACTCGTGGAAGCGGGCGTCGCGGTGGACGCGGTCGGGGCGGTGGCTATCGCGGCGGACCGTGGGCAAACAGGGCTGGTCGAATATCTTCTGGAAAAGGGCGGTTCGCCGAACGCGCACTGTCACTACCGGGATGAGGACAACACCGCGCTGATGGCGGCGATCCGTGCTATAGAAAACGGGCGAATGGCATCGGTGCGCCGGAAACCGCCGCCGTCCCCCGCCGAAAAGCACGATCTGAGAAAGCGCAACGACAGCCTCCGGGAGTGTTTCGACCGGTTGCTCAAGGCGGGCGCGGATGTCAACGACGCGAGCCACGACACCGGCGAAACTCCCCTGATGACGGCTATCGAATCGAGCCAGTACGACATCGCGGCAGAGTTGCTGAAACGGGGGGCAAACCTGGAAGCGACCGACAGGCAGGGGCGCACGGCTCTGCTACGCATCGCCGCCGAAGGCAAAAATACGGCGGCGGCGGCATGGCTCCTGCGCAGGAAAGCCGTGGTGAATCACCGCGACACGGGGGGCTACTCGGCACTGATGCTGGCGGTTGACGATGGGAGCAACGCCGAATGGGAGGCGCAGCGGCGGCGGGAGGGCGACGAGTCGGAGGACGACCCGCCCAACCGCGACGGGCACCCGGCGATGGTCGCGCTCCTGCTACGAGGCGGGGCGGATAAAACCGCAGTCGCCAAAGACGGCGTAACTACCGCCTTGGCACTGGCGACAAGGAACGGCTTTTCCGCCCTGGAAGCCCTGCTCGCGGCGGGCGGAAAGGTACGTCACCCTGCTGACCCGGAGGAATTGACCCCGCTATGAAGAAACAACCGAACCCTTTTTCCTTAGTCGCCGCGTCGCTCCTATTCGCCCTCGCCGGTAGCGTCGGCGGCGGCACCGCCTGTGCGCAAGACGGCGACCCGGTCGCCGAGGAAGCGAAAGCCCCGCCGAAGTTGCTCACCCACGAAGAAGCACTTGCCGAAGCGGTACAGGACGGCGACCTGCCGCGTCTCGAACAACTCCTCGCCGACTCGCCGCACCCCGAAAGTGCCGCCGCACTCGCGCACACGCTGACGGCGCGACCGCATATTGGCTACTGCGGTATGGATAGCAACTTGCCGCGTGTGCCGTGGAGTCGGGAGCGGTTTTTGCCGGTGTTCCAGCGGCTCTTACGCGCCGTCACCGCCGTTGATTTCGCGAAGGGGGAGGAGGGCGAATCGCTGCTGATGGCGGCGGCGGCACTCGGCGACCTCGAAAGCGTCCGGTATCTGGTGGGGCGCGGCGCGCAGTTACAGTCCCAGGTCCCGATCCATACCGTGACGGTGGGCTACCCCGAACCGACCAAAGTCGGCGGCACGTCCCCGCTATTGGAGGCGGTCCGCTCGGGGTTCGACGACGAAAACCCCGACCCCGGTCCGCTGGTCGCGTACCTGTTGCGTGAAGGGGTGGAGGTCAACGCCGCCGACGCGCGGGGCGGCACGGCACTCCTGACGGCGAGTGGGAGCGGCAACATTGGGGCCGTGCGTATGCTGCTGGCGGCGGGCGCGGACGCCAACCTCCGCGCGGACGACGGGCAATCCTGCCTCGATTGGGCACGGCGGCAGAAAAAACGGGAAATCGCCGCGCTCCTCGCGCCGCTGACCGACATGACCCTGACCGAGGCGTCCGCCATGAACGACGCGGGCGCGGTGCGGCGGCTTCTGGAGGGCGGTGTACCCGTCAACTTAGCGCACGTCCGATCCGGCGAAACCGCGCTGATGGCGGCGGCGCAGGCGGATGCGACCGACGCGGCAACGGTACTGCTGGAGCGCGGCGCGGAGGTCGGACGGACCGACCGCGAGGGCAAAAACGCGCTCCATCTCGCGGTGGAGGAGGGGAATGTCGCCGCTGTGAATCTGCTCCTCGATCACAAAGCCGACCCGGACGCCCCGCCCGTCGGCAAAGACGACAAAGGCAACATCACCCGCGACGAATGGCTTGAAAGCGAGTTCCCGCTAACACTCGCGATTCGCGGCGGGCATGTCCCGGTGGTGGAAGCACTGCTCCGGCACGGGGCGCACTTCGATACGCCGGAGCGAACGAGCACGGTCGCGCGGACGTTCGCTCTGGCAACGGGGCGCGACGGCGGGGAGGGTACGCCGCCGCCGCTGACGCGCGCCGACATGAACCGCTTGCTGGATCTACTGATCGGGGCGGGACTGAGCCTGCGGGAAGGACCGGTCGCCGTGTATGCCGCGCAGTATGCCCCGCCCGAATTGCTCCAAACCTTGCTCGACCGGGGCGCGTCGCCGGACGCGCGTGTCGTCGGCAAAACGGACGAAGATGAACAAACCGCGCTGATGGCGACGATCTCGCGGGTCTGGGAGGCGCGGGACGAGGAACAGCATCTGCAGGACGCTGGCATCTCGCAGGAAACGAACGCGCGTGGTGAGCGGAACGCCCGGGCGTGTTTCCGCCTGCTGCTCCGGCGCGGCGCGCGCGTCGATGCCGCCACGAAAACGGGCGCGACGGCGTTCACGGGCGCGGTAGCGTTCCACTGTTTCGACATGGCGGACGAACTCCGACGGCGCGGCGCGAACATCGACGCCGCCGACAAAACCGGGCGCACCGCGCTCCACCGCGCCGTCTCACAGACCGAATATGCCGACGAAGCCGCCCTCCGCTACCTGATCAAACACCGCGCAAACCGGTCTCTGCGCGACAAAAAAGGCGACACCGCGCTGGCTCTCGCCCGCAAGCACGGTCTGAAAAACGCGGTCGCGATGCTCACGAAGAGATGACAGGCGTTCGACCACGCCACGTAAAAAAGCCGGTCACGAATCGCGTGATTCGTGACCGGCTCCGACTACCAAGATCGTACCGCGACCGTTTAGTGAACGTCGATCTCCCGCACCTGTTTGGCATGCGTCTCGATGAATGCACGGCGCGGTTCGACCTTTTCGCCCATCAGCATCGTGAATGCCGCATCGGCGTCGATCGCGTCGTCCACCAGAACGCGGGCGAGAGTGCGCTGATCGACGTTCATCGTGGTGTCCGCAAGGTCTTCCGGGTTCATTTCGCCGAGACCTTTGAAGCGAGTGATATGCACGTCCTTGCGGCGCAACTCCTTCAGCACCTGATCCCGCTCGGCTTCGGTGCGCACATACCGCTTTTCATCCTTGCCAACCCGGATCGAGTACAACGGCGGTTGCGCCACGTACACATATCCTTCGTCCACCAGCGGTCGCATATAGCGGAAGAAGAAGTTCAGCAAAAGGGTTCGGATATGGTCGCCGTCCACGTCGGCGTCCGCCATGATGATGATCTTGTGATACCGCAACTTACCCAGATCGTAGCGCGATTCGCTGTCATCGTCGCCGCCCGTGTTCATCGCGATCCCGGTGCCGAGCGCGGAAATCAGCATACGGATCGACTCGTTGTCGAGTGCCTTGTCGATACGCGCCTTCTCGACACAGATGATCTTGCCCCGGAGCGGCAGAACCGCCTGTGTGCGCCGGTCGCGGCCTTGTTTTGCACTTCCCCCGGCGCTGTCCCCTTCGACGATATACAGTTCGCTCTTTCTCGGGTCGCGCTCCATGCAGTCCGCTAACTTGCCGGGCAGGTTCGACGATTCCAGAACCGACTGCCGCTTGACCAGGTCGGCGGCGCGGCGGGCGGCTTCACGGGCGCGCGCGGCAGTGGATGCCTTTTCCATGACGATCTTCGCCACAAGCGGATTCTCTTCCAGGAACTGCGACAGTCCGTCGCCGACCGCCGAATTCACCAGCCCGTCCACCTCGACGTTCATCAACTTCACTTTATCCTGCGAGTTGAACATCGGGTTGTGCAGGCGCACCGCGATCACCGCCGTGATGCCCTCGCGCACATCGTCGCCGGTGAAGTTCGGGTCCTTCTCTTTGATGAAACCGTTCTTGCGCGCGTACGAGTTCACGACGCGGGTCAGTGCGGTCTTGAAGCCCGAAAGATGCGTACCGCCGTCCGGGTTCGGGATGTTGTTCGCGAAGCAGAACACCGAATCGACATAGCCCTTGTTGTATTGCAGCGCGACCTCGACCTGTGTGGTTTCTTTCTCGCGGGAGAAGTAGATCACTTTCGGGTGCAGGGAGTCCTTGTTCTCGTTCAGGTGCCCGACATACTCGGCGATGCCGCGCTTGTAGTGCATGATCTCCGGCTCGTTGCCGTTGAGTTGGTCGTGGAACGTGAACCGGCACTCCTTGTTCAGGTATGCCAGTTCGCGGATACGGCGCAGGATCAACTCGCCATCGTAGGCGAGGTTGCCTTCTTCGGTCAGCGCGGGTCCGAACATCGACTTGTCCGCGAGCCAGACTACCTGCGTCCCATGCTCCTCCGGACGGCAATTTCCGATGACTTCCAATTTCGTAACCGGCACACCGCGCTCGAAGCGCATCCGGTGTACCTTGCCATCGCGCCGGACGGTACATTCCAGAAAGTCGGAAAGCGCGTTCACGCACGACGCACCGACGCCGTGCAAGCCGCCCGACACCTTGTAGCCGCCGTCGCCGAACTTACCGCCCGCGTGCAGTTCGGTCAGCACCAGTTCGACGCCGGTCTTGCCGGAGTCGGTGTTGATGTCCACGGGAATACCGCGCCCGTTATCGGTCACGGACAGCGTATAATCTTCGCTCAGAACGACATCGATCTCGGTACAGTGCCCGGCAAGCACTTCGTCCACCGAGTTGTCGATGACTTCCTTGAACAAATGGTGCAAACCCCGCGTGCCGACATCGCCGATGTACATGCCGGGGCGAAGGCGCACAGCCTCCAATCCTTTAAGGACGGAAAGGTTGTCGGCGTCGTAGACCTGCTCGATCTTGACCACATTCAGTGTGACAGGCTCACCGTTCTCATCGAGTTGCTGGACGACATGTCCTTCGGGAAGTTCGGCGGGTTCGATGACTTTTGTTTTCTTTGCCATGCGGGGATAAATGCTCCTTAGATGTTGCGGGAAATTGGGAGTCGTTGACACAATTTCGCCGAAATTAGCACCCTGATTGTATCACAAACGTCTGTTTGTAGCAAGGCGTGCGGCGGCGCGTACGCGCCCCGATGGCGTACGGTGCGGCGCGGTTCCTGTAGCGACGCGTCAGTACGTTGAACGAATCAAGCAACGTGTGATATTGATAGACGGTGAGACGCTGGCGCGGTACATGATAGAGTTCGGTATCGGTGTTTCCACGAAGGAGACGTATACGGTGAAGCGGCTTGCCCCGGATTATTTCGAGCAAGAGGCGTAGCGTCCGCGCTTCAGAGGCGCGTTAGAAGTATAACAGACAGATATTCATGGCAGGCAATAACATTTCCCCTCGACCGTTCGGCATCTATTTCGAGCACCCCGACTGGTACCGCCCCCTATTCTCCGAACTGGAGCGGCGCGGCATCGCTTACGAAAAGATGCCTATCGGCGACCATTTCTACGACGTTGAGGAGTCCCACCCGCCGTACGCGCTGGTCTTCAACCGCATGAGTCCGTCGGCGTATCTGCGCGGCGGGGAGTCGGCGACCTTTTATACGCAGGGGTACGTGGAGCATCTGGAACGGCTCGGGGTTCGCGTGATCAACGGCTCGACGGTCTACGGCTATGAGATCAACAAGGCGCGGCAGTTGTCGCTTTTGCGCTCGCTCGGGCTGGGCTTTCCGAAGGCGCGGGTGATTCACGTCCCGGCGCAGGCACCGCTCGCCGCCGAGGGGTTGCGCTTCCCTGTCGTGGTAAAGGCGAACATCGGCGGAAGCGGCGCGGGCATCGTGCGTTACGACACGCCCGCCGACCTGAAACGGTCGGCGGACGCGGGCGAGATCGCGCTCGGCATCGACTATACCGCGCTGGTGCAGGAGTACGTCACCCCGGCGGACGGGCGCATCACGCGGGTGGAAACGCTCGGCGGGAAATTCCTGTACGCGATCCACGTGTACACGACCGGTGCTAGTTTCAATCTGTGCCCCGCCGACATCTGCCAGACCACCGGCGGCGTGGAATTGGTGCGCTCGGCGTGCGCGATAGACGCGCCGAAGTCCGGCTTGACCGTGGAGGCGTACACGCCCCCGCCCGACGTGATCGCCGCCGTGGAGCGGATCGCACAGGCGACAAAAATGGATGTCGGGGGCATCGAGTACATGACCGACGCGCGGGACGGCTCCGTTCTATACTACGACGTGAACGCGCTGTCGAACTTCGTCGCCGACGCCCCGAATGTGATCGGTTTCGATCCGAATGCGCGGCTGGTGGACTTTCTGGCACGAGAGGCAGGTTCGTAAAATGCGCTATGGCTACTGGCTACCTGTCTTCGGCGGCTGGCTCCGCAACGTGCCGGACGAGAACATGGACGCCTCATGGGAATATTCGCGCGATCTGGCGATCCGCGCGGAACAGATCGGGTTCGACATGACGCTGGTCGCGGAGTTGAACCTGAACGACATCAAGGGCATCGACGCGCCCGCGCTGGACGCGTGGTCCACGGCGGCGGCTCTCGCGGCGGTGACGAAAACACAGGAGATCATGGTCGCGGTCCGCCCGACGTTCCATGCGCCCGCGCTCCTCGCCAAGCAAGCCGCGAACATCGACCGCATCAGCAACGGGCGGCTGTCGCTGAACGTCGTGTCGTCGTGGTGGGCGGACGAGGCACGCAAGTACGGCGTCGCCTTTGAAAAGCACGACGACCGCTATGCCCGCACCGAGGAGTGGCTACACGTCACCAACAGCGTCTGGAGAGAAGACAACGTCACATACCAGGGCAAGTTCTACCGCATCGAGGACAGCATGTTGCAGCCCAAGCCGGTCCAGACCCCGCGCCCCTTGCTGTACGCGGGCGGCGAGTCCGAGGCGGCGAAGGAGTTGATCGCGGCGCAGTGCGACGGCTACGTGATGCACGGCGATCCCCCGGCAAAGATCGGCGAACGCATCGCCGACATGCGGGCGCGGCGGGAACGGATGGGTTTGCCCCCGCTCACGTTCGGCGTCGCGGCATACAGCATCGTGCGCGACACGGAAGCAGGAGCCGAAGCCGAGCGCGGACGCATCACCGATGTCCAGCAGTCGGCGGCGGGCTACAGCAACTATCAGCAGTGGCTTTCGGGGACGCAGTTGGAGCAACAGGTTTCGCTCGAAGACTACTCGGTTTCTAACCGGGGCTTGCGCTCGGGACTCGTCGGCACCCCGGCGCGGGTGAAGGCGCAGATCGCCGCGTTCGAGGCGGTCGGCGTGGATTTCCTGTTGCTCCAGTGCAGCCCGCAACGCGAAGAGATGGAGCGGTTTTCACGCGACATAATTCGCGGATAGCAAAATCGTGTATCATTGAGCCGGAGAACAACATGTCGAAGGATGCGCGTGATTTTCTATTGCTCTGGCTGGCGATATTCGGCATCTCAGTGCTTTATCGGTATACACAGAGCGTCGTCCACCACGACGCGATGACGTGGCATAATATCGGCAATTCAATGCTACAGGGTGCCCCCCTCGCTATCGTATCTCTGAATATGCCTCGAATTTTCAAATGTGGGTGGAAAGAGCCGCAAGCACGCGCCAACTCGCTACGCCTGATTGCACTTCAGGCTCTTTGCCAGATGGTGGCACTGTGTATTCTTGTCGTCAATTTTATGTTCGAGCGTCAGAGTAACCTGCTTCCCTCGGGAATTATCCTTGCTTTATTGACGGCAACGTTCATCGGATGCCACCTATGGGCGAATCGCGTTTTGTCACGCAAAGGATCGGTCTTCGTCACGTCCGAGACGCGCGTCCCCATCCCTGCCGCACGCGCTACCGGGGAAACGACCGGGTCTGTGTACTACGGGCTAAGCGATCAGCCCTTGCAACAGACTCTGAGGAGATAGGCGGCGAATGCCGCGCGTCGCCGTCATCATCGTCTGCTACAACGGCGTCGCGGACACGCTGGAATGTCTCGACTCCCTCTCGCGCCTGACGTACCCGGACGTGCAAACCGTGGTCGTGGATAACGCCTCGACCGACGGGACGGCAGAAGCTGTCCGCGAGAGGTTCCCCGACGTTCACGTCCTCGAAACCGGCGACAACCTCGGCTACGCGGGCGGGAACAATACCGGGGTGCGCTACGCGCTCGACACACTCCGGGCAGATTACACGTTCCTTCTCAACAACGATACGACCGTGACACCGGGTCTGCTCGAACCGCTCGTCGCGTATGCGGAGGCGAACCGGGCAGCCGGGATCATCGGTCCGCTGATGTGCTATTACGACGTGCCGGAAACCGTCTGGGCGTCGGGCGGGACGATGAGCGGGCGCGGGGATTCGATCCTGCGCGACAACGGTGTGCCGGTTGCCGCCGTACCCGACCATCCCATCGAAGCCGATTTCGTGGTCGGGTGCGGTATTCTGGTGCGGCGCGACGTATGGGAAACGGTCGGGCTTTTTGACGAGCGGTTTTTCCTGTATTACGAGGATTCCGACCTGTGCTTCCGGGCGCGTCGGGCGGGCTACCGGTGCGTCACCGTTCCGACGGCGCGTTTGTACCACAAAATTTCGCGCTCGACCGGGGCGGACTCGGAGCAAACGCTGTACTATATGCGCCGCAACGCGCTTCTGTTCCTGCAAAAAAACGGGAGTTTCGGCGGAAGATCAGGCGCGCTCGCGGACGACGCGCGGCTTTTCTGCGTATGGAACTTACGAGGCGAGACCCGCCGCGCCGCCGTTCTCGCTACGGCGGTCGCGGATTATTTTGCGGGACGGTTCGGCAGGAAAAACGCCCCTTTTCGGTGAAACTACGTCGGGTTTGGGGGCGGACGATTTACCGGTTCAGGCAACAACGATTATGGCAACAACTAACGGAATGGGATTACACCCCGACATCGCGGAAGTGCGGATTACGGCGGAGCAGATCGCCGAGCGGGTGCGCGTCCTCGGGCAACAGATTTCGCACGACTACGAGGGCAAGGATCTGGTGATGGTCGGCATCCTGACCGGGGCGACCCTGTTTCTCGCCGACCTCGTCCGCGCGATGGACATCCCGCTATCCTTCGACTTCGTCGCCGTCGGCTCTTACGGCGAAGGCACGAAGGCGTCCGGCGTGGTGCGGATCATGAAAGATTTAGAGGAGCCGGTGGAGTCGCGCCATGTGCTGGTGATCGAGGACGTAATGAACGAGAAACTGTCGCTACGCCTGCGCTACCTGCTCGAAAACCTGCGCTCGCGCCGCGCCGCCTCGGTGCGTGTCTGCACCCTGCTCGACAAAACCCCGCCCGAAAAGCACGACGAAGCCGCCGCGCTCGCCGACTACCGGGGCTTCGAGATGCCGGAAGAGTACCTCGTCGGCTACGGTCTCGACTACACCGGCAAGTATCGCTCACTCCCGTACATCGGTGTCTTGAAACCGGTCGTGTTCGGCGGTTGATCGCCCGTCCCGCTTGAATCCGCCCCTGTCTGACTCCGGATTCCGGGGCGTCCGGGAACCTGAGCCGCCCCCCGATTGTATAGTACGCGGAGGCGAAACGATTCGCATGACAGACCGTACACCACCTTTTTCCTGGGGAGCCATCTCCAGCGTCGCCTTGTTCGCCCTCGTTTTTGCCGCGTTCTGGTTCGCGGTAAGCGCGGGGCGCGCCGCCGAAAAAGAACCGCGAAAGGCGACCGCGTTCACGTTCGCCAAGATAGATAGCAAGGGGAAACCGAAAGTGAAAACCGAAACCGCCATGTTTGGCGCGGGTTGTTTCTGGGGCGTGGAAGCCACGTTCCGCAATGTGCCGGGTGTCGTGGACGCCGCCGTGGGGTATAGCGGCGGGCACAAAGAAAACCCGACATACGAGGAAGTTTGCACCGACCGCACCGGGCATGCCGAAGTCGTTTACGTCGAGTACGACCCAACCAAGGTATCGTACACGAAACTGCTCGGAGTGTTCTTCGAGAATCACAACCCGACGCAACTGAACTACCAAGGACCGGACCACGGCACCCAGTACCGCTCCGCAGTCTTTACGTACAGCCCCGAACAGGAGCAGGACGCGAAAGCGATGATCGAGAAATTGACCGCCGAAAAGCGGTTTGGAAAACCCATCGTCACCAAAATAGAGGCGGCGAAGCCGTTCTACAAAGCCGAGGAGTATCACCAGCGGTATCTGGAGAAACGCGGCTTGGCGAGCTGCCACATATAAGGACTTCGTAAACTCCCTCTCTCCGTATCGGAGAGGGGGAGTTGTTGTATTAGAGGCAACACCCGCCGCGTACCCTTCGTCTGGGGTGAATCGCGTCTTAATCTTCCGGGGCGTGAACGCCCCGGCTAACGTCTTCCAAGCCCGATGAATCGGGCTGATTGCGTCCGCGCGGTATGGTTCGCTCGAAGGAGTAGCAAACCGACACCGGGAGCCGGATTTATCCGGCTTAGGAAACGTTAGCCGGGGCGTTCACGCCCCGGAAAATTAAGACGCGATTCGCATGGTGGCTACCACCGCGCTCCTCCCACGTCCAAAGCAAAACCGCGTATAATGCATAACCACGGGGAGATTTTATGCAAACGGCACTGGACGCGTATTACACGGCACTGAAGGATTATGACCGGGTGGGAGCCGCCCACGAGACGGCGGTGCGCAGTGCCATGCAGAACCTGCTCACGGAGGCGGGGAAAGAAAACGGCTGGACACTGGTGCCGGAGCGGGTACTGCCGAACGGGAAACGCCCTGATGGAACGTTCGTCGATGAGTTCCGCATCCCGTTCGGATACTGGGAGGCGAAGGACACGCGCGACGATCTGCGCGACGAAGTCCGAAAAAAGTTTGCCCTCGGTTATCCCCGCGACAACATGCTGTTCGAGGACACACGGACGGCGTTCCTGTTTCAAGGACCGGGCGACCCGCAGGAGTACGACCTGCGCAAGCCGGACGAACTGCGGGCGATGCTCCGTCAAATGATGGCGTACCAGGCTCCCGATTACGAGCGGTTCCACGACGCCATCAACGCGTTCAAGGAGCAGATACCGTCCCTCGCCGAAGGGTTGCGCGGGCGGATCGCGGAAGGGCGCGACAAGAACCCGGCGTTCGTGCGGGCGTTCACCGACTTCGCGGAAACGTGCCGCGTGTCGCTGGACCCCAACATCCGTGCCGACACGATAGAGGAGATGCTGATCCAGCACCTTCTGACCGAGCGGTTGTTCCGCACCATCTTCGACAACCCGGACTTCACGCGGCGGAACGTGATCGCGTCCGAGATCGAACGCGTGATCGACGCGCTCACGTCGCGGTCGTTCAGCAAAGCGTCGTTTATGGGATCGCTGGACCGCTACTACGGGGCGATTGAGGGCGCGGCGAAGGGCATCACGGACTGGAACGAGAAGCAGACGTTCTTGAACATGGTGTACGAGCGGTTCTTTCAGGGCTTCAGCACCAAAACCGCAGACACGCACGGCATCGTTTACACGCCGGTCGAGATCGTCAACTTCATGCTGGCGTCCACGGAGCACATTCTGCGAACCGAGTTCGGTTCGTCTCTGTCCACGCCGGGCGTCAAGATTCTGGACCCGTGTACCGGAACCGGCAACTTTCTGGTGCATCTTCTCAAACATCACCTGACGCGGCGGGACATGCGGCGCAAGTACACCGAGGACCTGTTCGCGAACGAGATCATGCTCCTGCCGTACTACATCGCGTCGCTGAACATCGAGCACGAATACTTCGCGCTGACCGGGGAGTACACGCCGTTTCCGGGGCTGTGCTTCGCCGACACACTGGCACTGGCGGAAGGCGAGCAGACGGCGATGCTGTTCGAGGCGAACGCGGAGCGGGTGTCGTCGCAGCGCAAGACGGAAGTCACGGTGATCATTGGGAATCCGCCGTACAACGTCGGGCAGCGGAGCGAGAACGACAACAACAAAAACCGGGCGTACAAAGTGGTAGACGCCCGCATCGGCGCGACGTACGCAAAGCGCAGTACGGCGTCGAACAAGAACGCGCTAAGCGACGCCTACGTGAAGTTTTTCCGCTGGGCGTCCGACCGACTGCAGGGGCGCGACGGGGTTATCGCTTTCGTGACCAACAACGGCTTTTTGATCGGAATCGCTACCGACGGGATGCGTAAAGTCCTGTCCGACGAGTTCACGACGGTTTATCATCTGGACTGCGGCGGGAACGTGCGCAAGTTCCCCAAACTCTCCGGCACCACGCACAACGTGTTCGGGATTCAGGTCGGAGTCGGTATCACGTTTCTGGTGCGGCGGGCGGGTGACGAAAAGGCTCCCCGCATGATGTATCACTCCCTGCCGACGATGGCGCGGGCGTCCGAACGCTTGCAGCAATTGGCAACGTGGAAAGACGCCTCGAACGTTCCCTGGGCAGACCTGACACCGGACGCGAAGGGCAACTGGATCACGGAAGGCATGCAGTCGGATTTCGATAACTTCCTGCCGATGGGAACCAGAGCAGGCAAAGCATCCGGCGATGGTTTGGGTACGATTTTTGCCACATATGGGCGCGGCGTTACAACGAGTCGCGACGATATTGTATTCGACTTCGAACGTGGCGCACTTGAAGCACGCATTAAACAGTTCATTGATGCCTACAACACAGAGGTTGATAGATATAAACGCGCGTCGATACCGATGAATATTGATCAATTTGTCAGCTATGATGTGGTGAAGTGGAGTGAGGCACTTAAAGCTAACCTGAAACGCGGACGGTACGCGCAGTTAGATGCTGGAAAGTTGAGAAACGCTTTATACCGTCCGTTTTGCATCAAATGGTTTTACGCAAGCAGTATTCTCAACGAGCGGTTGGGAGAGTTTTCAGAATATTTCCCTGAGCCTGAGACAGAGCGAGACAACACCGCTATTTGTATAAGTGGTATTGGGCATGATATTTTCCAGTGCCTCGCGGTAAATCGTATCGCCGAATACAAAACGTCTAATTCGACGAACGGTGGGACGCAATGTTTTCCATTCTACACATACAACGAAGACGGAACCGGTAGGCGCGAAAACATCACCGACGACGCCCTGCGACAGTTCCGCGACGCGCACGGTGAAACCGTCTCCAAATGGGACATCTTTCACTACGTCTACGTCCGCCTGCATGACCCCGCCTATCGCGAACGGTACGCCGAAAACCTGCGCCGCGAACTGCCCCGGATTCCTATTTCCTCCCACCCCCTAACCCCCTCCCTCATCGGAATGAGAGAGGGGGAACAGCGGAAACGCAGTTTCCGCGAACCCGGAGAGGTAGCCGCATCTCCGGTCCCCCCTCTTCCGTCTGCGGGGGAGGGGGTCAGGGGGAGGGAGGAAATCAGCGAGGGTGCCCTGGGGTGGGAGGACTACGTGAGCATCGGTAAAGAGTTGATGCGGTTGCACCGCGACTACGAAGACGTTAAGGAACACCCGCTGGAGTGGATCGACAATCGGGACGTGCCGTTCTCCTCGCGCGTCGAGAAGATGCGCGTTTCCAAAGACCGGACGCAGATCGTGGTCAACCCATCCCTCACTCTCGCCGGAATCCCACCGGAGGCGTGGCAATACCGGCTCGGCAACCGCGCCGCGCTGGACTGGGTCGTGGATCAGTATCAGGTGACGACCGACAAGAGCGGAGCGATCCTGCGCGACCCCAACCGCGCCGACGACCCCGAATATATCGTCCGGCTGATCGGCAAAGTTGTCACCGTCAGCGTGGGAACCGTGCGGCTTGTGGCGGCGTTGCGCGGTGGTCTCGGACAATAAATTGTTCCGCTGGGAGCCTTCGGCTGTAGACGCTTCGCGTCACCGGGGGCGTAAAGCCCGCCGCGCGAGCCGAACGGTTTCGCGTAGCCTTGACCCGCAGGGGCTACAGCCGAAGGCTCCCAGCGGAACAATTTATTGTCCGAGACCACCGCGCAACGCTTCACCCCCGAAAAAAAACTAAAAAACCCTGTCAGAAACCGATACTTGCTTACGTTACTCCCCACGGAGGAACGAACCGTATGGCACTGCCAACACCACGACGCTACAGCAAGATCGAAGTACCGCTTCATTTCGTTTGGGGGACGTTCGAACGCCGCCCTATCATCACGCCGGAAGTCGAACGCCTCGTTTACCGGGCAATCGACGCACAGGTGCAACGGCTCGGTTGCACGGTTTTAGCAATCGGCGGAATGCCCGATCACGTACATCTCGCCGTCCTTTTCACGCCGAACATCAGCATCGCGGATTTCGTGCGCCAGGTAAAAGGAACGGTTTCGTTTCAGATTCGCGCCCACTACAAAGAGGACCGATTCTTCCGTTGGCAACCGAATTATGCGGTGATCGGGTTTCGCCTGTCGCAAAAGGAACGCGTGATTGAGTACGTTCTGCACCAGAAGATCCACCATGCGGAACATCGGACGGTTCTGGCTTGGGAAGAAACCGAGGTATGGGAAGGAACTGTTCTGCGTCGCGCCGGTGATGTGGAAGCGGGTAGCAAATTGTGACCGGTTTTGTGCGGGGCGTGGTTTCGGTACGTTGGGACATTGGTACGGACAATAAGTTGTTCCGGTGGGAGCCTTCGGCTGTAGACCCTGCGGGTCAAGGCTACGCGAAACCGTTCGGCTCGCGCGGCGGGCGTTACGCCCCCGGTGACCCGCAGGGTCTACAGCCGAAGGCTCCCAGCGGAACAATTTATTGTCCGTACCAATGTCCCAACGCACCGAAACCACGCCCCGCACAAAACCCGAAACCAGTCCCCCGCTTTCGTGTATCATGTACGTAGAAAGCGCAAATGCCCATGACCCCGACCGACCACGCCCCGTTCGCCCGCATCGAAGACGCCATCGCCGATTTAGCGGCGGGCAAAACGATCATCCTCGTGGATGACGAGGACCGCGAGAACGAAGGCGACTTCGTGATTGCCGCCCAGTTTATCACCGCCGAGGATATTACTCGTATGACCCGGTACGCGTCCGGGATCATCACGGTGCCGATGACCGAGGAACGGCTCCACGAACTGCACCTCGACCTGATGGTGCAGGACAACTCCGAGGTGCTACGGACCGCGTTCACTGTCACCGTGGACGCCCGCGAAGGCACCTCGACCGGCAGTTCCGCCGCCGACCGTGCCCTGACCATCCGTATGTTAGCCGACCCCAACGCCAAGCCGAATGCGTTCAACCGCCCCGGTCATGTCAACCCACTGATGGCGCGAAAAGGCGGCGTGCTCAAACGCCCCGGTCATACGGAAGCGACCGTGGACATGCTGCGCCTCGCCGGGTTGTCGCCGGTCGGAGTGATCTGCGAGATCATGGACGATCAGGGCGAAATGGCGCGGGTGCCGGAACTCGCCGAACTCGCCCAACGCTTCGACCTGAAACTCGTGACCATCGCGGATCTGATCCGCTACCGGCGGCGCACCGAGCAGTTAGCACACAAAGTAGCGGTGGCGCAGTTACCGACCAAGTACGGTCAGTTCGTCGCGCACGCGTACCGCTCCGACGTGGATAAATCGGAATACGTCGCGTTCACGATGGGCGACGTGGAGAACGGCGAGCCGGTGCTGGTGCGTATCCATTCGTCGTGCGTCACCGGCGATTTGCTCGACTCCCTGCGCTGTGACTGCGGCGACCAGTTGCACCAGTCGCTACAGATGATCGCGGACGACGGGCGGGGCGTCCTGCTGTATATCGAGCAGGAGGGGCGCGGTATCGGACTGGTGAACAAGATGCGCGCGTACGAGTTGCAGGATCAGGGCGCGGACACGCTGGACGCGAACGAGCAACTGGGCTTCAAAGCCGACCTGCGCGACTACGGCATCGGAGCACAGATTTTGACCGACCTGGGCTTGAAGAAACTCCGGCTACTGACCAACAACCCGGCGAAAAAGGCGGGCATCGAGGGATTCGACCTGGAGATCGTGGAAACCGTCCCGCTCGTCTCGGTACCGAACCCGCACAACGTCCGCTATCTCGAAACGAAGCGCGAGCGGATGGGGCATATCCTGCCGTGAGCTTCTGTCTGCCCCCGTCCGCACTCTCGTTTTCCTCCCACCTCTGGGTGCCCAGGGGTGGGAGGAGAACGGGAGTGCGGACGGGGGGGGAGCGAATCAGGTATCATAAACCGCAAGCTTTATTGTACAACAGAAAGCAAGGCGAGAAAGTGAGGAACGACGTTATGGTGTTGAAACAAAAAAGTGCGGCGATGGTTGCCGTGGTGGTCGCCATATTCGGCGTGTGCGGCGCGTTCGTCTCTTATGCCCGGGCGGATCTGAAATTGGAGCAGACCGTGCATGTCAGCGGAGTACCTAAGATGGACAATGGGAAAATGTCCGTGGAGAAACCGACCACGGAAATAACGGTAATGTATTACAAGAATGGCAAACAACGCATCGAGACTGCCGACAGCGTGATGATTCATGACACCGCGACCGAGAAGACATTTCTTCTGAATCCCCCCAAAAAAACCTACTACGAGGCACCATCGGCGGCGTCGGTCGCGACGGACCCATCAAACCCGATGGCACAGATGGCGGAACTGGATGGCGATGTGGTTGTCACCGACCTGAAGGAAGACAAGAGTATCCTGGGGAAAAAGGCACATCACTACTCCTACGTGATGACGCTCAAGTTTACAGTGAAAGACCCGAAAGCACCCGCGATGATGGCGAGTTTCCTGCCATCGTTCGTGATCATTGGCGATCAGTGGATGGCGGAAGTACCGGACTCGTTGGCGTTCGCGAAACGGAACACGCAATCCGTATTCGAAGGACTTCCCTCCGGACTCGGAAAAAATTTCCAGACCCTCACGGGCAAGATGGGGACGATGAAGGGTATCCCGCTCGAAATGACCCATTCGTCCAAAATGTCGTTCGGCGAATCGGCACCCGCGATGATTAAGGAGCAGATGCCCAAGGAACCCACCGTCCGAAAAACCACGACTACGTCACTCAGCGAGGATCCACTACCGGACGCGCTGTTCGTCGTGCCCGACGATTACAAAAAGGTGACTGCTCCAGGGGTAGTCAAAAAATCGCCGAACGCGGCTTAGACCCGGTTCGCCGCAGAATAGAACAAACGTGACGAAGTCGTGGTAGCGGGCGAGAACGCGCGGGGGACGGCCCGCCCGTACACAAGGCGGAATGTTAGAATCGCTGAGAACGCGTCGTGGGGCATGTTCCGGCAACAAGGAGTTTACTGAGTTATGCGAATCAAAACAGGGGCGGCGATCTTCGCTGTCGCGGCGGCGGTGTTCGGAATCGCGGCGGGTTCCGCCCGTGCCGATCTGAAACTGGAACAAACGGTGGAAACGAAAGGCGCGGATCCGTTCCTTATATTCGCCGGGGCGGAACCGCCGAAGACCGGCAAGACCCGGACGAAGACTATTTCCTATTACAAGGGCGACCGGCGACGCGTCGAAACGAACGGCGTGACGCGCTTGTTCGACGACGCTAACAACACGTTCACCGTACTGAACCCGAGGGCGAAGACCTATTTCGTCGTGGACACTGCGAAGGAGATCGTCAGTGCCGACAAGGGAGTAGTCCCGGAATTCGTCGGCGCGGCGGATGTGGTCGATACGGCGGAAACGAAGCGGGTGAACGGCAAGGAAGCTCGCCATTATCGCTACACGGTTACAGTACGGATGACACTACCGGGATCGAAGTCGCCGTTAGCGACGTTCACGATGAAGGGTGACCAGTGGGCGTCGGAATCCGTGGGCGGTCCCGTCGGCAATCCCAAGCAGTCGCGGTTCGCGATACTCGCGGCGTTGCCCCCGCAGTACAGTAGCGGACTGAAGCCAATCGCGGAAAAAATGGCTACGATCAAGGGGTTCGTGCTCGAAGAAACGCAATCCACGACACTCGCCTCGCTCCTGCAGACGGAAACGCCCAAAGAGCCGTACCAATCGGTGACGAAAACAGACGCGATCAGCGAAGCACCGTTGCCCGACGCGCTGTTCCTTCCGCCGCCGGATTACAAGAAGGTGGACCCGCCCCGGTCGTGAAGGGCGGAGGTTAAAACCTTCCGGTGGGAGCCTCCGGCTGTAGACCCTTCGGGTCAGGATTACACGAAATCGTTCGGCAAGGGCGTAAGCGAAACGTCTCGTACCCGCCCTGACCCGAAGGGTCTACAGCCGGAGGCTCCCACCGGAAGGTTTTAACCTCCGCATTACGGCGGTGTCGTCCGCACGGGAGCCGCACCAGGAATCTCGACGCCGTATGCCTGAAAGTACGGGAGCAAGTCGTAACGTTCCGTCGGGTGCAACAACACAGTGAAGGTGGTCCCCCGCCCCAATCCCCCCACACGCTTCGCGACATCATAAGTTACACGTAGATAACCGGTCGCCTGTTTTCCGTCCATCCCTGTGTAATGATACTGCACATCTACGTAGCCGATCTTCATTTCGGACGGCTCGCATTTCTCGACCGTTGCCCGCACCGCGTATCCGTCACGAAGAAATTTATGGCTACCGTATGCCATACCCTCGGCACCCAACCATGCCGCAACAATCAGCACGACGGAAGCATAGATGATAACGCTCATAGGCTCGCGTCCCACCCCGGTCATGTGCCAGCAATAGTAAAGGATGGAGAGCAAGCCCGCGATCAGATTCGCGCCCCACCGACGCCACCGGTGCATTTTACGGGTGTTCGTAACGCGGCGCGGCGTCGACGTGTACAGTTCCGGCTCGACGCCCGGTTCGGCGGCGATGGCACTGAGGAAAGTCAATCTCGGGCGGACGCGCTGTGCGCTCATACCGATTGGACACGTATTTCGCGTATTCTGTTGCGGATTATGCCGGTTCGCGCGGAAAATGATAACCCGCAACAGGCGGGGGTAATGAATTACGCCGCGCGGAACGGGTATTCATCACGCCGCCGGAACGGGTCATAAATGACCCCACTCGCAAGCGGGTACCCGACGCCTTCGGCGGGTTGCCCCTCCGGGGCAGGGGAATCGTGGCGGCTATCCGGTCGTCGTGATCCTGGCGTACAGGATTCGGAAATAGGGGATGACAACTTCGGGATCGTCCGGGTCGGAGAGCACGGCGACCGGATTCCTACGAACGCCGGGATTCAGTGCGCGGCGACCTTGCCGCCCATCGCCACCTTCGCCAGTGCGGACGATGCCAGCGCGCGCCGCCGTGCCCGCTGGATCTGGATAGGGCGCAGGTCCGCGCAAATCACCTGTGGGTTCAAGCCGAGCGACTTCGCGGCGTCCACGACGTGTGGGACGTAGTCGAACTCCAGCCAGTCGGCGTATCGCTCGTCGGTGTCGTTCGCGCCGAGGTTCGCGAGAATGTTGTCGCCTGCCGCGCGTTTCGCCGCCGGGTACACGAAGCAACGCGCCCCGGTGTTGATGCTCCACTCGATCACGCACCGCTCGGAGCCGGGACCGGACGACATGCCTTTCCAGCCCCCCGCCAGTTTCTCGAATGCCGCCCGGTCGAACGCCGGAAGATTCTGTAATCGTTTTTCCATAATTCTCTCACCCCCCAGCCCCCTCTCTCATCGGAATGAAAGAGGGGGAGTCCTGAAGAGATAGGTAAGCCCATTTCCCGAACTGCCCGACAAGCGGTACCGCCTCACTGCCTTCTGACTCCCCCTCTTTCATTCCGATGAGAGAGGGGGCTGGGGGGTGAGAGGTTATCCGGTGACGATCTGGAGCGGGTTTTCGATAACGCGCTTGAGCGATTGCAAGAAGACCGCGCCCGCGACGCCGTCCATGACGCGGTGGTCGGCGCAGAGTGTTACTTTCATGCGCTTGCGCGGGACGATCTGCCCGTCCACTACGGCGGCGACATCGCGTACGGAGGCGATAGCGAGGATCGCGCCCTCGCCGGGGTTGATGATCGCCGCGAAGTTTTCCACGTCGAACTGACCGAGGTTCGAGATCGTGAACGTTCCCCCGGTGTACTCGTCCGGCTTGAGTTTGTTTTCACGTGCTTTCTCGATCAGCGGGCGGGTTTCCTTCGCGATGGCGCGGAGCGATTTATTCTCGCACCCTTTGACGACCGGGACGATCAAACCGTCCTCGATGGAAACCGCGATGCCGATGTTCACCGAGCGGCGCGTGATGCGCTTGTTGTCCGAGAACGCCGAGTTGATGACCGGATTTTCGACCAGCGCGACCGCGCATGCTTTGGTGATCATGTCGGTGACGGAAATTTTGCCCGCGTTCGGCGTAGCGGACGTGTTGAGTTGCTCGCGGAATTTGAGGAACGCTTCCATGTCCAACTCCGCCGTGACATAGAAGTGTGGGATGGTGGATTTGGATTCGGTGAGCCGCTTGGCAATGGTGCGGCGCATCGCGTTGTATTCCTGCACCGTGTCGCCGTCACCGACCGCAAGCGCGGCGGGTGCCGACGTGGTAGCGGCGGGCGCGACGGCTGCGCGGGACTGGGGCGCGGCGGCGGGTGCCTGCGTGAGCGCGGCTTCCACGTCAGCTTTCATTACCACTCCGTTTTCGCCCGACCCGGCGATTGCGGCGAGGTCCAACTTATTTGCCTGCGCCATCGCCTTAGCGAGCGGGGACGCTTTGATACCGCCGCCCGATATGCCACCAGCGACTTCGACGCTAATCGGTTCGCCAATCGTGGACGCCGATCCGCCGAGGTTTTCCGGGAGCGCGCCGATGAAAGTGTTGTACGGCTTGAACGCTCCGCCGCTGACGACCGTATACGACGGCGTAGCGGACGGTTTCGAGGCGGGCGCGGTGCCGTTCGTGCTCTGCGGTGCCGAAGAAGCGGGCGCGGTGGTGTTCGTCGCGCCTTCCGGTGCAACGGGCAATATTCCTTCGCCGGTCGTCGTTTCCGGTTTCTCCCCGGCTTTGGGCGCGTCGGCTTTCGATGCTACCGAGTTCGCAGGTTGCGCGGACGCGGCTTGCGCCGGTTTCGTCGCGGGAGCGGCGGTCGCCGTCGCCCCGGCTTCGGCACCGATCACGCCGATCACGGTGCCGACCGGGACCATGTCGCCCGCCTGCACGTTGATCGCCGTTAAAAATCCGTCGGCGTCCGCCTCGATCTCGACATTCGACTTATCCGTTTCGAGTTCCGCTATCGCCTCGCCCGACTTGACCGCATCACCGACATTTTTCAGCCACTGGACGATGCGTCCTTCTTCCATCGCGTCGCCCATTTTGGGCAAAATAATATCGCTCATAAGTTTCTTTCAGTGGTCAGTGGTCAGTGGTCAGTGGTCAGTCCCGGAGAGGTTCGCGCAAACCGTACGGCTTACAATCCCCTCTAACCACTGACCACTGACCACTGACCACTAATTCAACTATTTCCCGCCGAGGGTTCGTTTCACGGCGGTGACGATGTCGTCTTCGGTCGGTGTGGCGAGGTTTTCGAGTGCCTTGCTGTACGGCATCGGGACGAACGCCCCGGTGACGCGCTGGACGGGGGCGTCTAAATCGTAGAATGCCCGCTCCGCGATCTGCGCCGACACTTCCGCCCCCGCGCCGTACAATCCCCATTGCTCCTGGACCACTACCGCACGGTGCGTCTTCTTGATACTCGCCAGCGGGGTCGCCATGTCGAGCGGCAGGAGACAGCGCAGGTCGATCACCTCCGCCATGATGCCGTCCTGCGCCAGTTTGTTCGCGGCTTTCAGGGATTCGATCACCATGCGGCTGTAGGCGATGATGGTAACGTCCTTGCCTTCGCGCAGCACGTTCGCTTTACCGAGCGGGACCATGTATTCCGGGTCCTCGGGCACTTCGGACAAGCCTTCCTGGATCTTCTCCAGGTTCTCGGCTTTCTCGAAGTAGAGTTTCAGCGTTTCGAGGAAGATCACCGGGTTGTCGTCGCGCACGGCGGATTTCAGCAAGCCCTTCGCGTCGGCGGGGGTCGCCGGGAGAACGACTTTCAAACCGGGGCAGTGCGCGAACAGCACTTCGATAGCCTGTGAGTGTTGCGCGGAGAGTTGGTTACCGACGCCGGAGGGACCGCGAATCACCATCGGCACCTTGAACTGCCCGCCGAACATATACCGGATCTTCGCGGCGTGTTGCGCGATCTGGTCATACGCCGGGAGCGCGAAGTCCATACGCATCATCTCGCAGATCGGCCGCAGTCCCGCCATCGCCGAACCGATCCCCAGTCCGATGATACCCACCTCGGAGATCGGGGTATCGACGACGCGGTTCGCTCCGTACTCGGCGAGAAAACCCTTCGTGACCTGAAGGGTGCCCAGATACTGCCCGACTTCCTCGCCGATGATAAACACCGACTCGTCGCGGTTCATTTCTTCCCGGAGCGCGAGCGTGAGCGCGTCCGCATATCGCATTTTTGCCATAAGTTAGTCAGTGGTCAGTGGTCAGTGGTCAGTGGTCAGGAGCAGGAGGGCACACGGAGATCGCTCGATTACCGGTTCCTCACTGACCACTGACCACTGACCACTGACCACTCCTTTCTCTAAGCGTACACGTCCTTCAAAAGTTCGTCGGGGGTTGGGTTCGCGGAATCGTCGCTGAACTTCAGCGCGGCTTCGGCGGCGGCGACCGCTTCGTAGTGAATCTTGTCGCGCAGTTCGGCGGACAGTATGCCCGCCGCGAACATCTTCTGCTCGCAGAGCATGATCGGGTCACGGGTCGATTTCATCTGCTCTACTTCCTCTTTCGAGCGGTACGTCACCTGCGTCACCTGCGTATCCGCCGCGCCGTGCCCGTGGTAGCGGTACGTCTTCATTTCGAGGAACACCGGGCGCGGGTTGGTGCGCATGGAGTCCACGATTTTCGCGACCTGCTCGTGGACGCCGAAAATATCCTGCCCGTCAATCGTGTGGTGTTCCATCGCGTACGATTCGACGCGCGACGCGAGGTCCGGGTTGGCGTGGGATCGCTCAATCGAGGTGCCCATGGCGTAGCCGTTGTTTTCGAGCACGAACAGCACCGGCACCTTGTAGAGTTGCGCCATGTTCAGCGACTCGTGGAAGCCGCCCTGGTTCATGGAACCGTCGCCGAAGAAGCAGGCGCACACCTGGTTTCCACCGGTGTACTTGATCTTCCACCCGAGACCGAGCGCGATGGGGACGTTGCCGCCGACGATACCGTAGCCACCGTAGAAGCCGAGTTTGGCGTCGCAAATATGCATCGAACCGCCCTTGCCTTTGGAGCAGCCAGTGATCTTGCCGCAGATCTCCGCCATCACCTGCCCGGGAGGCGAACCCGCCGCGAGGGCGTACGCGTGGTCGCGGTAGTGTCCGATAAACGAGTCGCCGCCTCGCACATCCATCGCGCCGATAATACCGACCGCGATTGCCTCCTCGCCGGAGTACAGGTGCAGGTAGCCGCCGATGCCGTGGGTGCCCTGACGGAACGCGCGGTCACACAGTTCCTCGAACTCGCGGATATGCACCATCTGCTCATAGAAGCGGAGATATTTTTCCGCGTCAAAATTGCCAGGAAGGGCGGGGTCGGCGGAGGTGGCGGGCGTCTCCTGAACCGCCGATGCTTGTTTTGCCATATCGTGTATCTTAAATCCTGCCTAAGTCAAATCGTGGAGGAGTGTGGGTCGGTCGCGGTGCGGGCACCCCGAGGCGAAATACCAGACCGTTTCGGACCGAGGCATTATACCAGAAGATGCGCGGCTTGGGGAAGGGGGATGCGCGCCCGTCGCCGCGCGTCAGGGACCTGCCGAAAAGCGGGCAGAACGCATGGGACTGAGTGTTTAGTCCCTACCGTCTCGGAGTACCGACCGGTTTTCGTGTTTACAGGGAGCGGCTAACGGATTTTTGAAACTACCTCCGTATGACAAATTGTCAATGTTCACCAATACAACTCCTGTCGGGATTCGATAAGCTTTCGCGCGAGGCTGTTGCGGACGCTCCCGAAAGCAGGATAAAATAAAGTATCGAGCAACCGACATAACTGTACGAGGATTTTGTGGCCGATGACGGCTACGGAAAAATGAGGGACGCGACGATGCGAGTGATTGTAAAACCTGCCGGATTCATCGTACTGCTGGTGATGCTGAGCGCGCTGGGGATACTGGCTTTCCTGCGCAACCAGTCGCCGTCAGGGACGACACGTTCCGCCAACGCCACGCCACCCACCGCTACCGGCGCGCCCGCTAAATCCGGTAACCTGTTGCTGAACGCCGGTTTCGAGGAAGAGTCCGAGATGGTTCCCGGTTCCTGGGAGAACGCGAAAGGGAGCGCGACCGGGCAGATCGGCAAAGGCTGGCTGGAAAACTCGCTGTGGGGCGAGATCAAACTCGCATATGCGATGGATCGGGAAAACCCGCACGGGGGCAGTAACGCGCAACGCATCACGGTTGTCTCGAACGGGGGCGGGCAGGTGCAATTCGTACAGGAACGCCCCGCCGTGGTCGGCAAAAAGTACCGGGCAACGGTCTGGATGCGGGCGTCCCGGAAAGACCTGCCGGTCGGTCTTTTGTTGCGACAAGCCGGGGATCCGTACAAGGCGTACGCGTCAAGCGACGTCACGGTCGGAACGGGTTGGCAAAAAATCACCGTGACCTGTGTGCCGACGGAGGTGGGAAACATGTATACGATGATCACTTTCAAGCAGGTAGGGGCGACACTCTGGATCGACGACGCGAGTCTGGTCGCGGTGCCGTAAATCCCTACCGCTTCGCGCCGCGCCGGGAGTAGAACTGCATCGCGCCGAGCCGGTACGAGTGGGCGTGACAGATCGCGACTGCAAGTCCGTCCGCCGCATCGTCGGGCTTGGGGATTTCCTTGAGGCTCAGGAGACGCGTGACCTGCATCTGTACCTGATTCTTGTCCGCGCCGCCGTAGCCGGTGACGGCTTGCTTGACCTGCATCGGGGTATATTCCGCCCACGACAAGCCGCGCTGCGCGAACGCGAGCAACATCACGCCAATCGCGCGCCCGACGGAAAGCGCGTTGGTGACGTTGGTATTGAAAAACAGCCGCTCCGTAGCGACCGTATCCGGCTGGTACTTATCCAGCAACGTGTTCACGTCATTATAAATCGAGAGTAGCCGGTCCGGCATCGTCATGTCCGGTGTGGTCAGAAGTACGCCGGAGTCCAGCGGGTATAGTTTCCCTTCTTCGTACCGCACGACGCCGAAGCCTGTCGTCGCGGTCCCCGGGTCCAAGCCAAGTACTATCACTTTTCGATTATACGTCTTTTTTCTTTTGTCCTGCGCGGACGGCGGCAACCGGGCGTTGCATCGTTGTTACCTGCGGTGTTGCTTGTTGGTGTTTACGTTTCATGGTTCGGCTTCGGTCCTTTCCCGCGAATCCGCCGTTTCTGGTTTCAACATC
>JAYULM010000419.1:0-7941 GCA_043763605.1 Armatimonadota bacterium | reverse complement strand
ACCGTTGTAGTCAAGCGGGTTTCGTTGTATAGCATTGTCTGAAATGAGTTCGTGAACGTCCAATATAGATCATGATATCGATTTTTGCAAGAGGTTCGTACGGATAATAATTTTCGTTCGCTTGCGAATGTACGTCAAGCGTGCCACCCGAAGTATCTTTTGCGCCAGTCGGTACGCCGCTTTCGTGTCGCCCCGCTCCTGAAGTATTCTGACACGGTCCACGAAAATCATCATCAAAACGGACGAAATAGCGAAGATAGGCAAAACTGCGCCGCAGACGAGAATCACTATCATGCCAATCTGCATCAACAGTCCCATCAGAATACCTCCCCCGTCCCGGTGTCGAGCGGGGTGCCGAACTGCCCCGTGTTGCTGAATACCGCGCCCGGCAACGCTTTCAGGCGGATCGTGAACGAGAAGCCTTGCTCGGTGCGGAAGCCGAACGGTTGATCGATGTAGCGGAGCGTGATCTCGTAGTCGTGCAGAATCCGGGTCAGGGCGAAACTGCGGTAGTCGAACTGTTTCGTGACGCCGTTGTAGCCCGCGAACGCCGTGAAGTTCGCCTTGTCGCCGAAAAGCGGGGTTTCGAGCGAACCGGTGATCTGCGGAAATTTTTTCGTGCGCGGGTCGTAGCGCAAACCGGAGTCGAACGCGAAGCCGCCCCCGGCGCGTACCCGGATGCGGTTCGTGGCGTCTACCAGCACCCGGCTGTTGATGTTATATGTGGACGTAAACCGGGTCTGGAATACCGGCGACGGGCGGAGCGCGAGTTGCGCGGAAAGGTTCTGCCACGGGTCGTTGCGTTGCCCCGGCGTCAGGTCCGCTTGCGCGCGCTGGATGTCGTAGCCAGTCAGGAGCGACAGGCGCGTACGGTACGACTGGACGTTGAGCGAGGTGCCGAGGTTGTTGTTCGAGCCGATGGAGTCGAGCCGGAAGTTGATCGGTGCGCCGCCGTACGGGCGCAGATACGAGTAGTTCAGGTTGTACGTCGTGTCGCGCCCGATGCGCTGGACGAGTTGCGGCGAGGATTCCAGTACATACTGCGCGGCGTCGCCGCCCTCGTACAGATACTGCCGGATGCCGCCGTTCATCGTCACCGATGTCGCGTTGCGGGGGGCGAGCGAGTAGGTGCGCGAGCCGTCGATGTCGACCAGGGCGCGGCTGGTCGTGGTACGCCCCGCGCCGGTGGTCGCCCCGGTGCTCTCCACGAACCGCCCGAAGCCGAGCGCGAAGTTGAGCGGCAGGTCGGTAAACCGCCCGCCGATCCGTTCGCCGGTGGTGCGGAGCGTGAACTCGGGGAGCCGCTCGGTGCCCGAGAAAAAGTTGCCGTTGCTGGATGTGCCGCGCAGCCGCGCCGCGAACGAGCGGTTCGCCTGCAGGTCCAGGTCGAAGATCCCGACCCGCCCGGTCGCTGTCAGGTCGCCGTTCTGCTCGGTGCGCCCGGAACTGCTTGAAGTCGTCAGCGATGTGAACGAACTGTTCTGGTCCGAGCCGTTGACGCGGGCGCGGACGCGGAAGTTCTGCCCGAACCGTTGCTCCTGCGTGATCGTGTACTGCGAGTTTTGCGACGTGCTGGTTTGCAGGTCGCTTTTCCCGAGGTTGTATGTCACCGTGGTACTGCTCGGTCCGACGAAGCGGGTCGCCGAGATCGTGCTGTTCTGTGTCTGCGAGTTTTGCGACGCCGCGAAGTACGAATTGTTCTGGAAGTCGGACGTGACGGACAGGTCTACCTCGCCGACGCGTTGCAGGTGCGACAGCCGCCCGTTGGTGTTAAAAACATTGCGGTTGCGGTCGTTCAAGCCGTAAAACACGAACGTGCCCGCCGCGACATCGGCGAACCGGTACGCCTGATCGACCCCCAGCCCGACGCCCTTCCTCTCCATCAGATCCACGCGAAACAGTCCTGGATAGTCGGGCTGCCCCAGACCGGGAAAGAACTGCGTCAGGGCATACCCGAACGCCGACTTGATGAAGTACCCTTCCTCCTCGGTACGCCCGACCTGCGGCGTGAACGATGTGCGGATGTCGTCCCGGATCGGCACCGTCAGGTATTTCACGGTGAAGACGCGGCTGTTATAGCGATAGAACGACGTGTTGCGCAGGATCACACGGTCGTTCGGGACCACCTGCGCCCGCGCGAACGAAAAGCGGTAGTGCGGCAGGGGGAAATCGCAGGTGGTCAGTCGCCCGTTCGTGGCGACGATCACCTGACCCGTCCGCGTCACCGTTTCTCCTTCCAGATAAAGTGCCTGTTGCAGGTTCGGTCCGACCAGGTCAGGCGGCAGGATCGTGCGCGCCTGCCGCGCCGTAAAATCGCGCGTGTCGGTGTTCAGGGCGATGTAGTCCGCGTAAACGGTCTGTCGCGCGGTTTCGAGCCGCGCCCGCCCTTCCAGCGTGACGACCTTTGTTTTTCGGTCCACGGTCGCCCGGTCGGCATAAGCGCGGTAGCCGTTGTAGCGGATCACCACGTCGCCCTCGGCGATGAAACGGTCCGGGTTGCCGCGCTCGGTACGCAACCCTTTCACCGAGTCTACATACACCTTGCCGCGCTCGTCCTCCGCGAACGGAAACGTGTCGTCCACGGGGAGCGACTCGGGGCGCGCGAGCGAGGGCGGCGCGCCCAACGCCTGCGACGGCGGCAGGACCACGACGGCACCGGTTCGCGGGTTACGCGGCGCGTCTAACAGGGTTCCCGGCGTGGTTGGGGAACCGTCGGTCGTCGGGACTTCGGTTGACGGCGCGTCCGCTGTCGGTGCCTCCGACGGGGTGGATGGCTCCGGGGGAGGCGACGTTGGGGAAGGGGAGGGGGACGGAGACGGGACGGGGAGCGGTTCATGCGTCGTGCCCTGACCGCGCTTTCCTCCCTCCCCCCAACCCCCTCCCTCATCGGAATGAGAGAGGGGGAGCAGATGCACCGGAGGTGAGACGCTATCCCGTTTCCCGAACTGCCCGACAAGCGGGACCGCCCCACTCCTCTGGACTCCCCCTCTCTCATTCCGATGAGGGAGGGGGGTGGGGGGAGGGAGGAAAGCGCGGTCAGTGATCAGGACACCAAACACCGCAACTGACAAAACCGGCATTCCCCGCTTACTCCTGCACCCGCAGTAGCCACGCGCCGAGACACGTGAACAGGATCGGGGTGGAAAGCGCGGCGAATAGCGGCGAAACGTACCCGCCGAGTCCGACGCCTTTCATCAACAAAAGCGTGTTCCAGGCGACGAAGACCACCACGATGCTCAGCAGAACGCCGGTAAACGCGCCGGTGCGTGCGAACCGGAGCGCGAGCGGGGGCGAGCAGAGCGCGAACACGAAGCACATTATCGGGAGTGTAAACTTGAAATAGCGGTTGACCTCGATCTTGCGAGCGTCGATGAACCGCTTCTGGCGCACCGCTTCGGACTGCAACCGCGTCAGGTCCGCGAACGTCTGCTGGTCCATCGCCCAGTCGCTCGGCGGGTTGTAGACGCTGGAAAAATCGATGGGCAGGCTGATTCTCTCCTCGCCGCGCCCGACAAAGAAGACCGTGCCGTCGGCGTTAAATCGATACATTCGGGTGTTCGACAGATACCAGACGCCGTTCTCGTATTCGGCGGTATCGGCGAGTTGCAACGTTGCAAATTCGCCGTCGTTTTGGCCCTTGAAGCGGTTCGGATTGAAAAAGACGACGACCTTGTTGAACCGGAACCGCTTGCCCTGGATGACCTGTTGCGCGGAGTTGAACGAAATGAAGTAATCGTCAACCGCGATGGAACGTCCGGTTTCCACGGGGTCTTTCGGCAGGTTGTACAGGATCGCCTCGACGTTGCGTTGCTCCTTGAACGACCACGGGACCACCTTTTCGCTGATATAGAAGTCCCCGGCGGATACCAGCGCGCCGAAAAGTAAGACGGGTACGAACGTGCGCCAGAGCGGCTGACCGGCGGCGCGGAGGGTGGTCATTTCGCCGTCGCGCGCCATGCGGTTCACGGCGAGCGACGTGGAAAGCGCGACGCCGACCGGGAGCGTCATGGTCAGCACTTTCGGTATCGCGAGAAGCAACATGCGCCCCACGACTTGCACGGGCCACTTCTCCTGCAACATCCGGTCGAGGACGTTGTACAGGACGCTGCCGACGAGCATCATCAACACGGCGAACGTGCTGATCAGGAACGGGAGCAGGAGTTCGCTTAGAATGTAACGGTCGGATAGGCGCATAGCGGGGTTCGTACCTGTTGGACGCCGTCTTTACGGAGTCGCTTCACGTTGGAGCAAAGCCCGGATGTCTTTGAACAGGAGATACAAATCAAGCGCGCTATCCGGCGCGGATTCCATACCGTAACGCGTGTAGAACGCCCGCGCATCCTCGTCTTTGGCATGAACCGCGAAGGCACGCCCCCCGATGAGGGAGGCCGCATCCACGGCGCGGGATAGCGCGTCCAGAAACAAGGCGCGCCCAATCCCCTTTCCTTGATAACGAGAGTCTACGGCGAAGCGTACCATTACTATTAGCGGAATCGGGTGACGGGGTAATCCTTTGGCGACCCGTACAGGGACTTTCTCAACAGAAGCGTGACCGGGAGCAAGGGCATAATATCCGACGACAGCGTTCCCATCATTCAGTAGAACGTAGGTGCGCGCGGCTCCCGAAGCCTGACCCTGCATCGCATATTTTTTTAACCAGTCGTCGAGTGGTTTCTTCCCGCAATCAAACCCCATGACGGTGTGCGAACTATTCAGCAGAACCAGTGCGACGGTGTCACTCATCCCGTAGTAACTCGTGGAACGGCTTTACTTTTGCCATTTGTTCGCGAAGTTGCGGCAACTCTCGGGGCGGCTCATCCAGACGGGCGATGAACCAATCATAATCTTTCTGCGTCATTCGGATGCTGGAATCCCCTACAAGATCGCTCTGCGCGGTGTCAAGGAGCGATTCCCGCGCGAAGTCGCCAAGGTCGAGGTGTCGTTTGGCGGCGGCGTCCAGTAATAACTGTTTCTCAAAGCCGGTCAACGGTATAGAAATACTTTCGGTCATGGATGCCATTTGTCGGTTTCCTCTCGCCGTATTATACCCCGCCCTCCGTGCGCAACTACCCCTGTCCGCGCCGAATATATACAGAACGCAGGTGCATCATTCGGCTTTCGGAACGAGCGCGGCGCGGATCGCCTTCTCCATATCGTCGTTTTCGCCGCCGAAGCCGACCGAAGACGAGCGGATCATGCCGCTGGCGTCCACGACGTACTGTGTTGGGATGCCCGACACGTGGTACAGTTTGCCCGAAATATCCGTCTTCTTCCGGTCGGCGAAAACGAACCGCAGGGCGTCGAACTCGGGGTGCTTTTTGACCCACCCGGCGAACGCGTCCTGTTCCTCGGCGTCGTCCACGGCGAGGAGCACGACCGGCAACCCTTCGTCCTGCAGTTTCTTGATGACCTTCTGGTTGTGTGGCATGGAGGCGACGCACGGCGGGCACCAGCTCGCCCAGAAATCCACGACGACGACTTTGCCGCGCAGATCGGAAAGTTTCACGACCGTGCCGCCAGCGTCGGTCGCGGAAAAGTCGGGGGCGGGTGTGCCGCTGGTCAGTAGCACCGGCTCCGCCGCCTTCATTTCCACCTCGCTTTTAACGCCTTTCGGCGGCGTGTAAGCGAACGTGGTTTTGGGGGATTTGATCGGCGCGTTCGTCACGACGTTGCGGATCATGGCGTCGCGCGTAATTCCGGGCTTGCCGCCGAACTGCACTGTTTCGGTTTTGCGGCGCACGATGTCGTCGCGGCCGACAAACAGGCGCGAGTCGTATTTCAGCGTTTCACCGTTGTACTCGTTGCTGACGCGGGAGTGGATCACGTCGCACACCATGTTTCCCACGGTCTGTGTTCCTTCCAGGCGTAGTTCCAGTAGATCGCCCTGTTTCTGGCTGTACTCCATGTTACTGTGCGGCGAACTGTTCGTCGTATAAAACCCGCCCCACGGTTCGAGAATGGTGTTGATGTACTCCGCGCCGGTTCGGTTATCTTTGCGATACGAAGTCCCGAACTGTTTATAGAAAGTTTTTCCGTCGTTGACGAACGTGTAGGTCGGTGTTGCCTGTTTGCGCTTCCATGTGGCGGGAACGGCGGAAGCCTTTGGCGCGATCATCTCCCATTTATCGTAGCGCATCAGGTTCGGCTTGGCGGCGGTCAGTGTCGCCATTTCGTACCGATTGCTGCGGCTCTTGCCTGCGTCGGTCGGGGCGAACGTCGTCGTCTCCCAGCACTCGGCGCGGAACGTTTTCAGACCGAACATTTTGTCGCGCGATTTTCGCAGGATCGTCATCGCCGCCGCATCAATTTGGGAGGCGGGGGTGGGCGTCGGAGCGGCGGCGGGGGGAGGCGCGTCTGCTTGCGCGAAGACGGCGGCGGGAACGGTGGCGGTAGTGGCGGCGATCAGCGACAAGCAAGCGATGGCGGGAATGATTCGGTTCACGACGGTTCTCCTCTGTCCGCCCGGATGAGGCATCGGGGGACGCGAACATTGTACCGTATCGAGGGCGCGATTTTTGGGGCTTAGACGCTGAATCGGGCGGCGGTTCGGACGGCGAGCCGTTCCGCTGTGAGCCTTCGGCTGAGACCCTGCGGGTCGGGGAGACGGTTGGCTTGTCGCACGAGCCGGACGATTCAGCGTAGCCCCGACCCGCAGGGTCTCAGCCGAAGGCTCACAGCGGAACGGCTCGCCGTCCGAACCGCCGACTCCGCACAACGTCCGACGCACCGATTCAGTCGCCCCGTTCAGCCTTCCGCCATCCACCGCGCCGCGTCCCGCGCGTGATAGGTGAGAATAATATCCGCCCCGGCGCGCTTGATACCCGTCAGCGTTTCCAGCACGGCGCGTTTCTCATCGAGCAAGCCGTGTTGGGCGGCAACTTTGATCATCGCGTATTCGCCCGACACGTTGTACGCCGCGACCGGCACGTTTACTGCGTAGCGCACCTCACGGATGATATCGAGGTACGCGAGAGCCGGTTTCACCATCACCATATCCGCGCCCTCGGCGATGTCGAGCAGCACTTCCCGGATCGCCTCGCGGCGGTTCGCGCCGTCCATCTGGTACGATTTGCGGTCGCCGAACGACGGCGCGCTCCCCACCGCGTCGCGGAACGGTCCGTAGAACGCCGACGCATACTTCGCGGCGTAGGAAAGGATCGGCGTGTCGGAAAAGCCCGCGCCGTCGAGCGCGGCGCGAATCGCCCGTACCCGCCCGTCCATCATGTCGGACGGCGCGACGACATCCGCGCCCGCCTCGGCGTGGCTGATGGCGACGCGGGCGAGGAGCGGTAGCGTCGGGTCGTTCAAAACGCGGTCGCCCTGGACCACGCCGCAGTGCCCGTGGTCGGTATACTCGCACAGGCAAACGTCGGTCACGACGAGCAGTCCGGGCAGTTCGCGCTTCAACAGGCGGACCGCCGTTTGCACCGCGCCGTGCTCGCTCCAGCCTTCCGAGCCTTCCGCGTCTTTGGCTTCGGGAATCCCGAAAAGCAGAACGGCGCGGACGCCTTCCGCCATCGCCGCCGCGCACTCCCGGAGCAGTTCGTCCGGCGAGAAGTGAAACTGCCCGGACAGCGACGCGATAGGCGACTTGATCCCGGTGCCGTGCCGCACAAAAAGCGGGTACACGAAGTCCCCGGCGTCGAGAGTGGTTTCGCGCACGAGCGAGCGCAAGGTGGCGGACCCGCGCAAGCGGCGCGGGCGTATGGGAAACGGATCGGATTTCATGGAGTTATTTTACCGCGCGGGAGATGTTAAATGTTTTTTCTTGACGAATAAAAACCCGGTATTGACAAGTTAGCGGGATGGTGCGATAATAGTTTCGCAGATGTTCAAAAATGGCTTAGACTCTATCTCAAAAAGAGTAAAATGGCGATATAATTTTTTTCGTCATGAAAGAACGAGCAAGAAATGAGCTACCGACGGTCTGGGAAGTGCCCG
>JAYULM010000418.1:0-7957 GCA_043763605.1 Armatimonadota bacterium | reverse complement strand
CCCCTCTCTCATTCCGATGAGGGAGGGGGTTGGGGGGAGGGAGGGAAAACGGGAGACGGTTGGGGGGAGGGAGAAGAACGAGACGACACCGGAGAAATCCTCGGCGACGTAGCCATCTCCCTCGATACCGCGCGACGCCAAGCCGCCACCCGTGGCTGGGCGGTCGAAGAAGAGATCGCACTACTATTGGTCCACGGCATTCTGCACCTTCTGGGGCACGAGGACGAATCCGAGGAAGGCGCGGAGGCGATGCGGGTCGTGGAGCGGCGGCTGTTAGGCAAACCGCTCGAAAAGGTGAGCGGGTAGCCACCGCGTGATTCCGAAGGCGATTGCGGGTATACTGGAAGCCGTATGAAAACCGACACGGGAGAGCCTCCGAGTAACGGGCAGCACGTCGCTTCGCCGGGAATGTCGCCGTACCACTTCTCCGCATCGGAAAAACCGTGGCGTCCCGCCAACATTTTTGCCTCCTTCGGTCATGCCATCGACGGCGTCCGCGAAACCTTCCACACCGAACGTAACTTCCGTTTTCACGTCCTTGCTTCGATCCTCGTCTTGGTCGCCGGATTCGGGTTACATATTTCCCCGCTCCGAATCGTCGCCGTGTTTTTCGCCGTCGCGCTGGTCCTGGTTACGGAACTGGTCAACACCGCTATCGAAGCCGCCGTCGATCTCGCCATGCCGCAAGAGCACCCGCTGGCGAAGCGTGCGAAAGACGCGTCCGCCGGGGCGGTTCTTGTCGCTGCTGTTTGTGCCGCCGTGGTTGGCGGTATCGTTTTCCTTCCCGTGCTGATGCCGTATGTTGCAAAACTGCCGCCGTCAGCCATCGTTCTGCCGGGAGTGCTTGCCATCGCCGCTATCGGTTTCGCCCTGTTGCGAAACCGGCGGCGCACTGAGGCTCCCGGCTCGTCATCGGACCTATCGCGGAAAGTAGTCATCGGGGTTGCGCTCCTCGCTTATGCGGGGTATTGCGCTTGTGAGTTGGCAGTTGTAGCTCAATGGGTCGTCACCCCAGAGATACAGCCGAGCGTTGCATCGCCGGAATCGCCACACCTCATCGTGCTCTTTCGCGCGGGAGTACCTTAAATTCTTGGACCCTTATAGTCAACCGTCGCACCAGACATCGACCAAATCGCGTCGTGCGCGTAGCCGACAAACCGCCGACGCACCGCCTGTAGTAGCAAAATCGTTGCCGCGCGGGAACCGCCCTGCCGTCCTGTTCGCCATCCTTGTTTTCGCCGTCCTGTGCGGCTTCGCGCCGGTCATTCTCGGACGCGCCGGGGCACAGGGAACGCCACCAATGGTCGCGGCATCCCCGACGCCGTCCGCGACCGTTTCGCCGAAACCGACCACGTCGCCGAAACCCACCGTCGCCGAAAAGAAGCCCGAGGCGGAGGGGCAGAACGTCGTCTGGACGAGCGTCGCGATCATCTTCGTGCTGACCGTTTTCAACGCCGTCTTCTCCATGGCGGAAACCGCGATCACCTCGGTCCGCCGCTCGCGTGTGGATCAACTGGTCGAGGAGAACCGGCGCGGCGCGGTCGCCGTGAAACGCTTACATGACGACCCGCCGCGCTATATCGCCACGGTTCAGGCAGGGATCACCCTGCTCGGCTTCGCGGCGTCGGCATCGGCGGCACTCGCCATCGCGCCCCAGTTGAAGCCGATTGTCCAATTACTCGGCGTACCCTCGGGTCCCCTCGCCAGCAACATCGCGATAACCGTGGTCGTGATCATCGTCGCGGTGATAACGCTCGTGTTCGGCGAGATCGCCCCCAAAGCGATAGCGATGCAGTCCCCCGACGTGTGGGCGTTGCGTCTCGCGCCATTCGTGAACGTGTGCGCCGTGATCTTCGCGCCGCTCAACGCCCTCGCCCTCGGTCTCGCGAACATCGTCGTGCGACCGTTCGGCGCGAAAGCGCAGTTCGAGACGCCGATGATCAGCCGCGAGGAGTTTCGCGCCATCATCGAATCCGGCACCGAAAAGGGTGAGTTCGACCGGGAGGAGCAGGCGATTGTGGAGAACGTGATCGACTTTTCCGAAACGCTCGTGCGCTCGGTGATGACGCCGCGTATCGACATGACGGCGGTTCCGGTCGCGGCGAGCCTGCCCGAAACGCTACAAACCGTTATCGCGTCCGGGCACTCGCGCCTGCCGGTGTTCGAGCGGACCTCCGACACCATCGTCGGCATCGTCCACGCCAAAGACCTGCTCCCGCTATTTGCCGACGGGACTGCCCCGCAAAGTTTCGCTCTGCGCAGCGTGATGCGCCCCCCGGTGTTCGTGCCCGAGTCGCGCCGCGTCGCCGACCTTCTCGCGGAAATGCGCCGCTCGAAAAATCAGATCGCCGTGGTGCAGGACGAGTACGGCGGCACTGCCGGTATCGTCTCGCTCGAAGACCTGTTAGAGGAGATCGTCGGCGACATCCGCGACGAATACGACATCGACGAGCCGGAGATGAAAGTGCTGAACGCGCGCGAGTCGATCATCGACGGGCGGATGAATATCGCGGACGTGAACGACCGGCTGGGTCTGGAACTGTCCGACGAGGAATACACGACGATTGGCGGTCTGGTATTCGGCTTGCTCGGGCACGAGCCGACCGAGGGCGAGCACGTCCACCGGGACGGCGTGACATTCGTGGTGGATCAGATGGAAAAAGGGCGCGTCAAGATAGTCCGCGCCGTGCGGCAGGAGCGGAGTGGGGAACGAGATCGCGCGCCGGAAGCGGTTGCCGCAGGTCAAGAATAAGTGCCGCTGATCACCGACAGCGGGCGAATGGTCGCGGAGCAGATTGGCTGGGCGAACACGCCGCTCGACCAACTGCGCGGGCTCATCGGGCGTGACATCGGCTTGGGGTACGCGCTTCTTTTGCCACATTGTCCGCAGGTTCACACCGCGCTACTTGCGTATCCGATAGACGTCGCGTTCTGCGCCGGAAGCGGGATAGCGGGCTACCGTCTCCTTTCAGTGCAAACGCTTACGCCGAACCAGGTGTCCCGCTTCGTGCGCGGCACTTCGCTTGCCGTCGAGATGCGGGCGGGAAGCCCGCTCCCGTCGTTGGAAGCGGGTTGTATTCTTCGGATCGTGGTTTAAGCGGGGAATTCCATTCCTCCGGTGGAAGCGTTCCGCCTGGTAATCCTGCGGATTAAATAAGTCGTCTGGTTCGCGGCAAAACGTCGCGCCCTCCGCGTTCCGCAGGAACACCAAGCGTTGCGCTTCCAGCGGAGGAACGAAGTTCCCCGAACATCCCCGAACCGAGACTACCCCTCGGTAAGGAACGGGAAGTCGCGCTCGCGCTCGCCGTCCGCGAAAACTTCCAGAATATATGTTGCCCCGCGCTCCAATGGGAAGTTATCGCGGCGGCGGACCGTCCAGACATTGCTCCCCGCGTCATGCAACAGTTCGACCCGCTGTTCGTCCCCGCTCGTTCCGTCGTCGCCGCGTCGCTCCTTGTACCGGCGCAGGTTGACACTCATCCGTGCCGGGGCGGACGCCTCGGACGGAAACTGCAACACGAAACTGGTGCCGATGGGGATTCCCACCGGTCCCACGGTGTCGCCGATGTAGCGGAGTGTCAGGTTGGAAAGACTGCCAGTGCCCCCGTTGTTTTCGATGCTCACGCCGCGCGTTTGAGCGTCCGTGCTTTCGGGAAGAGTTGCCGTACGCCCGCTTTCGATGATGAACGCCTGCCGTCTCCGGTCCAGAGAACTCGTCACGTCGATGTGATACACCCCTGCCAACGCCAGAAAGTTTCGCGGTCGCACAGCCCACGACCCGTTGCTGTTGCCGTCGATGCGAACGTCCTGCAATACATCCTCACGCCCCTCGCCGCCGCGCGCTTCCAGGAACCGGTACAGGCGAACCTGCGTCGTGCGCGGTGCTTCTGCCTGGCTCGGCCAGGTCAGGAAAAAATCCGTTTCGTCGTCGATATAGGCAGACCGCTCCAGTCGTGGGTCGATCTGCAAACGCGACAGGTCGGCGGACGAACTCCCGTTCGGGTTGTCAATCGTGACATTGTCGTCTCGTCGGTCGCTCCCACCGCCCCCGCACCCGGCGACGGTACCCGTTAGAAGTACACCCGCCGCGCTTAAAAATTGCTTGCGATTCATATTGGTCCATTCCCCGCCGGTATTCCCCCGGCGTTTCCGTTTAATTCGTTGCTATAATAGCGGAGCCGCACCCCGGGCGGCGCACCCATCATTATGACAGATACTTTCGACACCACAGACCGCCGCGCGCGTGAAATTTTTGACAACATCGCACGCGTCCGCGAACAGATCGACGCCGCCACCGCGTCTGCCGGTCGGGAAAAGAACGCCGTGACGCTTTGCGCCGTGACAAAAACGCGCCCGGTCAGCGATTGCCTCGCGGCAGTTTTCGCCGGAGTGTCCGATCTCGGCGAAAACTATGTGCAGGAGGCGCGGGAGAAGATACCCGCCGTGCGCGCCGCCTTGCCCGCCGACACGCGGATCACCTGCCATCTCATCGGGCACCTACAAACCAACAAAATCAAATACGCCGTTCATTTCGCGGACATATTTCAAACCGTTGATAGCGAAGAATGTTTGCAGGGTATTGCCAAAAGCGCACAGAAGTTATACAATGTCGCAACTATCGAGCGGGCAAGTTTTCAAACGACACGGGTGTTGATTGAAGTCAACCTCGCCGGGAGCGCGGAGCGAGCGGGTGTTTCGCCGGAATCGGCACTTGAATTCGCATTGAGCGCCTGCGAGACGCCGGGAATTGAACTGAGTGGTTTTATGGGAATGGCTCCCTACGCGGAAAACGGGGACGAAGCCCGACCCTATTTCCGCCGTTTGAAAAAACTTTTCGACGCTCTGCCAACGGAAAATCAGCAAATACTCTCGATGGGGATGTCAGGCGATTTTCAAGCGGCGATTCAAGAGGGCGCGACACTGGTACGAATCGGGACGGCGATATTCGGAAGAAGGGAACAATAGTGGTCAGTGGTCAGTGGTCAGTGGTCAGTGGAGAGTCAATAGGCGGTACCGTCTTCTGGCTTTTACTGATCACTGATCACTGACCACTGACCACTGACCAAAAGGACATGGCTATGTATAACGCGGGACGAGACGACGATCCGGAGGGGTATGAACCCGAGGAGCGCAAGACTGTTGGCAACTCTTTCAGCCAGTGGTGGAATAATTTGCGCGGGCGCGGCGGGGACGAGGACTACGAGCCGGAGCAGGAACACGACCTGGAACCGGTGACGACGGCGACCGCGACGTTGGACGGGGCGCGACCCGCTTCCCGCGCGGCGTCAACCGGGGGCTTCGCCACGGCGTACAATCCGCGCCAGAGTGGGGGATCGCAGTACATGATCAACAACTCCTCGCGTCGCGGCGAAACGATCCGAATAGCGGCGTCGCGCGAAGGCTCGATCACGGTGATGCCGGTGACCTCGTTCGCGGACATTCAAAAATGCGCCGACCGCTTGAAATCCGGCGAACCGCAGATCGTAAACCTGGAAAACACGCCCCCCGAAGTCGCGGAGCGGCTGATCGACTTTTTGAACGGCGTGACGTATGCCCTGGATGGCTTCGTGGAAAAGGTCGCCGACGGCGCGTACCTGTTCACCCCGTCGCACATCTCGATCCAGACCGACGGACCCGAACAGCCGGTCAAGCCGTTCTTCGACCGGGGATAGAGAGCGCAACGGCTCCGACTATCCCGCCTTGTCCCGGCGGCGAGAACTACACGGTTCTCGCCGCCGTTCCGCCACATCTGCCTACGCGCCAGGGATGGTCAGGGATGGGTACGGCAAGTCGCTTTTCAGCGTCGCCAGCGGAACGTCTTCGAGAACGTCGAGATCCACCAGCTCGCACTATTCTTCTTCCAAGCCGCCCACGGAAATAGTCTGTAACGGCGTTAGCGTCGGACCGAGGGGTTCACTTTGTCCGAGTCCACTTAGTGCGCCAGGCAGAACGAGTACGGCGGAAACAAGGTACAGGATGACACCGAGAAATGCCGATTGAACCGAATCCACAGACTGAGACAAACTATTGGCTATCTATTTTAGGACCGCCTCCCCGTAAGGTTCGCCTGTCTAAAGTGGGAGTGAATGCGCTTGCTAAAATAGTCTTGACAAGTTGTGTCGTATTGGGGCTTTTAGGCTATTTTATCGGTAGCGAGATTTACCGGGACTGGACCTATTATACGCAGGGGTGCATCACCGAAGCCACTATCGTGCGAGTAGAACGCCACAGGCACAGAAAATCTTCTTGGAGATACTCCGTTTGGGTCACTTATTCTGATGAGCAAAAAGCCTTAAGGACCATCGAACTCGACGATGTGCCAAATGATGAGCCAGAAGCGGCGAGCAAGTACATAGGGGGCAGAACGGTTTCCATCACCTATCTCCCCGGACGCCAGGCGGAAGTGTCTGGCAGAGTGTGGAATGAGTCAACGTTTCGTGATCAGTTCGTTCTCCATGCCTTGACATTTCTCCAGTTAGGATTGCCAATTGCTGCCATTTCAGTGTCGCTGGGGGTTTCTGCTATTTTTCGTCCCTATTCCTTGCTAAAGCGCGGAGACATTGGATTAGGCGAGGTCACTTCCGTGGCGCATCCGCGCCGAGGGAATGATGTGGACTTCACAAACCGAGCGAATCACAAGATTACTTACTCGTTCGTTGTACCTTTCTCGAAGGTCTCTTTTCAAGACGCCGCCACAGTCAAATATGCGATGAATATAGGTGAACTGGTGCCGGTCCTATATATGAAAGATAATCCGGCGACACATTGTTTATATTTCGGTATAAAGAACGTCAAACTGAGAACAGACTCCACCGAATCCTGACATGACATCCCGTCACCTATCTCCGATCCGTCGGTCTGGATCGGAGTAGCGGGTCAAGCCCTTCTTCGACCGGAGTTAGCACCTAACGGTTTGAGGATTCCCGCTTCTGTCCCGGCGGCGAGAACAGCGTGGTTCTCGCCGCCGTTCCGCACGTCCGCCTATTCGCCGGAACCGCTCGCGGTTAGAAACGGCAGGTCCTTTTCCAGCGTCGCCAGTGAGACGTTTTCCAGAATGTCGAGGTTACCGAGTTCGTAATACTCTTCCTCCAACCCGCTCACGCAAAGGGTGCGTAGCGGCGTCAGTTGCGGTCCGAGGGGTTCCAGATGAACGATCTCGTCGTCCGCGTCGGGGTACCAGGTCAGGCGGAACGCGGACGGCAGGAACGTCTCCGCGTCACGTTCGTCCGGTCCGGCGGACTCAGCGGCATCCCAGAGTGAATCTTCTCTGATGTAGAGCACCCGGTTGTCGCCGATGTCGAAGAAACAGGCGTTGATCTCGTCGTAGTTGTCCACCACCCGCACCACGCCCGATGCGGTGACGGTCATCTCCTCCATCTCGCCCCGTTGCAGTCGCTTCGCCAGCCGCGCCGCATACTGCCGCCGGTTGTTGCGGAAGACTATCTCGGACTGCCGATGCGTGTGCGACGCGAGCGCGAACCCCGCCAGAACCGACGCGACCAGCAGCGTCGCGCCCCAACGGTCCGACACTTCGAACACCAGCATCGCCACCATCGACAGAATCGCCCCGACGACGAAGCCGCCGAACGCCCCCCACAGCGGGTGCGGCAGTCCGCGGTATGTCGTTTCGCTCGCGAAGTAGAGCAGTTGCTGTTCGACCTCGTCGCGCTCGGTGTCGGTGAATGGGCGGGTTGCGGTTTGTATCATGGCTTGTTACTCCCGCGTACCGTATCGAACCGGAAGGGGTTGGTGGTAAAGAGTGCGTCCCTCCCCCGCCCCCTCCCGTTGTTTCCTCCCTCCCCCCAACCCCCTCCCTCATCAGAATGAGAGAGGGGGAGCCAGAAGCAGACGCGGTAAACGTATCGCCTCCGGCGCATCGACTCCCCCTCTCTCATTCTGATGAGGGAGGGGGTTGGGGGGAGGGAGGAAACAACGGGAGGGGGCGGGGGAGGGACGC
>JAYULM010000417.1:0-8002 GCA_043763605.1 Armatimonadota bacterium | reverse complement strand
TTTCGCATATGGGTAGGGTTGGCGGAGAGTATGGTAACCCTTTGTACGGCTTCTACCCGTGTCTTGCAAAACCCCTCACTTACCGGAAACTAAAGTTTATAATGGGTAACGTGAAGATTCCCGGAACGCTACCTCGATCCGCTTTTATTTGCGCCGTTTTCCTATGCGCCATGCTTCAAGCCGGGTGCCCGTCCCGCGAGGACAAGACCGGTATGCCGGACTTACCCAATCTGACACCTATCGCCATGCACCCATTGTCAAAAAGCCCGGTCGTTTCCGGCAACACGGCTTTCGGAATCGCCCTGCTACAAAAACTCGCCCCCGAGTCGGAGACGGGCACGAACCTTTTCCTGTCGCCCTACTCCGTGTCGCAAGCCGTGCTATTGGCGGCGAATGGGACCACAGGCGCGACCCGAACCGCTTACCTCGACTCGTTACAGGTCGGCAGTGCGCCGCTCAAGAGTGTCAACGACGATTCGCGGCTGTTGACCGGCTTGTTGCGCCCCCCGTCAGACACGGAAAACGGCAAAGCGTCCCCGGCTTACGAGTGGACCGTAGCGAACGCCATCTGGTCGCGGTACGAGCCGAAACAGGGATATGTCGATGCTTGTGCCGATTTTTATGCCGCCGACGCGAAACCGATCACGACGGCGGATGCCATCAACGATTGGGCGGGCAAAAAGACACGCGGGAGGATCACACAGATCGCGACGCGGGAACATGTGGAATACTCGGACCTGATCTTAACCAACGCCGTGTATTTCAAGGGGCACTGGATCTCGCCCTTCGCCGCCGAATCGACCTTTGACGAGCCGTTTTATCTGACGCAGGGTGCCGCCGGGACGCGAGAGCAACCCTTCATGCACCGGGAAGACCGGCAAATGCGCTGGTACGCTGGGAGCGACTATGAAGCCGTTTCGCTCCCCTATCGCGGCGGAATGAGCATGATTGTCCTTCTGCCCCAAAGCGGTGTGACCGCCAACGCCCTCGTAGGATCGGTCTCGTCGGCGGAGTGGCAAACGATGATGCGGGGCTTTCGGCCGACATGGATCGCGCTATCTCTCCCCAAATTCGAGATCCGATATGCGGAAGAGTTGCTCGGATCACTGAAATCGCTCGGCATGCCGGTGCAGGGTGACTTTTCTACGGTTTCCGACCGCCTGAAGAAGACGGCGATAAATGCCGTGGTGCATAAAACCTTCCTGCGCGTGGATGAAAAAGGTTCCGAGGCGGCGGCGGTCACAATGATGGCGGCGGCAGGCGGTCCCGGACCTCCCGAGCCGGTAGAAAAACCGCGCCCGTTCGTCGTCAACCGCCCGTTCCTCTGCGCCATCGTCCATGATACGACGGGCACGGTCTTATTTCTCGGCGTGATCAACGATCCGAAGGCAATTCCGTAGTGTTTCGACAGCTGCGCATCACAAGCGTGGGCGGGCACCGCGCCCGATAGAACGAATCGAAATAATACAATCAATGACGAACCCATTTAACGGACTCGGAACTCATTTAGGCAACCTCTCACTGCTCTCGCGCGCGAAGTCGCGCTCAATCTCGCCGGAAAACCGCACCGGCGAAAAGGGCGGCGGGGCGCGGGCGACGGAAGGCACCGGCTCGAACTGCGCCCGCGACCTCGGCGTCGGGTGGAAGATCTCGCCGTCGCTGCGGGTCAAAGCGGGCGAGGCGATCACGATTGCAGACATCGAGGGACCCGGCGCGATCCAGCATATCTGGATGACGCCGACCGGCAACTGGCGGTGGAGCATCCTGCGCGTTTACTGGGACGACGAGGAGACGCCGTCCGTGGAGTGTCCGGCGGGCGACTTTTTCGCGATGGGCTGGGGATCGTTCGCGCCGCTCGTCTCGCTACCCGTGTGCGTCAACCCCGGCTCGGCGTTCAACTGCTACTGGGAAATGCCGTTTCGGTCGCGCTGCCGGATCACCTGGGAGAACATCGCGCCCGACGACATCGTCCTGTATTACCAGATCGATTACGCCCTGACCGAGATTCCCGAAAACGCTGCGTACTTCCATGCGCAGTTTCGCCGCGTGAATCCCCTGCCGTACAAGGACGTGTACACAATCCTGGACGGCGTCCGGGGGCACGGGCAGTTCGTCGGGACCTACATGGCGTGGGGCGTGAACAACACGGGATGGTGGGGCGAGGGAGAAATCAAGTTCTACCTCGACGGCGATACGGACTACCCGACGAACTGCGGCACCGGCACGGAAGACTATTTCTGCGGGTCGTACGATTTCGAAAATCAGGTCACGAAGCAGTACCAGGAGTTTTGCACCCCGTATGCGGGACTACCGCAGGTGATCCGCCCGGACGGCGTCTACCGCTCGCAAACGCGCTTCGGCATGTACCGCTGGCATATCGCCGACCCGGTGCGCTTCGAGACCGATCTGCGCATCACGATACAGGCGTTGGGTTGGCGCGACGGCAGGCGGTACCTGCCGCTCCAGGATGACATCGCGTCTGTGGCGTACTGGTATCAGACCGAGCCGCACGCGCCGTTCCCCACCCTGCCCGACAAAGACGGGTTGGAAGTGATCTGATACCGGTCGGACCACGGGGGTTTGTAAACCCCCGCTCCAACAGAAGGGTTTGATATAAGATGAATCATGCCGCCGAACCGGACCGCTTGCGAAAGCGCATCCGCGTTTTCCTGTGGGTCTTTATCGTCGGGCTGGTCCTCAGCGGCGTGACGGCGTTCCCGCTAGTCCCGGAAGTGAATCTGCTCGCCCGTCTGCTCGGCGCGTCCGGCGATCCGTCGGAATACACCGGACTCCCCCACTGGCTCGCGACCGTCCGGGTCGGGCTGAACGACGCCGACGCCCGCTATCCGTTCCTGTTTTACGGCACGGATTGGCTGGCGTTCGGGCATCTGGTCATCGCGCTGTTTTTCGTCGGACCGCTCCGCGACCCGGTGCGCAACGTTTTTATTCTTCAAGCAGGTGTCGCCGCCTGCGTCCTCGTGCTCCCGCTCGCGCTGATCTGCGGTCCCTTGCGCGGCATCCCGTTCTACTGGCAACTGATCGACTGTTCGTTCGGCGTGTTCGGCGCGATCCCGCTCCTGTACTGCCTGCGCGACATACGACGTTTGGAAACGCTGGAGCGCGCCGCCGTCACACCGTAATCGTGCAGCCGCAAAGCAGGTCGAGCGTTACCGGCGATTGATACTTCTTCTCGTTGCCCCCGTTGCGCCAGTGCCGGACTTCGTTCGTTTCGGGGTCAAAAACGATGATGTCCGGTATACGGACCTGCTGGTAGAATGGTACACCAATCAGCAAGTCTTTCTCCTTGTAATCGGCACTGATTACTTCGACAACGGCTTCGGGGGAAACCGTGATTTCTGTCGTTTGCTCCGGTTCTTGACAAAATATGGCAATGTCAGGGCGTTTGCGGGAGCCGTCGGGGAAGCGAATCTGTACGTCCGCATAGTGCAAACATGGGCACGGCGCATCCCCCAATACATTGGGGCGTATCGAACTTTGTATTCGGAATATCACGGCTTGGTGACGCGCCACCGGAAAGGCTTCGAACACCGGAACGCCACGAACTACCTCTAACCGTAAGCCGATGGCGTCCGCCTCGTTGGACAAGCGTTCAAAGTCACGCATACTGTACTTCCTTCCCCGCGTTCTGGATCACAATGGGTTATATTGTACCGTGTGCGGGGATGTACCATCCTCGGGTGGAAGCCTGCGGCTTGGTGTTCCTTCGGAACGCGGAAGTCGCGACGTTAGCCCGCGAACCGAACGAGTGCTTTAACCCGCAGGATTACCAAGCCGCAGGCTTCCACCCGAGGATGGTACATCCCCGCACAAACCGCGCTGGTCGTCTTTTTATTCGCGCCGCAACCGGTCCAGAATCGCGTGGTTCGTTGCGTCGAACCCCGCATCGTGGTGCTCACGCGACCAGACGACCCCGCTGACGCCCTGATGTAGATGGATAATCCGCAGTTGTGCCTGTTGTCGGTCAGTGAGCGGTGCGCCGTACCCGGTGAAGAACGCCTCCTCCAGATCGGGGCGGTCGGCGAAGAAACGGTCCCGGTACAGTTTGAAGTCGGCGACGCAAACGTCGAAACAGGCATGCTCGAAATCGATCACGCCGAGCCATTCGCTGGTATCGGGCGAAACGATCCAGTTGCGCGGGGTGTAGTCGTGGTGCGTCGCGACCGCCGGTTCACCCCGGAACACGTTCATATCGCCTGCACGGTCGCGGGCAAAGGCTATCTCATCCGGCGTCAGAAAGTTACCGCGTTCGGCGCGGTCGATCCAGTCGGCGAGGCGCGATTGCCAGAACGCTTCGGCGTCGGGCTGGGTGCCTTCCAGCGGTTCGCCGTTGCGGTCGGGGCGTCCGAACCAGGGACTGGTGACGGTGTGGTAGCGCGCCAGAGCGGTTCCGGCTTGTTGCCACGCGTTTCGCTCCCGCGCCGGGGTCAGCGCGACGCGCTCCATCGGTTCGCCGGGAAGTGCCGAGAGAAGCAGGGCGGGCGGCGGTTCGTCGCGGACGGCGACGAGGCGCGGCGCGAACCCGCCGAGCAAGGCCACCACATGATTGTATGCCCAGATCTCGCGCTCCCGCTTGCCGTCGCGCCGATGCGCCTTCAAGTAACAGGTTTCCCCGGACGTTCGCGAAAACAGTCGCCATACCCGCGACTCGCCATGGGGGTGGCTACATTCCCCGGGCGCGTCGTAGCCGCCGAGGATCGTCTCGCACCAGGCGGCGAGCGGTTCCGGGAGCGAGGTTGTCATCGATCTTCGTGCCGCAGGCGGCGCGTCCGCTCTGTTTGCAGGTAGTCACGTACCACTTCGATGGAGTAGGGATCGCGTACCAAAAACGTCCCGCATCGTTCGGTTTCCAGTTTCGCTACTAGCGGTTCCCCCCGGTCTTCCTCGAACACAATCGAAAAAATGCGGTCCATGTTCACCCAGCGCGTCGGGTCACCGACGGGGTCCATCGGGTACACGCCGCCGAACGTACCGACATGGTATGCCTTCACTTCAATCCAGGTCATTGGCTATCTCTACTTCATCTTTCGCGGCGACGTCGCCGTCGATGATGGGGATACTTGCAATTTTGGTGCCGTAGACGCCCCCCAACCCCCAATTCTGGGGGAGCCGGATGGGATACCGGAAAGGTTCGTCCGCCGGTCGGGCGTGACGCCTCCGTCATTCCCTCCGGCTCCCCCAGAATTGGGGGTTGGGGAGCGTCCGAACGCGGCGAGAGCAAACGAAAAACCGCCACGTTACCCCCGCGTGATATACTCAGGGCACCCGTTTCCCGAAAGCCAGATTAACTTAACGCATGCGCTTTTTAAGCCATATTTTTAGCCGTTTCTCCCGCAACATGGGCATCGATCTCGGTACCGCCAACACCCTGGTTTACGTGCGCGGGCGCGGCATTCTGATCCGCGAACCCAGTGTCGTCGCACTCAATGTACATACCCGTGAGATCCTCAAAGTAGGCGAGGAAGCGAAACGGATGCTCGGGCGCACCCCCGGACATATCGTCGCCGTCCGTCCTTTAAAAGACGGCGTGATCGCCGACTTCGAGCAGACCGAGCGGATGCTACGCCATTTTATCGAAAAGGTGAACAAGAGCCGGATGTGGGCGTTGCCGGAAGTAGTAGTCGGCATCCCTTCGGGCGTGACCGAAGTGGAGCGGCGCGCCGTGCTTGACGCGACGCGCAAAGCCGGGGCACGGCAGGCATACCTGATCGAGGAGCCGATGGCAGCGGCGATTGGCGCGGGGCTTCCGGTAGCGGAGCCGACCGGTTCGATGATTGTGGACATCGGCGGCGGCACGACCGAGGTTGCGGTGATCTCGCTCGGCGGCATCGTCACGTCGCGTTCTATCCGTACGGCGGGCGACGAGATCGACGAAGCGATCACGGCGTATATCCGCCGCGCCTACAATCTTTTTATCGGCGACCGTACCGCCGAGGATGTGAAGATCAACATCGGTTCGGCGTACCCGTTAGAACAGGAGTTGTCGATGACGGTGCGCGGGCGGAACCTGATTACCGGATTGCCGCGTTCGACCACGATAACGTCCGAGGAGGTGCGAGACGCGATCTCCGACCCGGTGAACCAGATCGTGGAAGCGGTCAAGGTCGCGCTGGAGTCCGCGCCGCCCGAACTCGCCGCCGACATCATGGACCAGGGTATCTATCTCGCCGGGGGCGGGGCACTCTTGCGGGGCTTGGATCAACTGATCGCCGCCGAAACCCTGATGCCGGTACACATCGCCAAAGACCCCCTGTCCTGCGTCGCGCTCGGTGCCGGGGAGGTTCTGGACGCGATCCGTAGCAACCCGAACCTGCGAAACGCGCTTTTAACCCACAGTCAGTTGAACTAACGGAGCCGGTTTCGCCGTATTCCAACCGGACGCATCATGCCACCGCCTACCCGACGCTCCGAGCGGGCGAAACCGAACACGCCAGGTCGCGCGACCCCGTCGCGCGGCAACGGGAATAGATCGCCCCTTTTAGGTGGCGGCGTGACACGGGGCGGCTCCGCCCCGCAACGTAGCGGACGGACCGCACTGTTCGTGCTAGCGGGACTTGTTTTCGTCGGGGTGTGCTACGGTATCCTGCACAACCGGCTGGCGTCGTCGGGGCGTACCGACCCGGCACTCGACGGCATCCGCACGGTCGCTTCCCCTTTTGCCATCGGCACGTCGCGCGCCTCCCGCTCGGCGAAAACACTCTGGGATTACGTGCTACCGGGCAAGCGTGACACCGACGATCTCGCCCGGCTGGAGAGCGACAATACACGCCTTAAGTTAGAGAACGAACGACTGCGCAACGCCGACGCGGAAGCGACTCGTCTGCGCAAAGCGTTACAGTTCGCCGAAAAATCTCCCCAGCCCCTGTTGCCCGCCGAGATCATCGCCTTGCTCCCGTCCGCGAACGCCGAGACGCTTCTGGTGTCGCGCGGCACGGGTGACGGCGTCAAAGTCGGCTCCGTCGCGCGCACGGCGGACGGCCTTCTGGGGCAGATTACCGAGGTCGGCGGCAACACCGCGCAGGTGCTTCTGCTTTCCGATACGTCGTCGGGCGTCGGCGTGTTAGTACAGCGGCGAGATCCGAAAACCGCCGTCGTCAAGGACAAAGCCGTCGCCGTCGTCCGGGGGCGGGGACGTGGGCAACAACTTTCCGTAGTGTATCTGCGCCGCGAGGACGATATCCGCGTCGGCGATACGGTGATTTCGTCCGGATTCGGGGGCGTCATCCCCGCCGGAATCCCGGTCGGTACGGTTACGGAAATTGTCACCGAAAAGACCGGTTTCGTGAAATCGGCGCGGGTTGAGCCGTTCGCACCGCTACCGGGAACGCTCCAGGAGGTTTTCCTGATCCGATGACCCCGTACCTCGCCGCCGTGCCTGCCGTGCGTTTTTTCGTGTTCGTATTGCTCCTTTGTCTGGCGACAGGTCTGCAAGCCAACGTCGTTCTGCTTCTGCCACACGCCGAAGTGACGGGACGCCCCGATTTCGTCCTGACTCTCTGCCTGCTCCCCGCACTCCTGTCCGACGCCGCCGGGGGGTGCGGTTGGGGGTTCGGCGCGGGTCTGGTGACATCCGCGTTGACGGGGCAGGCGGTGGGTTCGACGCTGGTCTCTCGCACCGTCGCCGGGTGCGTGGCGGGCTGGTTTTCCGAGCGGTTCGTGCGTTCCAACCCGCTCGTGATCGTGTCGGCGATTTTAACCGGCTCGCTGGTCGCGGACGCCGTGTACCTTCTTTGCAACCCACCCCTCTCGCTCGACTCCCTGCTCGCCGCTTTCCGGTTTACGGCGATGAACGCCCTGTGGAACGCGGCTTTCGCCCTGCCGCTGGCGTATCTGCTCCGCCGCCTCGGCTGGGTGTGGGACGAGGACTGAAGAGGTTTTGGGTTTTGGGTTTTGGGATCATCGGTTGGGATCATCGGTTCCACCGACGCCTATAGGTGGCTCCGCCACCGAGCGTCCTTCGGACGCGGGCATGTCAAAATCCTCC
>JAYULM010000416.1:0-8008 GCA_043763605.1 Armatimonadota bacterium | reverse complement strand
GGAGGGGCACCCAGAGGGTACCCGAGGGAGGGAGAAAACACGGGAGGGGGAGCGACACGAAAAGGACGTAGAAAATGAAAAAAGGGTTCACACTTGCGAAAACCGCCCGGGGTGGTTTTACGCTGATCGAGTTGCTTGTCGTGATCGCGATAATAGCCGTGCTCGCCGCGATTCTATTTCCGGTATTCGCACGGGTGCGCGAAAAGGCACGGCAGACGGTGTGCGCGTCGAACTTGAAGCAGATCGGTACCGCGTTTCTGTTGTACACGCAGGATTACGACGAACGGTTGCCGGATCGTCGCGACCTGAAAACCACGCTCGCAGGTGGCTACCGCCCGTGGGGCGCGGCATGCCCCCCGTCCGACCCGCGCGGCGGTTGGGCGGGTGCGGTGCTGTTCCCCTACACGAAATCGGTGGAGATACTATCCTGTCCGAGCCTCGCCGGGGCGTTCGCGGGCGTTTCGCAGGTGGAACAGTCCACGCGCGGTCCGTTCGCCGACATCGACGCCGGGGTCCCCACCGGAATCGCGCGGTACTGGCTTTGGCGTTTCGACCAGTTCGCCGAACCCGTGCCCATAGACAACGCCTGGGGCAAGTCGGGCGAGGAACTGTTACGCGATTTACAAGCGGCGCGGAACCCGCAGGTCGGTAACCCGCAGGGCGTCGCCGACATCGAACTTGCCGTGGACCCGTATTTCCCGCGTACGATTCCGTCTGTCGCCGCCGCGCTAAAGGGCAGAGCGGTTCACAGCGGCGGGCGCAACCGGCTTTTTTTCGACGGGCACCTCAAATGGCTTCGGGACGCGCGGACGCAGTAGAACCTTGGAAACCCCACCTCGTCCCGTTGTTTTCTCCCCCCGCCCACCTCATCCCGTCGTTTCTCCCTCCCCCGCCCCCCCTCCCGTTTCTCCTCCCTCCCCCCAACCCCCTCCCTCATCGGAATGAGAGAGGGGGAGTCCTGAAGAGACAGGTAAGCTCGTTTGCCGAATCGCCCGACAAACGGGATCGCCTTGTTGCCTCGGACTCCCCCTCTCTCATTCCGATGAGGGAGGGGGTTGGGGGGCTGTTCAGTTATTGCGTCACCCGGAACCTCACCCCCCCGCCCCCTCTCCGTGCCGGAGAGGGGGAGTCGATGCGCCAGAGGCGAGACAATTGCCGCGTTTCGTTTCTGGCTCCCCCTCTCCGGCACGGAGAGGGGGCGGGGGGGTGAGGTTCCGGGCGCGGCAGCAACTTTTCAGATAACTGAATAGCCCTGAGGGGGTTGGGGGGAGGGAGGAGAAACGAGAGGGGGGGCGGGGGAGGGAGGAACGACGGGGAATTCTCCGCTCACGGTCCGGGCTTGGTCAAAACCCGCGTGATCAGCGTACCTAAACCGACCCCGAGCATTAGGCCGCCGATCACCTCGGGCATTTCGTGATGCCCCAGGTACACGAGGGAATACAGCATCGCCGCCGTCACCGGGGTGCAGAGCAGGAGCCAGTGCCGGCCGCGATAGGCGATGATCACGGCGGACGCCGACGCCGCGAACGTTGCGTGCCCCGACGGGAAGCCGGGGTGCCCGTTCCAGACTTCGTGCTTCTTACCCAGTTCGGCGAGCACGACCGGCACCGCGATGGCGACGCATCCGGCGATGCAGAACCGCACGGCGCGACCGAGAGCCGCGTGGCGCGTTTGCGGCGTCGCGGACGATAGCGCGAACGGAATTTCGGAAAGCACGGAAAACAGTAACGCCGGGTTGATGCCGTCCGCGCACATTTGCAACACCCAGCGTAGCGCGCGGTCGTCCATCACGGTGCCCCGGTAACCGCTTCGTGGAAGCCGTATTTTTCGTACAGCGCGACGGCGGCGGTGCGCCCCGACGATGTGACCAAAAACGATTCCCGGTGCCCGAAATCGCGCAACTTGTGCAGGCAGTACAGAAACAATGCCTTGCCGATGCCGCGTCCCTGATACGCCGGGAGTGTCGCGAGCCAGTGGACGCGCCCCCATCCGTTCAATCCGGCGTGGTTCTTGCTCGGCGTTTCCTCGGTCCACGCGGTCACGGTCCCGATGTCCTGCCCGGTCACGTCGTCCACGGCGAAGTAAATCCGCTCGGCAAGGAGGGCTTCGTCTTGTCCGTAGGACTGGCGGAACGCCGCGTCGGTTATCGGGTCGAAAGGCTCGCTCTCTTGCCAGACGCGCGTCCACGTTTCCTCGTCGCCGGTCCGATACGGGCGAAAGCGGATGCCGTCGGGCAACGTCACCGGCGGCAGATCGTCGAGATCGGGGCGCAGGAGTATCAGGGTTCGGTTGTTCGGGTCTTCGTTTGTCATTTTTTCTCCCTCCCCCTAACCCCCTCCCTCATCGGAATGAGAGAGGGGGGATACCAGGGACGATACATTCGCATTAGAAACGGTAATACCCCATAACAGCGGTGTCCCCCCTCTCTCATTCCGATGAGGGAGGGGGTTAGGGGGAGGGAGGTCAACCATACACCGCCCGGAACTTCTCGTTCAGATACTTCAGGTACGAGCGCGATTGCGCGGGTTCGCCGCACACGCGTTGCACCAACTCGGACGGCAGGTAGCGGCGACCCGGCGCGTGGACGTTTTCGCGGAGCCAGGACAGGAGCGAGGCGAACTCGCCTCTTGACAGGTCGGACGCGATGGCCGGGTGGTCGCCGGTCGCCTTGTCGTAAAGTTGCGACGACAGCATCGTGCCGAGCGCGTAGGTCGGGAAATAGCCGAACAGTGCCGCCGACCAGTGGACATCCTGCAGGCAACCGTTGGCGTCGGTGTCGGGCGTGATGCCGAGGTAGTCCTGCATCAGGGCGTTCCATGCTTCAGGAACGTCCTTGACCGCCAGTTCGCCCGCGATCATGCGCTTCTCGATCTCGAAGCGGAGCATGATGTGCAGGCAGTATGTCGCCTCGTCGGCTTCGACACGGATAAACGACGGCGCGACCGTGTTGATCGCGCGGTAGAAGCCGTCCACGGAAACGTCGTCGAGCGTGCCGGGGAATGCCGCTTGCAGATCGCCGTAGTACACGTCCCAGAACGCGCGCGACCGACCGACGACGTTCTCCCACAGGCGCGATTGCGATTCGTGGACGCCGAGCGAGACCGCGCCGGAAAGCGGTGTGCCGTCGTCTTTCGACTGGAAACCCTGCTCGTATAGCGCGTGCCCGGTTTCGTGGATCGTGCCCATCAGTGCGGCGGGGAGCCAGTTCGTCTCGAAGCGCGTCGTGATACGCACGTCGTCCTTGCCGAACGACGTACAGAACGGGTGTACCGCCTTGTCCTGCCGCCCGCGCTCGAAATCGAAGCCCATTTTCTTGATGATCGTTTCGCCGAACGCCTTCTGTCCGTCCTCCGAAAAGTCGCGCCGGAGCGGTGAATCGTCGATCTGCGGGCGCGATTTGATGTACTGGACCAGTTCGACCAGCCCGGTGCGCAATTCGCCGAAAACGCGGTCTACTTCCGCCGCCGTCATCCCGGGTTCGTATTGATCCAGAAGCGCGTCGTACGGATGCGCCGTGTAGCCGAGGTATCCGGCTTTCTGGCGCGACAGGTCGAGCAGTTTTTCCAGTGTCGGTGCGAAATGCGCGAAGTCGTTGTCCTGTCGCGCCTTGACCCAGACTTCGTGCCCGAGCGTTTCGGCTTTAGCGAGTTCGGCGATCAGGCTCGCCGGGATTTTGACCGCCTGGTCGTAGTCGCGGCGCACGACACGGACGGTGAGCCGCTCGTCCGAGTCGGGGTCGAGTCCGGCGGCTTCCGCTTCGGCGGCTGCGAGGAGCGTCCCGGTCTCGTCGGACGCGAACCGCTCGTGCGCGATGGTCCCTAAGACCGCCAACTGTTCGGCGCGTTCGGCGGCTCCGCCGTGCGGCATGTAACACTGCTGGTCCCAGCCGAGCACGGCGGCGGCACTGGTAATGTGCGTGATTTCTTTGTAACGCAGGAGGAGTTTGGCGTAATTTTCCATGCGACATGGTACCCGAAAAAAGCGGGAACGGGAAAACGAACGGGGGAGTTATATCCCGACCGAACAGATGGGAAACAACGGCGGCGCACAATAAAATGGTCGCACGGGGGCGTTTTGCCCGGGCGACTCTCCGCCACGTGGTGGGCGGGCAGGAATCGATACGCCAGCCCCCGAGGGAGGAAAACGCCCTCCTCAGAGGGAACCTGCTCCCGATGTCACCCCCCTCAAACGCCGCCGCGTTGCGCAACCGTTTCTCCCCTTCGCCCCCGGTGCTGGCGGCTTCCCTGGCGATTTTTCTCGCCGGGGTGATGATCGCGCCCTTCTTCTCGATGACTATCGATACGCACTACTACTTTCTGTCGTGGGCGCAGGAATCCCGTGGTTTCAATCCGTTCCGTCTTTACGAGGCACGCGCGGACTGCAACTATCCCGCCCTCTGGCTTTACGTGCTGACCGGCGTCGAGAAATTGCGCCTGCTTTTTCATGCGCCTCCCCATTCCCCCGGGGCGGTCTTGCTTCTGAAGTTACCGTCGCTCCTCGCGCTGGCGGGCGCGGTTCCGATGGCCGAGCGGTGGTTGCGGGAACCGTTCGGCGCGGACGCGGCGCGGCGCGGTGCCGTCGCGCTCGCTTTCGGTCTGTCTCTCTGGGTGAACGCCGCCATCTGGGGGCAGGCGGATGTTCCGCTCGCTGTCCTGCTCATCGGAGCCGCGCTGGCGTTACTCCATGCCCGTCCGGTCCTCGCCGGAGTCCTCGCCGGTTTCGCGCTCGCCCTGAAACTACAGGCTATTTTCGCGATACCGTTCCTGATAGTTTATGCGTGGCGGCGGTTCGGCGGACGGATGGCGGGGTTCGCACTGGCGACCGGTATTCTCACCGTGGTCCTCCTGTCCCTGCCCTTCTTTCTACACAGTCGCGCGTCAGGTACCGGGTTGATCCGCTCCTATACCGGAGCCGTGGGGTTTTATCATCGCCGCTCGAACGAGGCGTTTAACATCTGGCACCTTTCCAAAGGGTTCGATAACGTCGTGCGCCATCTGCCCGCCGAACTCGCCAACGACGACCGGGTACCCTATATCGGTCCACTGACGCCCCGGCAGATCGGGCTGTCGCTGTTCGTTGCCGCGTATTTGCCGCTCCTCTGGCGACTCTGGCGTAACCCGTCGCCGCAAGCACTCTTGTTCAGCATCGCGCTGGGATTCATCGTCTTCTTCATGTTCCCGACGCAGGTACACTCCCGGTATGTCCAACCGGGAATCGCGTTCCTCGCCCTGCTATACGGCGTCTCGCCGGGCGTCCGGCGACTTTACCCGTTCTGGAACATCACCACCACGGTCAATATCGGCATGGCTCTCGTCTACACCAACTGGATGTGGGCAGGCACACTTGCAAAACACAACCGGGGGATCGAAAAGGTGTTGTTTACCGGAGGGAGTGTACTTACTTCCGTCGCGCAGGTCGTTCTGTTGGTTCTGCTCTACCGGGCATTCTGGCGCGAAACCGAGCCGATAGCGGATATGGCGGAAAAGCCCGCGCCCTAACGCACCACGAACCGCCCCGGGTTGAAAATGTCGCCAGGGTCTAACGCCGTTTTGATACGGCGCATCAGCGGGAGCGAAGCGGGTTCGGGCGACCAGACGCGGAAGGTTTCGTGACGCCGGAGTGCGAGCGGGGCGTGGGTAAATGTTTGTCCCGTGGTATGCAGGGCATAGGTGGTGGTTTGGGTCGCGGCGGCGAACGCCGGTTCCTGCCACGCGATTTCCGTGATCCCGACGCCGTAGAAGGTTTTTACTACCGTCCCCAATTCCGGAGTCAGCACCGCGTTCGGGAGCACCGACTCATGCCGCTCGCCGTCGCCAGCCATCGGACCGCTCAACCGCAGGGAAAGTACCGGCACGTCCTCCGCTTCCCCCATCGCCTCCGGGTAAACCGCGACCGAACCACAGGGGCGTAGTGCGTCGCGCGCAAATTCCGCCGCCTGCATTGCGACTTCAATGAAGCCCGCGTACACGCAAACGACAAAATCGCCGTGCGCGTCCGTGCGGCGGTACGCTTTCGCGGGCTGCGTTTCCGCGAGAATCCGTGCCATCGCCGCGCCGGGTGTCGCCCCGTCGCGGATCGACGCGACCACGGTATGTGTCGCCTCCGGAAGCGGGGCGACTTTGAATGTCGCTTCCGCTAAAACACCGAGGGTGCCGAGCGCGCCGATGTGCATTTTCGGTGTATCGTACCCGGTGACGTTCTTGACGACCTTGCCGCCGCCTTTGACGATTCGCCCGTCGGCGTTGACCACCGACAAGCCGATCAGCCAGTCTCGCGCCGTGCCGTAGCCGAGGCGCGACGCGCCGAACGCGTTCGTGGCGAGGATGCCGCCGACGGTGGCGCGGTCGGAGTGTGGCGGGTCGAGGGGAAGAAACAAACCATGCGGGCGGAGGGCATCCTGGACGGCGGCGAGTGTCACACCCGACTCCACCGTGATCGTCAGGTCGCCCGGTTCCACGGCGACGATCCGATCCATCCCGGACGTTTCCACGAGTGTGTACGCCCCCGGGCGCAGGGGATAGCCGTAGTCCTGCCCGGTCCCACCGCCCTGCGGCACGACCGCGTGCCCCGCCGCGACCGCGTCCCGAATCGCATCCGCAAGTTCGTCCGGGGAGCGCGGCGATACAACAACGGTCGGTTCGGCACCGAGAAGTTCGGATATAACGGTCACAACTGCCCGGATGCCGTCGCCGAAGTCAGTGCGCGGACAATGTCCAGCGCGGGTAGTACAGTTCGGATCTTGCCGACGCCCACGCCCGCGAACAGCGACGGTCGATCTTCGTCAGTTTGCATACGAAGTCGGCGGCGCGGCGCGCAGGGCCAGTCCCCGGTCAGGCGCGTGTCAAGGTGTAGATCGGCTTCCCCGGCACGGAGCAACCGGACCTTATCCTGCGGCGCGGCGTTCGCTTCCTCGGATAGCAGGAACCGCGTCCCGAACAGGGCGGCGTTCGCCCCCACCGCGAGAGCCGCGCGCATGTCGCCCGCGTCCGCGAAGCCGCCCCCGGCAATGATCGGGATCGCCGTGCCGAATTCGTCGCGCAACTCGCGCACCAAGTCCAGCACGGGGCGTGGGGAACGTACCTGCCCCCCGGCACCGGTGCCCTGCGCGACCAATACCGACGCGCCCATTTCCACGGCGTCGCGTGCTTCGCCGCGAGTACCTATCTGATAGAAGGCGATCCCGTCTGCACGCTTTATGCGCGGGATCAGGCGGGGAGCGTTCCACCAGAACACCTGGAAAAGCCGCGCGCCTTCGGCAACAGCGGTGTCGAAGACAGCGTCGCTCTCCCACTGGGCGGTGAGGGCGAGGAGCACCGGGCGCGGCGTAATCGCGCGGATCTGCCGGAGTTGGCGTCTCAGGGAAGCCGGATCGGGACTGCGGACCGACAGGGTGCCGAGTCCGCCCGCCCGCGACACGGCGGCGGCGAGACGCGGACCGTCGCAACAACCGAGCGACGCCTGCACGACCGGCAACAACGGCGGGAGTTCGGGCAGGAAATTTTCTTTTTTTAGCGGACGGTAGACTTTATTCGGCATCAGGAAAACAACATTCCGAGCAGTATTACCGACCCGCGCCGGTGGCTCGTTTCCGCGCGTTCGCGTTTTCAGTTAGAAGCAGAGGCTTTCAAAGTGCGCTTGATGCTGTCGCGCGTGCGCTTCAGCCGTTGCTCCAGCCGCTTGGCGCGCTTGGAACTGAGCGGACCCGACTTCTTTTCCGCCTTCGCTACCGCGACGGTCTCCAACCGCTCCGTAATCGCCTCGATCCGGTCTGTGATGCGCCGTAGCACCCCGCCGCGCGTTTCCGCCGTGACGCGGCGCGGCAGTTCGTCGGTGAGTTGGGCGAAGCGCAGGAGCATCGCGCTCAGTTTGGATTCGGGGGCGGCGCGGCGCGAAGCGTCGGCGATGGCGGTCTGCGCCCGAAGCGCGGCGCGCTCCAGGCGGGTGGTACTGGGGGCGTCTTCCCCGGGGGCGGCGTCCCGGTCGTCCCCCCTATCCCCCCACCCCTTTC
>JAYULM010000415.1:0-2265 GCA_043763605.1 Armatimonadota bacterium | reverse complement strand
GCCGTGTCTGGTTCTCACATTCCATGTGAGCACCAGAAACGGCGGCTTCGCGGGAAAGGACCGAACAAGAACCACGAAACATAGAACGAGCAAGCAGCACCGCAGGTAACAACGATCCAACGTCCGGTTGGCGCCGTCCGCCACCCAGGGGGTACCCGACAAAAAAAGAAAGCCCTCCCGGAATAGGATTCGTTAAACTTCGTGGTTCTCTTTCAGGACGCGGAAAACCGGGGCGTTCGTTCGTAGCGAAATGCGCTAACCCTTTTCCTTCGCGTCGATCTGGGGCGCGCGGGGGAGCACGAAGCAGTGGTCGCGGGGGCAAAGGATCTCTTCCTCACACCATCCGTCTGTGAGGATCATGACCGGCGCGGTGGGCGGGAAGTCCGCGCGGCGCAGGAGGAAGTTGACCGCCGGTTGCAACACGGTGCCGCCGCGCCCTTGGACGCCGAACACGCCGCGCAGGTCGGTCGGCGGGACGATGCCCCGGTCGTAGGGCGCGGCGTCGCAGAGCACGAGGCGCACGGCGGGAACGTCGCGCGCTTCGGCGTAGGACGCTATCGCGCCGAGCGCGCGACCGAGCAGGGCACGATCCATAGAGCCGGACGTGTCGAGCACGACGCCGAACGTACACGCGGCGGACTCTTCCACCGGAATGTACCGCGCCGGGCGGGGAATATCGGGCGTCGACGCCTGCCGCCGCGAGGCGCGGGCGTACGTGCGGCGCGGGTCGCGCGGGAACGGCACATGCGCGTCCATCCACCGCGCCAGTTCGACATCCCACGGGACCGGTGCCGTCCAGAGCGAGCGGATCGCCTCCAGGAGTCCGGCGGGCATCGTGCCCCGATACCGCCCGCCCGAGCAGGAATACCCGGTCTGTAAACAACGCCGGTAAATGTCGTCCAGCGTCGTTACGTCACGCCGGTAGATGGTTTGCCCCCCGGGTGCGTCCGTGAGCACGTCGCCGGACGCCCCTCGGAAGCCGCGCAGCTTGCGCGACTCGCGCGGGCTGAGGAGCAATCTGTCGTACACCTCCTCGGTGCTCATTCCTGCCAGGCGAGGGTCGTAGAGGGCACCGATTCGCGGCAGTTGCCCGACGCCCATTTCGACCAGCCAGCCGTTGATGACGAAGTCGGCGGCGAGGTTGTAGATATGATGATCACGCCCCAGCCCGCGCGAATGGTGAAACAGCGCGACGTGGAGCAGTTCATGAACATACACGAAAATCAACTCGTCCTGTGTCAAGCCGATGCCGGGGTGCAGGTACATCTCGCCCAGAAAGCCGTTGATCGCGGCGACGGGAATATCCATGCGGCGGCATAAATCCGCGTCGGCGATGATGCGGATCTCGCCTGCCAGTGCGCCGAGCAGGGGAAACTCCGACAGCACCCAGCGTTTTGCGGCTTCGGCAGGTGCCCACCGTTTTTCACGCCCCCCGTCCACTTCCGCAAATAGCAGGGTTTCGGCGGTGCGCGTGACCGTGTCCTGAACGACCTTTTGGATGCTGACACCGAGTCGCTTCTCGTCGTCGTGTCGCCACGGATGCGGTGCGGGTCGGGCGAGTCCCAGAATATCGGTGCGCCCTTCCCCGGCAAGGGTGCGCTTCGGAAGGGCGTCGCGGTTGACCCCGCGAACATCCATCATCTCCTCGTAGACGCGCTCCTCGCTCGCGTCGCTCTGCCACGGCTCCCCGGCAATCGTCAGGGGGCGCGTGATCTGAAACAGTGCCAGCAACCGGTCCACGGCAACGTCGCAGGCGAGGTTCCACACGAACGGCTCGCGGTCCTCACGCCGCGCCGCGTGGTTCAGGGCGAGGTGGAGCGCGAGATGGGCGATCACATATTCCCACTCTTTTTGCTCCAACACCCGGTTTCGTGGTCCGAAGAACCACGGGTTCACATAAAGCACGCCGCTCGCCGGGTCGACGGTCCCGATAGAGGGACGCGTCTCGCTATTGTCCGCCTCTTTCACGGTCAGCGATTGCAGGACCGGTCCGAATGTGGAGTTTTCGAGGGCGCTCTGCGCCCACCGGATTCGGTATCGGGACGTTTGTAACCGTTCGGTGGGGCTTTCGTTTTTTTGCTTGTTTTTCGTTCTTGGGGGCATGGGATTCGTGAGGTGCCGGACTTGGGTTCGGACATTAAAATGTTCCGCTGGAAGCCTTCGGCTGTAGACGCTTCGCGTCAGGGAATCGAATGGTTGCCGTGCCAATGTCCCGCCCCCGGCGACGCGAAGCGTCTACAGCCGAAGGCTTCCAGCGGAACATTT
>JAYULM010000414.1:0-8019 GCA_043763605.1 Armatimonadota bacterium | reverse complement strand
AGGGCGTGCCGTTCGCGCGTCTGCCCCGCGCTTCCCCGACGCGAAGCGTCTACAGCCGAAGGCTTACACCGGAACCCTTCAGCGTCCGCTCAATCCACGTATTCGCGCAGATACGTCGCCGCCGCCGGACAGCGCAGTTTCTTGATTGCCTTCGCTTCGATCTGGCGGATGCGCTCTCGGGTGACGAGGAAATGGCGACCGACTTCCTCTAATGTGTGCGGGCATCCTTCCGGGGTCAGACCGAAGCGCAGTTTGAGCACATCGCGCTCCCGGTCGGACAGTTCGTTCAAAAGGCGTTCGATGCGGTCGCGGAGCATGGCGCGGCTCGCCATTTCGGGAAGTGCGGTGCTGTCTTCGTCCTGCACGAAGTCGGACAGGTGGGAATCGTCTTCCTCGCCGACCGGGGTTTCGAGCGAAAGCGGCTCGGGGGCGATACGCATGATCTCGGACACGCGCTCGACCGTGGTACCCATCGCGCTGGCGAGTTCGTCCAGGGTCGGTTCGCGCCCCAACTCCTGCAACAGCGACGACGAGAGTTTGACCAGCCGGTTGATCGTCTCGACCATGTGAACCGGGATGCGGATCGTGCGCCCCTGGTCCGCGATGGCGCGGGTGATCGCCTGGCGAATCCACCACGTCGCGTACGTCGAAAACTTCCAGCCCTTGCGGTAGTCGAACTTTTCCACCGCGCGGATCAAGCCGATATTGCCTTCCTGAATCAGGTCCGGGAAACTCATGCCGCGCCCGCTATACCGCTTGGCGATGGAAACGACCAATCGGAGGTTCGCCTGAGTGAGGATGCGTTTCGCGTGCTCATCGCCGCGCTCGATACGTTTGGCGAGGCGCACTTCCTGATCCATCGTCAGCAGATGCGTCTTACCGATCTCGCGGAGCCACATGCGCACGGAGTCATCGACACCGCCGCCGGTCGCCACGGGGGCGGGGCTGGAAAAATCGTCGCCGGACGGTGCGGATGACGGGGTATCCAGAACCATACCGCCGCTGGTGCGCCCGTCGCCACCGCCGACGCGCAGGGAGGGCATCGTCTCGGCGAGAACCGCTAAGGGGTCGTTGTTATTGGCGACGCGCTCGGTCGGGGCGTCCGCAACCGGGGCACGATGGGAGCGACGCCGGGAAACCTGCCCGCCGCGCACCAGCGCGGAAAGGTACTCGTCTTCCTCGATTTCATCGTCCTCGTATTCGGAGTCGGTATCTTCCTCGGGTGCAGTGCGCTCCAGGACACGGATACCTTCACTTGCCAGCACCGCGAGCGGGTCCTCGAACGGTTCGGCGGGAAGGGGAGGCGGTCCCGGCGGCGCAGGAGAAATCCTGTGGGTCGCGGGTGGGGCGGCGGGCAGGAAACCTGCTTTGCCTTTGCTACGTAGACTGCCGTCGGCAATCTCGTTCAACGTCGCTGTTTGCATACTTTGCGTTTGCTCTCGCACCGCGGGTGTCACGCCGAGCGCTCCTGATAGGGTCGCCGGGGCGCGTCGGAACACGGTGTCGCGTTTCTCACGTCGGTGACAATTTCGCAACGGATTTCACGCGGAGCCTTTGGAACCGTCGCCGCCGGTGGGACCACGCTTCAAGGCTTCCATACGATTCTGCCACTGCCTAAGTAGTTCTTCTTCCGCAACCCCGCTTTTTCCTTCTTGACCGGGCATAACTTTATTCTGTTTTTGCGCGGAACTGTTTTCCTCGATCTGCTGGGTAAGGGTTCGGACCTGTCGCTTCCCCTGCCGCTCGACCAGAAAGAGCAAACAATCGTCGACGGCCTGCAGACTCAGCGGCTCCTCGTCGTCACTCAGGAGCAGGGTGTCAGCAAACTCCGCGAGTTCCGGGTCGTGTTCGGCGGCGTGGTTGATGGCTTCGGCGGGCATCTGCCCGGACGCCAGTAGCGGCAGGGTCCGATCCACCAGCATCACGGCGCGGGCGTCAGTAAACAGGGTGGGGCGGACGCGTTCCTGCACCACCTGCGTCCACTCCTCCGAGAAAAAGGCGCGGAGCACGGTGCGCTCGGCTTTGGCGTCGGCGTTCGCGTCGGCGGCGATGACCGGGGGCGGCTCCATCGGCGCGTTCCAGCGTCGGTTGCCGCCGCCACCGCCACTGTTGCCGGTGTTGTAGCCGTTCGGGAAGGTGCCACGCCCGTTGCCATCGTGCCGGGGCGTATAGTTGTTCCCGTAGCCGTTATTGCCCCGAGATTGCCCGTAGTTGTTTCGCGGCGGGAGCGGGTTGTTCAAAATATCCGCCGTTGCCGCCCCGCCGAACCGGAGCCGCCGCAACTCGCCGCGCAGGGATTCCTCGACATGGACGCTACCCCGCTCCCACGACGGATGGTACCGGGCGATTTTCTGGATCAGTCGGTCTTGCTCCATTGACGAACGCACTTCGGCGATTACCCCGAGGGCTTCACGCATATACTGTTCGCGTCCGTTCGGGTTTTGCACGTCGTGGCGGCGGGCGAGCGCGCCGAGGTGAAACTCGGGCACCGACATCGCCTCGTCGATTGCCCGTTTGAACGCCCCGACGTTGCCCGACGTGACCAGCGAGTCCGGGTCCGCGCCGTCGGGCAGATTCAACACTTTGAGCACGAACGCGTCCGCGCCCGCCGACGCGAACAGTTCCGCCGAGCGCAACGCCGCGCGAATCCCGGCGTCGTCGGCGTCGAACGACAGCACGATATTTTTCGTGTATCGACCGATCAGGCGCACGTGCTCGTCAGTGAGCGAGGTTCCGAGCGTCGCGATGACGTTCGTGAACCCGGCTTGATGGCATGCCACCACGTCCATGTAGCCTTCCACGATCACCGCCTGATCGCGCTCCGAGATCGTCTTGCGGGCGCGGTTCAGCGCGTACAGCGTTTTCGATTTCGAGAAGACCGGCGTTTCCGGCGAGTTAAGGTACTTCGGCGCGTTCTCCGCCGGTTGCAGGATGCGCCCGCCGAACGCGACCACGCGCTCCTGCACATCCACAATCGGAAAGATCAGCCGACCGCGAAATCGGTCGTACGCCGAGCCGTCCCCGCGCCGCGTGACCAGACCCGCGCGCTCGGCGTCCTCCAGATGCACCCCCTGTTGCGTCAGATACCGCGATAAGCCTTCCCATTCGTCCGCCGCGAAGCCGACCTGAAACTCCTCAAGGGTCTGATGCGAGAGTTTGCGCTTCTCGTACGCGTACGCGGTGGCAAGCGGCGCGCGGCGCAAAACCTGCTGGTAGAAACGCGCGGCGAGGGCGTTGGCGTTGAAAATCCGGTCGCGCTCGGTGCGGCTACGGTCGGCGGCTTCACGTTCGGCGGGCGTCGCCCCTTTGCGCGACAGCGTGATCCCGGCTTTCGCGGCAAGGCGTTCCGCCGCCTCGATAAACGACAGATTCTCGGCTTTTTCGAGAAACGTGAAAACATCGCCGCCGATGCCACACGCCCCGAAACAGTGCCACCGCCCGCGCTCGGGGTCCACGGTGAAGGATGGCGTACGCTCGTTATGAAACGGGCAAATCCCTTTCCACCGGGTGCCGGTTTTTTTGAGCGGCGTGTACGCGGAAATCAGTTCCACGATGTCGGTCCGCTGGCGGATCGCTTCCTTTTCGCTGTCTTCCACAAGGAGCAGTGTACCCGATATTCGGGGAGTATCTCGGCATCATCCGAGGCTCCCGGCATCATCCGAGTATCTCCGCGAACCCGAAGCCTTTCTCCGCGCGGTCGCCGACGCCGCACTCCCAGGCGAGGCGCAACATCTCCGCCGACGCGGCGAGCGTGAACGGGGCAAGCACCCCGGCGACGGACCGCCCGCGCCACAGGATACGTTTCGCGCCGCCGCGCGGGTGCCGGTCGAGATAGGGCGCGTCGAACCGGAACGCGATCCGGTCGTCCGACGGGCGGGCGCGGTATACCCGCACGTACGTATCGAGCAGGGCGCGGCGCACGCGCGTCTCGCAGGCTTCGCGCTCTGCCGGGGTGAGCGGCTCCACCCCGGATACAGCCCCGGCGACGATGGGTGTCCAGCAGGTAAAACGGACCGACGGAGATTCGGTCGCCGGGATCATATTCCGGGGAAAGGAGTACGGGACGACCGCCGCGACGCGAAACCGCGCCCCGGCAAGCCGCCACTCCTCACCGATCACTGCGCGCGCCGCGAGGCGTTTCAGCAGGGGATCATCCGGCGACGCGAGCCACCACTGGAGGATTCCGGGTCTGATGCACAGTTCGCCGCTCGCGGTGTCGATAGATCGTTGCCCCGTGGGCACCCGGAGATCGGAATACGTCACCCAGCCGTCCTCATCCGCACGCAGGGCGGAAACCCAGTTCCGCGCCAGGTCGAGATGGGAAAGCGGCACCCGTTGCTCCGTTCCCTCGCTACGTAAGGAGATACAAATCCGCATATGCCGTCACATTAAAATCCTTCCCCGACAGCGTGCCGTGTCACTCGCGGGGAGGACCGTCGCACGGACTAAACCGATGGTGTCGTCTGTCGGGAGGAGTAACGGAAGCGGGGGGCGGTTTCTGACACCAATTCAGTTATTTTTTTTGGTGAGAGTGATGGGAAGTAAACGTAGCAGTGCGAACGATGTGCCAGATTGTGGAGCGTATGCGTTGTCGGGACCGATAGACGGTGCTGGGCGAGGAAGTCAGGGCGGTACTTTCTCCGCCGCCGCTGTCGGAAACAGGGTTACCGCCGCGACCCTATCGGCAGTAATTACAGCACACTCCGAAAATGCTGTGCCAAATCGCACGAGGTCGCGCTGAATTGACGGCTCCTTTTCAAGCGGCTACACACAAAGACTCACAGTTGCAAATGCAAACGCCGTGGTGTTGCCGGTACAGAGAAAAAGCCCGGTTGTTTGCGCATCGTAATCTGAGGATCGTTTCACTCAACACGCGTTTTTGCAGATTGAGGTGAACGTGAGATCCGGCACGGCGGTGCTTTAGGCGGCGCAAACGGCAGAACGGGGGGTGCGGGTGCCGACGTTTAGAAAGCGGGCAATCGTGGTGAACGCACAAGCGGGGACCGGTGCCCGACCCTCTTTTTTGCCAGCGTGACCCACCCGACGCTACATGGACCGGTGTGCGCTGAACTTGCGCGCCCTCGAAACACGCCCTATCGAGGTCTTCGCCATCAATCGCGCTGACTCAACAGGACGGGCTGAGGATGGGGTGTGTGAAGTTCTGAAGGTTCATTATCAACAGGGCGAGGAACGGACATTTAAGCACCCCTTACACCCGGATCACCACCCCGTGTTGGATCGTGTAGATTCTCCCAGCCGGTTCTCCAATCTTTTCAGCACCGGCTCGATGTGAAACCACAACGCCTTATTCTTCCCCTCACGCACGTCCTGTGTCAGCCAGATCAAGAAGTGGACCCGGCGCACTGTCGACTGTGGGAAGTCCAGGGAATGGATCAGGCGGCTTACCGCGCCATACGCCTTCGCGCTGATGCCCGACAAGCGGTCTGCATCCTGTCCCTCGGGCAGGTCTTCCAATCTCAGGTCTTCCGAGGCGGCGACTACGAGCATCTGTTTCAAAGGCAGGAGCTCGTCCTTTGCCGCCGGCAGCAGTATCGGGTCGGGATAGCACCAGAACGCTTCGGCGGCGCGGTCCTTCTCGAAGGATCGCACCCCTTCGCCTCTGTCATCGAGTAACAACCGGCATAACTCCCGCGCCTGTCGTCGCGCCGACTCTCGTAGGGGGACGGTCGCCGCCGGCAGTACCTGCACGGTTACGGAGACCGTCTCTTCATGGGGTGTGAAGGGCGCGTCCGAATCGCGTATCACAGGCATCGGCTCCTTGTTCTTCATGCCGACGGCGACCCATTGCTTATGCACTTCCACGTCCTCCATTTGCTGCTCCGAAAACCTCCTCCAAGGCATGTTCGCATGGAAATCGATCCGGTAGGTGCCCGGTTTCGTCAGGTCGAACGCGCGATTCGCCGTGTAGTACAGGCGGCTTCCTGATTGCGCGGGGTCAGGCAGAACCGCCCCGAACCAGATACGCCCGTAATACCGAAGCCCGCCGCTTTCCGCAGGAAGGGCTTCCTTCCCGGAGCGCAGGTGGGTCATAGACACCGTGTAATCCGTGCGGTAGGTGATCGGGGTGGCGGGGTTATTTATTTTGGTGAGGACATCGCAGACCACCGGCTCGCCGGCCATCACAGTGATTTGCGCTTGCTCAACGTAATGGGTGAAAGGCACCGGCTCGGCAGGCGGCGGCGAATCCTCGGCGGGCGGCGTCCGAGGTGCTGTGACCCGACCCAATGACGCTTCTGCGACCCGACCCGACGTCAGGACACGCGCGAATAAATACGTCGCGCCTGCGCAGATCCCGCCGAGCAAGACGCGGCGTGGCAGAGTGTGTTGTTTCGGTTCCAGTCCGGTAGTCATACGGGATTATAGCATGAAGGGTTAGGTTTCATGCCCGGGGTGTTCGAGCGGTAGCAGAGAACCTCTTCATTCGGCGCGGAATATAACCGCCCTGCCCGCCCTTTGAATGGTCGGCTTGGTTCTGATCAAACGTCGGAAGAGGTAAAATCGTCCACCGTTCGCTTGCAACGGCAACATAAGGGACGGGGGAGCATCGTGGCTCTTCAAACTGTCCGTACCTTCGCAGTCCATGCAACAAAAAAGCGACTGCCGTTGCTCCTCGTGAGCCATGCAGTCGCCGGGATAATCGCACTTCGGTTCGCTCCCTTAGCGGACTCCAACGCGACTATGCATATATTATACCGCGTTCCGGTCGGCGAAAGCAAAAGTTATGTCGTGGTATGGTGGCGTGGCTTCCACCACATTACCGCCACGCCGCGACGAACCGGAATTTTAAACCGACGTATCTCCTTTGTGACTGCTTTGTGGTGACGATAAGCTGTCTTAAAATAGTGTCGTAATATTTTATCGCCCACCGAACCGAAGTGCCACTATCGGGCGTTTACCGCATTGAAGTCGATGACATTCACGGTGTAGTAGTCGATGATGAAGTCGCCTACCGTCTTCGTGATCCCCTCGTACACCCGAGCCGCGAGGTTCTCGCGACCGGACGGAAGGAACCCGTGGTCCGAGACCTGCCAGGTCGCCGCCGTGGCGGCGTCGTACGGCGTTTTGCCAGCGACGATGTCGTCCGCCAGAGTCACTGCCTGCAGGACGCTGAGTTCCATGCCGTAGGTGCACCACGGCGTCTCCGGCGACAACAGTCCAGTCAGCAGGATTTGCAGGCAGAGAAGCGGTCCCGTCGGTTCTCCGTCCGCGTTGCCGCTGTCCACACCAATTTCGGCACCGGAGAACGACGCGATGTCGGCACCCCGAAGCAGATTTTTCACGAAGTCGCGGATCGGGTTGCGCCCCAGCCGCAGGCTCTGCGCCCGCATGGCTTCCTCCGGGTTCACGATGACCCGGACGTCTACCCCGGTGTACCCGCAGAACAGTTCCCGCTTGTCTTTAAGCTGGCGCAACAGTTCGCCGCTGCCGCCGCTAACGGCATCCGCTCCGGTTGCGGTGCCGTGCGTACCGACATTCGAGTAGTTCAACACTTCCCCTTTCACCCCATACGCAACAAATTCCCGTAGTCCTTCGACCTTTTGTAGCCTGTGATCGTACGCCTAGCGGACGAGCAATCCGGACAAAGAAGTCTGCCGGGGGCGGCGTTACCGGGTGCCAATATGTCGAAAACATCGGATTCGCGCGTCGGACACGTTACACAGGCTCTTGTACCCGCGACGCGAATCAACTAAGCGAGGGCTGGTCATAATTCGGGGCGTGAATCCCGGCTTCGCCGTGACGTGCGCAACTTTACCGTCGAATCCGGGAACCTCGTCTCGCGACCTGTAAAGCAGGGTGGGTTCGCGGCGGCGTAGCCGTGTGTCGGGGGGAGTAACGATGCGGCGGTGAGACTCCTTTTCCGGCGATACCCAGTGGTCTCCCTCGGCAGATATGCGAATTTATTGTAAAGACTTGATGCGGAATTAGGGTAAACTGTCTCATGCTCAATGTTTCTAAGTTGCGTCGCCATCCGCGTCATTTCCACTCGTTCACCGGGTT
>JAYULM010000413.1:0-8069 GCA_043763605.1 Armatimonadota bacterium | reverse complement strand
ACGACGCGAAGCGTCTACAGCACGGAGTGCTTACACCGGAACCCTTCAGCGTCCGCACTCGAATCAACTGAATCGGTACTGTATCAGGAAGGGCGGTGATAGATCCGCGCGAACGCGATTGCCGCCATCATCGCGAGGGTGCGTTGCCGGACGTAGGCGGCGTGATACAGACGGATCGGGTGCTCCGTGTTCGCCCAGAAAAACTTATCGGGCAGACCGGGCGGTTTGGCTTGTATCGCCGCTTTCAGATAGTTCTTGCCCCACGGCTTGGGCGCGTTGACCGCGTGCGACATTACATAGCCGCCGGGGATGAAATCCATGCCGTCCGGTCCGAGTGTGGTTAGCGGAATGTCGGTGGTCATCGCGACGATATTGAGCAGATCCTGATCGGTCGCCTGCCATGTCATCGTGCGGTCCGTAGTCTGAAGTGTCGAACTGTCGTAGCCGAACGCCTGCGCGGTATGCAGGATTGTCTCCCAGGCGGTCGCCGCCTCCCGGTACCGCCACGGGATGCCTACGAAGCCGGAGTTGAAATACCGATGCCGGTGTTGCTTCTGGGTCCATCCCGCCGCCTCTGCGACCTTCATCCAGCGGTAGCGGAGCGGGTGGTCGTCCGGCATGTGCGGGTAGGTGCAATCCTCGACCATCGCCAGCCCGTTCTGGACCCAATCCTCGAAGAAATCCCAGCGACATTTGACGGTGATATCGGGGTCGAAATAGAGCAGGCTGTCGTCCTCGACGAGGAACCGCTCGAACATCTGCCGCATGAAGACCGGCTTGTAGTTCGCCAGGTGCGAGGTCGTGTCCAAGAGAATGAAGCGGATGCGTCCGCCTTCCGGCACGTCGAAGTCGGTCACGTCGTCGGTCGTTGTCGCGGGCGTCACCCACGGCGGCAGCGCGCCGCGATAGCCCACCAGCATGGTCCCCCGGAACCCGTTTCGGTGCAGGGAATTGAACAACGCTCCGACACCGACATGATAGGTTCCCTCAAACAGGGTACACGGATAGGCAGTCATCTCCGGCAATTATACTCCCCCGAAAAATGCCCGTCAATCGGATGCGAACCCTCGCTCTGCTTCAAGATAGTAAACCATCTCATTCCGACCCGGAAAAAGGTATACTCGCTATGCACGAGAAATGGCTCGCGCACATTTAGAAAGGCATTGTTTCGATTTCGATGAACAAACAACAGATTCGCCAGGCATCCGATATGTGTTTCTTGCTCGGATTCCTTTCCGTCGCCGGTTCCATCTTCACCTGGTTCTTCTGTAAGCGCGACGGTACCGCCGAAGGGAATGCGCACGGCGAGCGGTTCGGCATCTTCGTCGGACTATGGGCACCAACGTTCCTGATCATTTCCGACCGACTGAAGGGGTACGCAGACGACCTACCCGAAGGGAAGACGTTGCCGTAAGGTGTTGGGTGTTAGGTGTTAGGTGTTGGGTGTTGAGACCGCTTGTCGTGTCGTCACCGGTAGCGGTCCGACAGACGAGACCCCCTAACACCCAACACCCAACACCCAACTAAGGAATCAGTACGATCTTTCCGTACGCGCCGCTCTCCAGCACCGCTTCGTGCGCTTTGGCGGCGTCGGCGAGGGGGAACGATTTGCCGACGACCGGGCGCAAGACTTCGTTCATCAAGCCGGTGTACAACTGGGCGTGGATCGAACCGATTTCGGACGGCGGGACGTTGAACAGTGTCATGCCGGTGACGGTGCTGTCCTTGCTCATCATCTTACGCGGGTTGATCTCCACCGGTCCCCGGCTCCCGATCACCACGACGCGCCCGAAGTTTGCCAGCAGATCCAGGTCTTTGTCGAGGTTGACGTTGGCAAGCATTTCCAGGATCACGTCCACGCCGCGCCCGCCCGTGATTTCCCCGATTCTATCGAGATAATCCGGCGATCTGTGGTTCAGGACGTGTTCGACGCCCTGTTCGCGCACCAGTTTCATGCCCTCGTCGGTGCCCGCCGTGCCGATTACGGTCAGGTTTTTGGCGTCGCTGAACGTTCCGAGGGCGAGTTGCACCGCCGCGATCCCGACGCCGCCCGACGCGCCATGCACTAACACCGTTTCGCCGGTTTTAACCATCGCCTTGCCGAACAGGGCGCGGTACGCGGTCGCATATGGCACCGGAATCCCCGCCCCCTGCTCGAATGACACATCGCCGGGAAGCCGGTACACATTCTCCACCTTCGCGAGCAGTTTTTCGGCGTAGGCTCCGGTGATCGGACTGCCGACATACACGCGGTCGCCCGGCTCGAAGTCGAGGCAGTTCGCCCCGACCGCTTCGATCACCCCCGCCGCGTCCATGCCGGGCGTGAACGGTTTCGGTCTGTCCCCGTAGACCCCGGCGCGGATGTAGGTGTCCACGGGGTTGACGCCTGCGGCGCGAACGGCGACGACGATCTCGCCCGCGCCGGGCGTCGGGTCGTCTACTTCTTCGAGGCGGAGCACATCGGTGCCGCCAAATTCGTGGATGCGAATCGCTTTCATAGTTTCGTCTTTCGGATGGTGATTTGTCGTGAAATAGTTTACCCGGCGGAAGTGCGAATCGCGGCGTTCGCTCCTGCCTGCTCCCCACCTGAAGTAACATGAACACGGGGAGGGTACGTCCCGCGAAAAAATATCTTCCGCGAACGTGAAAAATGGTGTCAGAAATCGCCTTTCCTTTTCGTTACTCCGCGCGAAGGGAAACGATTTTCATGACACTTTTCACCCGCTTATCTCTGATCCTCACATGTGCGATGATCGCCGCTACGTCGGCGAACGCGCAGTCAATGCCCGCCGCCCCCGCCCCGGCGGGCGTGGCGGTCCCTACTGTCGCGCCCTCCCGCACCGCGACACGCACCGTGAATGCGACTGTCGTCGCGGTCAACTCCCCGGCGCGCACGGTCAGTCTGCGCCTCGCCCCGGATAACACGCTGTCGCAAACGCCCGCCGAAATGGTCGTCGCCGTACAGGACGCGACCTGCCGACCGCTCAAAAACAACCGCGTCGCGACACTCGCCGAATTTATTCCCGGCGAACCGGTGATCGCGCGGCTGACATGGCGTGTCGCTCCGGAGCGGGTCGTGGTATTACGCGACCTGTACGACACGCCGTCCTATACCGAGCGGCAACGGCAGGGGAAGGAGATTTGCGTCGGCGTGGTGGATGCGTTCACAGCGACCGAACTTACCGTGCGGCGCGGTGACGGCAGAATCATCGCCTTTCGTGTGACTGATAAGACGCGCCTGATTAAGAACGACGCCCCGGCGGCTCTCGCGGCGTTCCCGACCGGGTCGCCGGTCGCCGTCAAGCCACGCCGCCTGCCCGGCGGCGACCTGCAAGCATCTTTCGTCGGCGAGAACGCGCGCGAGGTCGCTTGGGCGTACCGTGACACGCTGACGACCTGGAGCGGGAGCGTGACCACCATCCAGGGTGACGAACGCAACGGCGCGGTAGTCTCCCTCTACCGGGAGGACGGTGCCCAGCGTCAGTTCCTGCTATCGGTGGGCGCGAAATTCAAGCAGGGACGCTCCGAACTGCCCTGGCGTCTCCTGCCCGGGGCGACGGTCAGTGCACACTTGATCAAAGCAACCGGAAGGGAAGGGATGCGCCACGCCGACGGCGTGAAAATAGTGACCACAAGGACGCGGAAACTTACCGAGGACGCCGTGGAGAAGCCGTGAGTTGGGTTTTGGGTGTTTCGGACGGTAAACCGTTCCGCCGATTTCGCTTCGCGCATAGCGGAACGGTTTACCGTCCGAAACACCCAAAACCCAAAACTCAAAACCTAACACCCAAATTACTTCGGAATCGCCAAGCCCATCTGCTTGTAGACGGATTCGATCCGCTTGATGTCGCCCGCCGCGTTTTTATTGGCGGGGTCGAGTTTCACCGCCTGGCGGAGAAGGGTCAGAGCTTCCGGGTATTTTTTCGTGGGCGGGATCGCGGGGTCGTTCATTACGCCGCGTGCCAGTGCCGTCAGCGACGCCGAGTGCGCCTTTTTCGCGACCGGGCTTTTCGGCGATTTTTTCAGCACGGCAGCCGTCGTTGCCACATTTTTGCGTAGGGCGACCACGGGCGAAACCGCTCCCCGCGATTCCGGTGCCGGGGTCGCTTCCGGCGGTGCGGGCGTGGCGGACGGCGTACCCGCTACCAGCGTCAGCGATTTCGGCTTCGCATCGGCTTCGGCGGCTACCGATTCCCCGGCGGCTTCGGCTTCGGCTTTGTCATCGAATTTGGCGAACGACAGCGCGTTCTTTTTGTAGAACCTGCCCCGATAGTTGCGCTTGCCGCCTCCTCCCGCGTTGACATGGCAGTAGGCGCACTTCACGCCCTCCTTCTCCGTGTAGGCGGGGAAGGCTTGTACGGGTTCGGGTTTGCCGACGAGCGCGACGGACGCGACGCAAACGGTAGCGGCTATGGTTAACGCGGTAATCGCGGAACGGGTGTCGAATCGAAAATGAAACATGGGGAATAATCAGCCTCCTTGACGTACGTACCATCGGGAGTAGCCGCACGGACATGGTGCGGCCACGCTATTTCAGTGTATCGTTTTATCGTTCTTCTTAGAGGCTCTTTTTTCCTTTGGGGGTTCAGAGTTTTGGTGGCGAATCCAGCCGCGCCGTCAGGAACGAGGTTACCGCCGCCAGACTTTCGCGCGAAACCTCGTGCGCCATGTCGTACTCATGGTAAGTCAGGTCCACTGGCAGACGGGACAGTTCGGTTTGAATGCGCCGCCCTTCGGCGATGGTCAGAACACGGTCGTCGGTGCCGTGTACGGCGAGGATCGGCAGACCCGCGAGCCGCGCATCCTCTGCTCGCTCAATCAGCGTCGCCTCGATCAGCCGCCCACTCATCGCTACGACCCCGGCGACCGTTTCCGGCGAGTGCAAAGCGAGGTACAGGCTCATGATCGCCCCCTGCGAGAACCCGGTCAGATATACGCGGTTCGCGTCCAGCCCGTACGCCGCCGTGACTTCGCCGATGAACGTCTGCAGTAAGGCGCGGCTCGTTTTTGCCCGCGTCTCGTCGGCGACGGGACCGTTCGCGGTAAAGTCCACTGGATACCAGCCGAAGCCGCCCCCGTGCGGGAGTGGTGCGCGTGCGGACACGACGAAGAACCGCCCGTCCAACGCGTCCGCGAGTCCGAACAGGTCGCGCTCGTGGCTCCCGACGCCGTGCAGGAGCAACAGGAGGGGCGGCTTTTCACCGTCCTTCGGAGCGATGCGCGGCGGACGCATCACGTGCGTCAGCGATAAAGTGTTCGATGGTTGCATAGTCAACTACCCTCCCCTTTTCCTACACAGTTTACCCGGGGTAGTTCCGTAAACGCGGCGCGTCAGCAGGAAAACACGCCCGCCACGACGTATCTTTTTTAACAGTCTGTACCATGGAAACCGATACACTATTCTCCGACCCCGAACCGCTCACGGTCTGGACCGTCGGGCATAGCAACAAGTCGTCGGAATCGTTCCTGCGCCTCCTGACCGACGCGGGCATCGACACGCTCGCCGACGTGCGCACCGAGCCGGTTTCGCGCTACCTGCCGCAATTCAACCAGCGCGACCTGCAGGCGGCGGCGGAAGGGGTGGGAATCCGGTACGTGTTTTTCGGCGACTCGCTCGGCGGTCGCCCCCCGGAAGCGCGCTTTTACGACGAAGCCGGGCACGTCCGCTACGACCGTATGGCGGAAAGCGAGCGGTTCCGAAACGGGGTCGAGAAACTGCTACGCGGGGCGCGGCGCGGTTTGCGGATCGTGCTACTGTGTAGCGAGGAAGACCCGCTCGTCTGCCACCGACACCTGCTGATCGGGCGTGTGTTGGAGAAACAGCACGGCGTCCAAACATGGCACCTGCGCGGGGATGGCACGACGCAATCCACCGCCGAAGCCGAGGGACCGCCCCCGCCGCAAACCTCGCTTTTCGAGGATACAGACGAGGAAGGAGCGAAAAAGGAATGGAAGTCTATACCATCGGTTTTACGCAAACGGACGCCGCCCGGTTTTTCGGGCGACTGAAAACCGCCGGGATACGGCGGCTGCTCGATGTCCGGCTCAACAACACGTCGCAACTCGCGGGCTGGGCGAAGCGTGCCGACCTGCCGTACTTCCTCCGGGAGTTGGCAGGAGCGGAGTACGTCCATGAACCGCGCTTCGCCCCGACACAAACCCTGCTGGACGCGTACAAAAAAAACGGCGGCGATTGGTCCGAGTACGAACGCGATTTCCTCGCACTGTTGGATGAACGCAACGTTGCCGAAACCGTCCCGCAAAGCCTGCTTTTCGAGGTGCCGACGGTGTTGCTTTGTTCCGAGGCGACCGCCGAGCATTGTCACCGGCGGCTGGTGCTGGAGTACTTGCAACCGCGCTGGGAAAAATTTTCCGTAATGCATCTGTAAAACGGTGTCAGAAACGGGGTCCGGCTTACGTTACTCGGTTCGGGGATGGCACATCCCCGAGGACCCCAACAGACTTCCGGAGGCAATCGGAGCATTAACGCCCCGAGAAATAGCATGACGAGAGTAGTAGCGGAAACGGCGCGGATGCTTTGCCTCGCCAATTCGGACAAGCATAACGGACGGTGCATCGCGGGCATCCGGCTGGATCAGAAGCACGGGCAATGGTTGCGTCCCGTCGGCATGTCGAACGAGGGCGAACTGTATCCCGCACAGTACCGCTTACCCGATCTTTCCGACCCTGAGCCGTGGGACATCCTCGAAATCCCGCTGTACGAGACTGTTTCGCGCAAGCCGCATCACCCCGAGGACCGCAGGATTGCCGGAACCCCGTGGCGATTGGTGGAGCGTTCCGCGCCGACACCGGACCTGTTGAAAGTGCTGGAAACCGCGTGTGTGTCCGGTCCCGAACTGTTCGGGGGCGCCGAAAAACGCGTCCTGCCCAACGCCGTGGCGACGCGGCAGAACCCGGCGTCGCTCGCGATAGTCCGCCCACTCGAAGCGCGGTTCACGGTTGAGTTGGACCCGCAACCGTCGCGCGCCGGGGAGATGCCACGCTTCCGCCACCGCGTCTGGTTTTTTCTGAACGGCGCGATCTACGAACTCCCGCTGACCGACACCCGGTTCAAGCGACGTTTGCGAGGCTTCAACGTCGGCTCGTATGCGCTATCGGAAGTCGGCTTGCCGCCGGGCGATAAGCCGTATCTCGTTTGCAGCCTCGGCGAGCCGTACAACGGGTACTGCTACAAGTTGGTGGCGACGGTATTGATGCCGCCCGGGTGACGGAAAATACACGATAGCGATGCGGCGGCACCTACAAACCGTTCGCGTCGCGCGGCGTATACCCGAATGCCCGCAGTGCCCCCTTCACCAACGGCGCGGACATCACGCCCGAATACCATTTCTGCGCGGCGCGCTGGTTCGTCACGTTCAGCGTCGGGTAAACGTGGACCAGGTCAGCGATAGCGGAGATCGGCAAATTATGGTGCATCGCCATCACCCACTCGTGGATCAGTTCTCCGGCGTGGGGACCGCAAATACTCGCGCCGACGATCTTCCCCAACGTCCCGACCGTGACGACTTTAACCAACCCCGTCGTCTCGTTCTCAGCGATCGCGCGGTCGTCCTGCGTAAAATGGTGCCGCAGGACATGGACCGCGCCGTCGTGAACCTCTCGCGCCTGCGCCTCGGTCAAGCCGAAGTGTGCCAGTTCCGGCGAGGTAAATGTCGCATAGGGGACGAGACGGAGGGGGAGTTTTTGCGAGCCGGGCAGGAGTATATTTCGCACCACGGCTTTCGCGGTCTGCTCCGCCATGTGCGAGAACTGATGCGCCCCGGTGACATCGCCGCACGCCCAGATCGCGCGGTTCGTGGTCCGCCCGTAATTGTCCACGAGTACCGCGCCGTTCCTGCCCCGCTCCACCCCGACATCATGGAGGTGGAGCGAATCCGTGTTCGGCTTGCGCCCGGTGGCGACCAGTATTTCATGAACGCGATGTTGGGTGCCGTCGGCGAGAACGATTACGATTTCCGGAACCTCACCCCCCCCGCCCCCTCTCCGTGCCGGAGAGGGGGAGTCGGAAACCGATGGCGTGACGTTGACGCGTGTCCCCTCTGGCTCCC
>JAYULM010000412.1:0-8078 GCA_043763605.1 Armatimonadota bacterium | reverse complement strand
AAATCGGCTCCGCCGATTTCGCTTCGCGCATAGCGGAACGGTTCACCGTCCGAAAAACCCAACCGCCCAACACTACTTACGGGACGCGTCCCACATATTGCGTTCAGGGAAAGCGACCGGGTCAGGGTTGGTTTGTTCCGGCTTGACCGATTTCACATGCCCGTCGAGAAAGGCGACGTTCGCCATCTCGTTGTGGCGTGCGGTCATGGTGCCGCCCTTACCGTGAGGCCAAGGGGCGGTCGCTGTGCCAACCGGAACCTGGCTTGGACCGAACCAGGCGTCCATCGTATCGACACCCGTAAAGGGCGGATAGCCGAGGACGCCCTGCCCGTCCTTGCCGTGTGCCGTCAGATCGGAGTTGTGCCGCTCTCCGAAAAGGATCGTCTCTGCGGGTCGGTGAATGTCGCCCGTCGCGATCAAGCGGTATGGACCGTTGTTGAGATTGCCTTCAAGATCGAAGGTCCAGTCGCCGCCGACTGCGACCGCGCCGAATCGCCCTTTCGCAATGCCGTTGCAGTAAGCATTGATTGCGTAACTCATGCTTGCGACCGGAGCGGGCCAGCCCTGGTAGAGTACGGGATTCTCCCCGTCGGTCGGGCAGATGAAAATCTTGTATGTTTTTGCGTACGGTTGCAGGGCATAAGCCCAGCCTTCCCCCCACCACCCGCCGACGGTTTTCGCGGGGCAGGCGACCGGATGGACCTCATCGTAATCTTGCGCGTACTGCGCGAACGCCAGACCGAGTTGCTTCAAGTTACTCAAGCAAGACGTCTGTCGCGCCTTCTCACGTGACCGGGCGAAGACGGGGAAAAGTACGGCAACGAGCACGGCAATTATCGCGATCACCACGAGTAATTCGACCAGGGTAAAACCGTGTCCTGCTGTGTGCCGACTATTCTTCATCCGTTTTTCTGTCCGCCGTTTCCATCCTCGTCGAGCATAATTTCACGACGGTTCGAGAGTTAGATTACCATTTATCAGTCGCAGCTTGGGGGGCAAAGGGTGGGATCTCTGGAAATTTTGTTCCGAACAATACAACGGACCGGCGAGGGAAACCCCTGCCGGTCCGCGAATCGCCGCGTGCGATATTATGCTTGCTCGTCGAGGGCAAGCCAGGTACCGACGGCGGTCATGCCGAGCGATACTATGGTCATCAACGCAACCGTTATTAACATTTCCATCGCTTTTCCTCCTGTTTCGGAAGGCACGGCGACGTACCAAGAATGCTCCCTCGTTTTTTGTGTCTTTGCCTCGCGTGAGCGAAGCCACGGTTCATTGTCCTGTTGTCAGGGCGTGAAAACTTTCGCTTCCAAAGAATCTGACACCCTAAGCGTCGGATTCGTTCCGGTTCTTTATCGCCGCAAAATGGGCGACGTTAAACAGGAACATTGATTCATTTGCATTTCGTCGCGTCCCTGATAAAATAGGGCATCACCCAACCGGTTGGGTTAAATTACTGGAACAGAAGACAGCATAGATATGTTTTTCTGTACAGCGTTTTTCCCGCGACACTGGAGAAAATACCGAAGGAAATGAAACCAATGAAGTACCCAATCAAAGCCGCTTCGTTTTTAGTCGCTCTCAGTTGCCTGACGGCGATTGCAGTCGGCTGTGCGCCCGCAGAAGAATCGGCACCGACGATTCCTGCCTCCGAGCAGAAGCCGCCGCCCGTCTCCCGAGTGCCACCGCCGAACGTCCCGCCGCCGGGACAACCGGGCGGACCACCGAAATAAAGACAACCGGCGCGCGATACGAAATTCGTATCGCGCGCCGGTTTTTTGTCTTACAAATGCATCAGAGGGCTACCGCACAACACGGTAGCCCCCTGATTGAGTCGGCAACAAATCGGCTTAGTTCGGTTCCGGCACCTGTCCACCGGTGGAAACCGCGCCCCACTCGAACGCCCAGAAGTTCCAGTTGCGGCTCAGTCGCGGCCAACCCGGATCATCCACGCCGTACGGATATAACTTGCTATACTGATACCATTTGGCATGTCCGTCGGCGTGAAGCACGACCGATCCCCGGGTGTGGCGACCGTTGAAGTTGGTTCCACCCCAGAATTTTTCCTTGCCGGGTTGGTTGCCGGGCCAGATGAAACTTGCGGGCGGCTGATCGATCAGCAGGATGACGTTCGAAGGAGTGATGAGTTTCACGTCATCGAGCGAGCGCATCGTTTTCGTTTTGCGGGAGTATCCGCCTTCGACACAGCCTCCGGGTGGCTCCTCATCTCCCGCCTGGAAAGAGGGATTGATATTGTAGTCGAGGGGACGATAAATATCGTCGTACAGGTTTGCCGCTCCACGGGTAGAGGTACCTAAACCGACGCACGGGTTCGACGGGCTGGTGACATAGTCTCCGAAACCGTTACGTCCCTGTTTGTACGCCGTCGAACCTTCGTCATACTGGGAAGAAGGACACTTTAGAATCTGATCGTTCTTGGTATACGGCAGATAGCGAGTCATATTGACATAAGGCTCGTTGTCAATACCCTGCGCGAGAGTGTTGTCATAATCCTGAGCATACATGAAAATACCGAGTCCGAGTTGCTTCATGTTGGAAAGGCAGGAAGTCTGCCGAGCTTTCTCACGAGCTTGGGCGAACACAGGGAAAAGGATCGCAGCGAGGATTGCGATAATCGCTATGACGACAAGTAGTTCAATCAATGTAAAGGCTTGGCGACCACGCCGGGCGGTAAACAGATTCACAGTTTTAGGTGTCCTTCCAGATTATAAGTGGAAACGTAGAACTAAACAGAGTGTGCATCACAGAGCACTTTCGGCTTCTACGCCTCCGTTACCCCAATCGGTTGGGGGTTTGGTGATTTCAATATACAACTGTTTCTTCTATTCGTCAAGAGTTTACCCAATTATTTTTCTCGAACTTAAATGTACTCATTGCGGACGAAGATTTTCGTGGCATCTATTGACAGTAAGCAGTTGTGAGGCTACAATACCATATTGATTTCTCTACCCACACGGTTGGGTAAATTGGTGCAATTATTACCCAAATAACAGGTCAGTGGAGACAACATTGTGAACGTTGAACGAACAGTTACAGACCGGGGCGCGGTTATAGCCAACAGCGAGAACGGGCGCGTCGCTCGTCTGGAGGATATTGCTACCCGCGTTGGGGTGTCGCGTTCCGAGGTCTCGCGCGTTCTGAACGGACGAATGCGCGAAGGGCGGAGCGTCGGTCTGGCGAAGCAGGATTTGATCCGCGAGGTTGCCCGGGAGATGAATTACCAGCCCAACCGCGCCGCGCAAAGTCTCGCGAAAGGCAGGACCGACGCCGTGGCACTTTCGGTGCGTCTCGACTCGACGTGCGACCTTCCCCCGCACTACCACGAAATCGTCGGCGCACTCACGTATACCCTTAACGATTGGGGCTTACACCTGATGCTGGTGCAAACCAACGAGGACCCGGTCCCGACGTTGGAACTGCTCGCCCGTGCCCATACCTGCGACGCGGTGATCATCACCGATATGATGGTAGACGATGTGCGCCCCGCCCTGCTCCGCGATCTCGGTATGCCCTTCCTGATCCGTGGTTCCGCCCCGATTGAGGGCGTCCCGGCTATCGGGATGGATAACTTCGCGGTCGGCTACAAGGCGATGGAGTTTTTGCGCCGCCTAGGGCACCGGCGAATACTGTTTCACAATATCGGGCGCACATTTATGTCCGGGTTCAAACGGCACGAAGGATTTTGTGCGGCATCGGACGAGTTCGGTCTAAGTGACACTGTGCGCTATGAGGATATCGTCTACAAAGAGGACGACATGTACAATCTGACCCGGCGCGTGATGCGGGAGCCAGATTCGCCGACCGCGATCTTCGCCGCCGATGAGATGGCGGCACTCGGTGTGCTCCGTGCCCTTGCCGAACTCGGCATCGCGGTGCCCGATCAGGTTTCCGTGCTGAGTTGTTTGAACGCACGTTTCATGCGCCGTGTCAGTCCGCGATTGTCCTTCGTCAACACGCGCCAGCACGAAGTCGCGACCGAAGCCGGACGGCTCCTCGGGCGGATGCTACGCGGCGAACCGATAGAGGCGCGTCAGACGTTCCTGTTGCCGATCCTGGAAGAGAACGGCTCCTGCGCTCCCCCGCCGCGCTGACAGAAGAGCCGCTGATACAATGCGGGGATGGATGAGATTATCGTACTCCCCTACGACGCGCAGTATCCAGCACTTTTCACGGTGCTTTCCCAGCCTGTACTAATCTTTCGCCGTGTCGATCTCCGAAACGGGCACCGTGGGGGGATCGACTTCTCGCCGTATCGCCGGATCTTTTTCTGATTCCTCAGACGGCCTTCGCTCCGGGAGTAACAACGCAATCGGGGTCGGCGCGGCAAGTTGCGGGTATAGACGGAACAATACGCCCTGTATACTCGCGGCGATGGGCACCGCGAGTAGCAACCCCCATAGTCCAAACAGGTGCCCCCCGAGGAACAGCGCGAACATCGCCATCAGTGGGTGAATCCCCGACGTTTCCCCGACCACTTTCGGCATCACGACGTAGTCGAAGAACTGGTTCAGGAACAGCACCCCGCCCGCCGCGACCAGTGCCCCCATCGGACCGCCGCCCGTCGTCAATGCGGCTATCGCGGTCAGCGCGACGGTCGCAATCGCGCCGATATAGGGAACGGTGTACAGCACACCCGCGAGCACTCCGAGTAGCAGAACGTAGTCGCGTAAACCGGGCAACCAGAAACTGACCGCGAAAAGGAATACCATACACGCGCCGCCGAACATCGAGCAGATGATGAATAGCCCACGCAGGTATCTCCCGAAAACATCCTCGATGTCCCGGACCGTGGTTTGCGCGAACTTGCGAACACCGTCCGGCAAGAGCATGTAGGTACGCGCGCGAAGTTTGTCTATATCCGCGAGAATGAATATCGCGATAATCGGAACCAGAATCGCGTTGATAAACCCGCCGAGCGACGACGCGATAACCGTCGTCAGCCGGGACGCGGAAACCTGGAACGACTGGGAAATCTGGTCGCTGTACTGCGCCGTAACCGCGTCGAGGTCTTTCGGCAACGTCACGGGACCGATCTTCCGATGCCCCGCGAGCCACTTGTCGATGCTCCCCCGGAGCATATCGAAGCCCGAACGCCCTTCGAGGGGCGGTTGCCAGAATAGCCGCGCCGCGCCATCCCCGGGGCGGACGGAAAGACTCTGTGGCGATCCGGGGGGAATCGTTATATTGGTGATCGGCGTCGAGGCGTCTTTCTCTTTTTCCACCACATTTGCCGTTGGCGGATCCGCCATGTCTGCCCCGGGGCGAGGCATGGTCGTGCCGACCGGCGACGCGAACTTTTGACCGTCCGCGTTCACCGCGTGGACGATGAACTGGTACTCTTTACCGTTCGCGAGGTTTTTGATCGTATACGCCGTATCCGCAATGCCATCCGCCACGGTGACAAACCGATCATTCCCCGGCGTCGACCGCGTGACGGTATATGTGACCGGGGTGAAAAAGCGGATCAAGCGTTGCGACTGTGTGACCAGTGGCGGACCCGCGAACGCGAGTATTGCAGCGAGAACACTCAGAAACACCACGAAGACCAGACCGACCGCGCGCATCCGGTGCCCGTTCGACACGCGCACCTGCACCCAGCGCACCAGCGGTTCGAGTAGCAGGGATAGAATTACCGCCCCGATGAACGGCGCGGCGATGGCGACAACGGCATCCAGCACTTTCCACCCGAGAAACAGTAGCAGGGCGACCGCCGCCGTACCGAGCGTGAAATAGATGCCGTGGCGGAACGCGTCGTCGGGGCGCATCATCGGCGGTGCCGAGCGGGCAGGTAGATCGGAGGGAGCGGGATTGTTCATTGGGCGTGTTTACTGTTCAACGGACACCCGATAATTCTGAAAGTTGCAGAAAGCGGAGGCGCGGCGACGACCAGACAGCGTCGCCACGCCCCGAATTGACCTGATTTAAACGGAACCGCGACGCCGTTTGATAACGGTGACACCGATCCCGAGAAGCCCTCCGAGACCGATTAGAACTGCGGGGCTACTTTCCGGCACAGACGTGATATTAGTAACATTGAGTTGATAAGTGCCCGCCAATGGGGACGTAGATACTACGTTAAAATCGTTGGCAAAGGTAGTATCATATCCACTCAATGCGATGTAGTAAATATCCCCGATGATAAGCGCACCGTCAGGCACACCAAAAGCACTCTCCAGCATATTCGGGAAGTCTATATCATTGGTATCCAGAATCAATACACCAGTAGCGTCGAATAATCCGAGTTCGGTGTCGTTCAGACCATCCCCTACATCCGGTAGTAACGAGCCCAATGTGTCGAACAGTAAATCCCCCCCGGTATAAGTAAAGTTGAACCAGACGACTTCGTTCGCGGCAAGTGATGCGGTCACGGAAAAGGGAGATTCACCGGGTTGTGGAACCGTTAACCCGATACTTGATGGCGTTACAGGCACAAGGGTGTCGAACGTGATGCTGATGTTACTCCAGAAAGCCGATGATCCGGGGAAATCCTGTGCAAAGCTAAACGAGATGGGATCTCCCCCGACATATGATGTTTCGAAGAACCCGCTCCATTCTAACGTGGTCGAATCGCCATTATCAGACGCCCCGTTATCTGCCGGTTCCGGAAATAGGTGGATCACAGTCGGATTAAAGAGATCGTCACTGAATGCGATCAGGGCTTCGTCAGAAAAGGGATCACCCGCAATCGCATCCCAATCGAGAGTAACGGAGTAGGAGGTGTATATTTCTCCCAACGGCGTGGGAGCCAGCACGAATTCGTCTACGTCGAACGTAGCCGTCACATCGAACGGCGCGAAAACGTAGGGAGCGGCGATTGCTTGCGAAACCGACATTGCAAGGGTCACCAGACCGAGACAGATGCCAGAAGTTAGTCTTCTGACGATGGATGAACGGGGAGAAAAAATCATCGCGCAGTACCTCTCAACGCCTCCGGATGGGAGATGCGTTCGTTGTCATTACCTTCAACAGCGAAGCGGCGGAAACAAGTTTTCATCTTCCATGCAATCGTATTTTCGATAAGAACGGATACAAAATGCTTCCTATGCTACGAAGTTAAACCACTATAACACAGAATTCATAAAATGAAACTCTTCGGGGCAAGCCCCGAGGTATCTACCGGACGGCGACCCGAGAGTCGCCAACTAAACTACGCCTCCCGAGAGAGTCGCAGACGCTTCCAGCCGGAACGGTGCAAGCACCGGGGTATCCACCCTCCGCGCTTTCAGCGAATGACAGAGTGCCACGTTCGTTTTTACAGATTCCAGTCTATCGGCGTCTTTCCAACGGATTCCAGCGCGGCGTTGATTCGGCTATACGGCTTGCTACCGAAAAACCCGGCGTTCACGGAAAGCGGAGACGGATGCGCGGATGCGATGACGGTGTGACGGGTCTCTTCGATCAGGGCGCGCTTCTTCTGCGCGTGCCCCCCCCAGAGTACGAACACGACCGGCTCCGTTTTCTCCGAGACCGTGCGAATCACGGCGTCGGTGAACGTTTCCCAGCCCTTTCCCTTGTGCGACGCCGGTTGATGGGCGCGGACGGTGAGCACCGTGTTCAGGAGCAACACCCCCTGCTCCGCCCAGGGTACCAGATACCCGTTATCCTTCGCCGTTTCGATGCCGAGATCTTCCCGGAGTTCTTTCATCATGTTGCGAAGCGACGGCGGCGGTTTGATCCCGGGGCGCACCGAAAACGCCAGCCCGTGCGCCTGATTATAGTCGTGGTACGGGTCCTGCCCTAAAATGAAGACTTTGACGGTCGCGAGCGTAGTCAACGTCAGCGCGTTGAACACATCCGCATCGGGCGGGAAAACCGTGTGTTCGGCGCGTTCCGCGTCCACGAAAGCAGCGAGTTCGGCGAAATACGGTTTTTCGGTTTCGGCGGATAGCGCGATCTTCCAATTATCGGGCAGGGTTACAGTCATGGTTCGTTTCTCCGGGCTACAGGTTACATCAATACTAAAGACCTGATGCGAAATAAGATGCCATAGACTTGGGGCATTTATCTGAATTTTGCCCCTCTACGTTGCCCTGTGAGGTGCCTCTGGCGTTCGCGAC
>JAYULM010000411.1:0-8141 GCA_043763605.1 Armatimonadota bacterium | reverse complement strand
GCTCTGCCCAATCCGTAAAATCGTTCGTTGCCATGCCGCATTATCCAGCAATGGCGAGGCAACAGCCAGACCAAGAAATGTGGGTAACGATAAGGTCTTCAGACCGGGGTGTTTTACCGTCCGCACCCTCACAAACGCCCGTATACCGGTTGGTATACCCGGAGTGCGGTGATCGCGGGCGGTTTCGCGCCGTCCGCGATCAACTCCAAGGTATGCTTGCCGTTCGTCAAGCCGCCTGCGAGCAGGACCGCGTTTTCCTTCGTGGGTTCGGCGGGCTTGGTCGCGGTATAAACGTCGGTGCCCAGCAGATACGAACGCCACGTGATTGTGTGCCCCACACTGAGCGCGGGTGAGAACCCCCGAAAAAACGATTCCGGCTCGATTCTGATCCGTCCCGAACGCGACGTAAACACGGCGTCACTTTTTCCGGAGCCATCCGCGCCTGTCTTGGAACCGGAAACCGAGTATGTCCAGGTCGCCGTCTTCGGGTCGTCTCCCTGGACTTCGGTCACCTTCATGATCCAATCCTCGGCGGCTAAGGGAGTCGTGCTATCGACGCGCGACAGCGAGAGCGGCGAGGCCCACGGGTTCGGGGCGGGGCGCGTGAAAGCGTAGCAGTCGGGGAGCGTCGATGCGGGCTTGCCGTCCACAAGGACGCGCACCGTCCCACCCTTAGTGCCGGAAGCAGCGACGGCGGAAGGCAACAACTCCACGCGGTTGCCGGTAAACTCCATCACGAGGCGGTTCTTTGTCCAGACCGCGTCCTTCCCGGGGACGTAATCGCGCACCGTCTTGTCGGCGGTTCCTGCCAGTTCCGGGCGATAGACGAGCGACTGCTGGACGATCTGTGCCATCACATAGCAACCGTACTCGTTCAGGTGGACGCCGTCGCTGAGCAGTGCTTGGGGTTTCAGTTTATGCAATTCCAGGTAGCGAATCCACTCACCGCGCACGTCCGCGAGACCGGTGCCGTACTCTTTCGCCACGCGGGGCACGACTTCGTCGTTCATGAAGTTGTCCCACCACCCCGGTTTCTTGTTCTCGAAATTCGCGGAGGGGTCATAACCGCCCGCCCCGAGGTGATCGCGCTGTAGCAACACCTCGGCGGTCGTCCGACCACGGATTCGCTTGATAATCTCCTCGTAATCCGTGTGCGACCCGTAGACGTGGAAAATCACCAGGTCCGGGTTGAACGGGTAAACGTCATGCTCGGCGGGGCGGATCAAAACCTGCGACGAAAACCCGCCGATGGCGCGGTTCTCGATCTCCAGATCCGCGTGGGGAAAGCGGCGGCGCAGGTCGTCCGCGACCTGATTCGACCACTGTTGCTCGGTGATCGACTGCCCGTAAAATAAGATTCGGACATGGTTGCGCTTTTTCGCCGTACTGGTTGCCAGAAGGCGCATCGTGCGTTGGATACCGCGCCCCAACAGGTCGGCATCCTTAGCCGGGGCGGGTTTCGCCCACGCCGGGTTGATGGCATCGCCGATAACGGGCGCGGGTTCGGACTTGGGGGCGTTGCCGGTTTTCGGCTCATCGGCATGGACGCAAGAAAAAGAAAGGGCGGAAATCATAGTGAGTAGGGCGACGGTGCGATTGGTCATGGCTTCATTATCCCCCGTGAAAACGGTGTTGACTACTCCAAAACGGAATCGTGGGCGAAAATAGTTTCGTAGGACCTCACCCCCCAACCCCCTCTCCGTGCCGGAGAGGGGGAGCCAAAGGAGACGCGAACACGTAACATCTCCGGTGTCTTTCTCCCCCTCTCCGGCACGGAGAGGGGGTTGGGGGGTGAGGTCCTACGAAATTACTCCACGTAGTTCTTCGAGATCCCCATCTCTTCCGGCGCGTGGAGGCGGAGCATCTTCTCGTTCAAGTCGTTCGGGAGGCTTTTCGCGGTTGCCAGCGAGACCACGTACATCACGATCAATGAAAACGGTACGCCCCAGATCGCCGGTTGTTCGAGCAGGGCTTTCGTCAGTGGGGAGACTTCGAGTGGGAGCCACTTCTTTTCGATTCCCATGAACGTGATGATCGCGAACAAGGACATGGTGCCGCCGAGGAGCATGCCCGCCGCCGCCCCGTAACGGGTCAGCCCGCGCCACCACGCCCCGAGGAGCAGGAGCGGGAAGTAGGACGCCGCCGCGATGGCGAACGCCCACCCGACGAGCAGGGTAATATCGAACGATTCCACGAGCAATCCGAGTCCCATCGAGATGATCCCGAACACCACGGCGGCGACTTTGAACGCGGTCAATCGCTCTTCCGTGGAGGCGGTCGGCTTGATCATCTTGCCGTAGATGTCGTGCGCGAGCGCGCCGCTCATGGAAACCAGAAGCCCGCTGAACGTGGACATGAACGCCGCGAACGCCCCCGCCGACGTGATACCCGCGAGGATTTCGCCGAGCAGTTTGTTCTCCAGAATGCGCGGCAACTGGATCACGACCGCGTCGGTCTTGTTGTTCGCGTAAAGCGCGGGAAGCAGTTCGCGCCCGAGCGCGCCCCACATCGGCGTAAATACGTAGAACACGCCGAGCAACACCATCACCCAGAACGTCGTGCGCTTCGCCGAGCGACCGTCCGGGTTGGTATAGAAGCGGACCAGGATGTGCGGCAGACCCGCCGTCCCGCAGACGAGCGCGATGATCAGCGAGTAGGTGTACAGGAGCGGGTAGCCGTGCTTGCCGGTGAGCGTCCCGTAAGGTTCGAGCCATTTCTTGTTCGCGGGCGCGTTCGGGACGTAGGAACCGGATTCCATAACACCCGTAGTTGCTTTCGCGAACTCCAATTTAACTGGCGAGCGAACCGCTTTACCTGCTTCGTCTCGAATAGCTTCTAAACTTTTCGCATTCTGCACCAAGGCACCCGACCATACAACAACCCAAGTGTTTGCGGGAATTATGAGACTTCCATTGGGGGTGTCTTGCGCATTGACCATCGGAACAGTCGCGGACATTGCTTCGGATAAAAGTTCGCTGGCTTCCTCACCCGTTTCGATCTTCCCGCGCTTCGCTTGTAAGTCGGTGAGGAGAGCATCCCGCTCCGTTGCTGCCTGAGTATTATCGAGGGGCGGAAGAAACGCCCACGAACGAATAGGGCTTTCGTCCGGAAGGGACTTTCGCCCGTAGGACACCCGGTCTATATCTGCACCGGTTTTGAAATAGATCGGTGTATCGCTCAGAGATGAGAATGTAACGCTGTTTGCCGGTGCCTTGTCTTTGCCGACGAATTTGATTTTCGTCTCTTTCGCGAACTTCGGAGCCTGTTTCGGCGCGTCGGCGTTGTTGCCGACCGCCTTGTCGTAGCCGCCGTAGAGCGACGCGATCACGAAAAAGGGGACCGCTATGGCGAATGCCTTCGCCCAGTACTGGAACGCTTGTACCAGCGTGATGCCCTTCATGCCGCCGAGCGCGACGTTAAACGTGATCACTGCGCCGACAATCACGATGCCGACGAAATAGGGCCAGCCCATGATCGTACTCATCGTCAAGCCCGCCCCTTTCATCTGCGGCATCGTGTAGAAGAAGCCGATGCACAGAACGAACAGCACGGCGACCTTGCGGAATGTAGGCGAGTCGAACCGCCCTTCGGCGAAGTCGGGGATGGTGTAGGCTCCGAAGCGGCGGAGCGGTCCGGCGATGAACAAGAGCAGGAACAGGTACCCGGCGGCGTACCCGACCGGGTACCAGAGCGCGTCGTATCCGTTTTTCATCACCAAGCCCGCGATGCCCATGAATGACGCGGCGGAAAGGTACTCGCCGGAGATTGCGGCGGCGTTCAGCCCGACCCCGACCGAGCGACCGGCGACGAAAAAGTCGGACGCGGATTTTGCTTGCCGCGTGGCGTAGACGCCCATGCCGATGGTGGCGAGCGTGATCAGGATGACGGCGAACAAGGGGATGAGCGTCATTCGTCTCCCCCGGGCGCGGGAACGGGTTCGGCTGTGGTGTCTGGCATCGGAACGGCTTCCTTCGTCGGAACGGGATTAAGAAACCTCGTTCGCCAGCGGACGCCACGATTCCTGCACGACGGCAAAAACGCAAAAACTCAAAGCGGGTCGCGGCACCGGATGTCGGATGAAGCACGACCCGCCGCGTTAGGGGATGCCGAACACGGCGCGCAGAGCGGCGTGGTCACTTGCCGTCAGGATGTCCGCGCCGAGGTCGGACGGGTGAATGCGGTCGTTTCGTTCCGTCGCGGACGTGCCGCGCTGATCGTAGGCGCCTGCCCAGTATTTGTACATCCCCTCGGTGCCGGACGCGCCGTTTAGCCCGACGGGATTCCGGTCCCCCGCGCGGAGCACAGAACCGTCCGCGACTGTGACGCCGAACGCCATCGTTTGCGCCCCGGCATCGGAAACCGCGTCGAGGAACGTCTGCCCCGCGAGGTCGTGACCGGACGGGAAAATCTTCGCCCGCAGGAACGCGTTGACAGTTTCGCGCTTTGCGTCGAATTCGGCTTGCTTGCGCTCCTGCTCCGTGCCACCGGGAAAGGCGGTCCCGGTGATCTGCCCGCCGTACGCGCCCCGATCCAGCAGGGTGCGGTAGATCGCATGGGTCGCACCCGCCGCCCGCGCCGCCGCTATCTCGTCCGCGATGGCGTCGATGGTCTGGGCGGCGGTTCGTACAGATGCGGTACTGTAACTCCCGATGTCGTTGGTACCTTTCGACCCCAGGTAGATTTTTCGGGCGCGGTTCGCCGAAAACACGCGCGCCATCATCGCCCGGTGTGACGCTTTCCCAGCCCCCTCGATAAATACTGTCTTGCCCGGATACCCGACGGACGCAGTGTCCCACTCAATCGGTCGCCCCGCCGCCAGCCGCTCGCCGTTAAGTTTCGCGGCGAGACGGCTGGACTGGATGCGACCCCAGTATCCAAAGCCGATGGAGTCGCCCATTTCCACGACGAGGTGGTGCAGGGGGGCGTCCGGGTCGATGTTGTAGTCCGCCATCAGGGCACTCTGGATCGTCTCCCGTTGCGCCTGTGTGTGAACCGCGTTAGAAAGAATGACCTCTCCGTATGTCCATCGCCCGCCGTGCATAAAGTTGTTGTAGTCGCGCGCCAGCGAGTCGAACGGATACCCGGTGGGAAGTTCCAGGGTTAGCAACGTGACTTCATTCGGCGACACGTTGAGCGCGTTCTCCAGAGTCGGCTGCCCATTCTGCCAGGTTCGCGTCAGGTAAGCCCCGTCGGCGAATGTGCGCGGCTCGGCACTGATGTAACGCACCGCGCCGGGGAGTCCGTGAAACTCGCCCATGAAAGCACGCCCGCGCGAAACCTCACACTGACCGACGACCGGTCCCCAGTTGTTGATCCCGGCGTAGTTACTCCCGCCTTTGACCACGACATAGATCGTGCGAATGTCTTCCACGGTCGCGAACCCCAACCCGCTCTCGCCGATGTTGACGCCGGGGATGCCTTTGCCGAAGGCGTCCGGCAGGATCGTCACGTCTGTACCGAAGGAGTTTACGTCCTTGCCATTGCCGGAAGCGTCTGCCCACGCGGTCAGGGCAACACCTTTGGCGTCGGCGGATCGGAGTCGCAGGGCGAGTCCCGGTATGTCGCTATTTTTCGTAGGACCCGGGAAGATTCTGAGTGTCCGTTCGCCGAATTTTCCCGACTCGGTCTCGGTCGCGCGGATCGTCACCGACCCCGGCGCGACACCGGAAACGTTCCCGGTGGTGTCCACCCCGGCGACCCCGCCGTCCGACGAGGACCAGGTGATGGCACCGGAGTCGGTAAGCACCGTCTCCCCGTCGGCGTTCCGCGCTGTCGTTGATAAGCGGACCGACTCCCCGGCACGCAGTCGCGCGGAGAGCGGCGCGACCTGCATCTCCGCGATAGTGCTGGCGAGCGTCATCCGGACCGGGGCGATCTCCCCGGCGCGGATTTCGACGGCGGTATCCGCGCTCGCCTGCGCCGCCCCGGTGCCGTCGGCGGCGGGGAACGCCACGCCACGCACGGTGGCACCGCCGACCGGCAGTCTTTCCAGAAGGGCGGATGTCACCCCTCCCGCCGTCGGTCGGACCAGGAGTTTCTCTCCGAGCAAAATGTTATCCCGGTACACAGAAACCCGGATGCTTTGCGACGCGGCAGGGACGAGGCGACTCGAAACGGGCCAGCGCACGGTGAACCGCGTGCTCCCGGAGACGGGGACCGCAGCCGCAGCAGACCGCCCCGACCCGCCGCACCCGGTCAGGATATAGGGCAGTGTAGGCAAGAGAAAGAACGTGCCGAGGACGGCGGCGATCCGGGAAATTTCGGTTCGGTTCATGCGTGCTCCTATGATTGCATCGATTCGACTATTCGATTTCGACGGAAACGCCGCCGAAGGCGACGGTGACGGTAACGGTTGCCGATTTTTCCACGTCATAAACGCTGGTCGCGATCACGGTATATACGCCCGGGGTCGGGGGGGCGGAGTACACCCCGTCGGCAGTCACGGTGCCCGCCGCATCCCCGCCAGTCACGGACCAGATTACGGAGGCGTCCGGGGCATCATCCACGCGGGCGGAAAGCGGTAACGCGATGTCCGGTCCCAGGGTCGCGGACGCGGGGGAGACGACAACCGCCGCGCGAGAGGAAACGTGCACCGTTGCCGGGTCGCTCTCCGCTGCATCCACATTCGCCCGGACCACCGCCGAGCCAGGCCGCAACCCACTCGCTCGCCCGTCGGCGATACGCAGGAACGTCTCGCCCGACCCGACCGCGAACCGCGCCGAACCGGGCGATACCGCCAATACTTCGCCGCGCGCATTGGTCGCGGTCCAAACCAGGTCGGTCGGTTGACCGACGAACACGGTCTGATCCGGCAGGATGCATACGGCGGCGACGGAGCCGACCGTTGAGATACCGGGGACCGCGCCGCTGTCGCCAAGAGGGAACACGGCCTGCGCCTCCCCGACCTGCTCCCCGCCCGCGTCCGCCCCCGAAAAGAACTCGACGCGGATCTCACGGTCGCCCACGGGAACCGTGTTTGGAGCCGGATACGTTTCGGCGTACGCGCCCGGAGAAGCGGCACGGTTCACCGTCCAGGATACGTCGCCCCCAACCTCTGTCCCGCCCGGGAAAGTAATGCGCGCCGATAATGCGGAGGAAAGCCCGCCGGTAGACCGTCCGCGCTCCCCCCAGAGCAACTTTACGCGGGGAATGGTGCGCGCGACGGTCCCCGTGTTGGCGGCAACGAGTTTCGGGGGGGAGGTGGTGGGTCCAGAATCGGGGACAGGCGTAGGCGCGGCGGCGAACTCCGGCTCCGGTGCTGTAGCCGGGGAAGATGTCGTTGGGGATAGCATCGGAGAGGAACTGCCGCCGCAACCGCCTATAATAATCGTGATGCTTAACAAACTCAACAAGTGGTAAAAACGCAATGAGCACCTCCCGTAAGCACAGAAGGCTCACGCTTTGCAAACCACAGAAGACAGGGCTACGCCAAAAAATGCCGTGACAGATTGGATAAACAAACCTGAAGTTCTATGGGGCGGATCGGTTCAACCCTCCCCTACGCGGAAGGGATACCCGTTCACGCCGATTTGTAACCCGCGCCATCCGATTTTTTTGGACGGCGCAAATTACCGCAGATTGGTCGCCCGCCGTCCCCGTGGGATTCAAGTCGTGCTGTGGAGATCGTCGGCTCGATACCCGGTGACGATTTCGGCTTCGAGGCGGTCGGACTCGCGTACGAAGTAGCCGCTCAATACCCAGGTCAGCGGATAGAACAATACGCCGAGGAAGAGCCATGTGAGGGTGAACCCACCGACACGCGTCCCGGCGAGGTCGGGCAGAAGCCAGTTGACGACCGGCAGTCCGAAGATGAGGATCAGGAACACGGCGGCGACACGCAGGCTGAGGGCGGCTTGCCGACCCATGATGGCACGAACCAGCGCGGCTTGCGCAACGGGATCAGCGGGCAACGAACGGTCAGACTTGGTTTCCGGCATCGAAACGGTTTCTTTCAACGAAACAGGGTTGATGATACCCGTTTCGCTGTGCCCGTTGATTTCTCCTTCTTTTTTGTCCTACGCGGACGGCGCCAACCACACGTTGGATCGGTGTACCTGCGGTGCTCTTTTCTGTTTCGCGAGCCGAGTTAGCACTTGCTGTTTTCCCGCGAATTTCGGGTTTCCGGTTTCACACTCCGTGTG
>JAYULM010000410.1:0-8159 GCA_043763605.1 Armatimonadota bacterium | reverse complement strand
TGTCGAGTGCATCTACAATGCGTTGGCGTAGGTCGAGGGAGAGTGGCTTCATGCCTGAAAGGATACCTCACCAGCAATACTTTTGCCGAAGACTATATTGCAATTGTAAGATTAATCGTCTATAATTACTTGGTTGCTCCCTCTACCCGAGGCGATGCTCCCTTTTAATCTGCGTCTTTCGATGATTCGACGCGCAATCAAATCCCCTATGTTTGTACGGAGTTATTTCTATGAAGTTTCGCTCGCTTATCTGTGCTGGTCTCGCCATCGCGTTACTCTCCCCCGCCATTGCTTTTGCGGCGGATGTCCCGGCCGATATGAAAATCCCTGCGCGGATCACCAAAGACATCAAGGACGGTAATGTCGAAGTCCCTTACGAAATTACCGAGGATGTGCGTGACAAATCGGGGACGATTTTGATCCCGAAAGGCTCCACAGGGATGGGGAAGGTAATTCAATACAAGAGTCCGATCATGTGGGGCGGTCCGGGGAAAACGGAAGTCAGCCTGGAAAATGTTACGTTAGCGGACGGGAAAGTCATGACAGTGAACGCGAAGGCTACCCGATACGGCAGTGACCCGCGCGTCGCTACTGTTTTACTGGCGGGCTGGCTGACAGGGTGGTTTATCAAGGGTGGTAGTGGCAAGGTGGGTAGCACTACGAATATAGTTTTTAACACGAACTAAGCCCGGGTACTGTTCCGACAAGCCCTCGCCGGTCGTTGATTGGCGGGGGCTGTTTCTATCGAGGAGCCGATTGCGTGGTAAAATTGGAACCGGAAAAGTCTATGGAAACCGACCCCGCCGCCCTCGCCCCCGAACTCCCGCCGATCACGCACACGCCCGACCGCGAAACGTTTCGCAAACTGGTGGAAACCGCCCGCAAATCGTCGGGCAATAAGACGGTCGCCGTACCCGTGTGGCGCGACACGCTCGCGGACATGGAAACGCCAGTTTCCGCCTTCCGCCGCATCGCCCACCGCCCGAACGCCTTTCTCTTAGAGTCGGTCGAGGGCGGGGAGCAGTTGGGTCGGTACTCATTCCTCGGTGCCGAGCCGCGCACGACGTTCCGGAGCAAGGGACGTGCCGTCACTATTTCCGAGAACGGCGTGACTCGCACCGAAACACTTCCCGAGGATGCAGACCCGCTCTACGTGCTGGAGCGATACCTGAACGGAATCCACTACGTCGCCCTGCCCGATCTGCCCCGCTTCGTCGGCGGCGCGGTCGGCTATATCGGCTACGACTGGGTGCGCTTTCTGGAACCGGTCGGCGACGACACCGTGGATGATCTCGGCGTGGACGACGTACATCTTCTTTTCGCCGACACACTCGCCATCTTCGATCATGTCCGCCACCGCCTGAAGGCACTCGCTAACGCCTTCGTCGCGTCGGGCGCGGACATCGACGCCGCGTACAACGACGCGACCGCGCGGGCGGACGGGTTGCTGGCATTATTGAGTGCCTCGTTGTCGTCCCCCCTATCCCCCAACCCCTTTCCCCCCTCGGAAGGGGAGAAAGGGGAGCCAGACACCGGGGACGCTTCGCTACCGGTAGCCCACTCCGGCTCCCCTTTCTCTCCTTCCGAGGGGGGAAAGGGGTTGGGGGATAGGGGGGATTCCGCCGACTTCCGCTCCAACATGACGCCCGACACCTACCGCGAAATGGTCCTCGCCGGAAAAGAGTACATCGCGGCGGGTGACGTTTTCCAGGTCGTGCTCGCACAACGGTTCTCGCGTCCGGTGCAAGCCGATTCATTCGACGTATACCGGGCACTACGTTCGCTGAACCCTTCGCCGTATATGTATTATCTCGCGCTGGATTCCGGCGTTACCCTCGTCGGCGCGTCGCCGGAGATTCTTTGCACGGTCGAGGACGGGACGGTCACGGTGCGCCCCATTGCCGGGACGCGACCGCGCGGAAAAACGCCGGTTGAGGATGCCGCGCTTACTGCCGAACTTTTAGCCGACGAAAAGGAACGCGCCGAGCACATCATGCTGGTCGATCTCGGGCGCAATGATGTCGGGCGGGTCTCGCAGTACGGAACGGTTCACGTGGACGAGTTGATGGTAATCGAGAAATATAGTCACGTGATGCACATCGTTTCCAACGTTTCCGGCAAACTGTTTCCCGACAAGACGCCGTTCGACGTGCTCCGTGCCACGTTCCCTGCGGGTACACTGAGCGGTGCGCCGAAAGTTCGGGCGATGCAGATCATCGAGGAATTAGAGCCAACGCGGCGCGGTACTTACGGGGGCGCGATTGGCTATTTCTCGTTGAATGGCAATTTAGATGCGGCGATCACGATCCGCACTGTGCTGATCAAGGACGGCGTCGCGCATGTCCAGGCGGGCGGCGGTATCGTCGCGGATTCCGACCCCGAGGCGGAATATCAGGAAACGGTCAAAAAATCGGAGGCGGGACGCCGCGCGGTCGAGGTCGCGGAGCGCGGTCTGGACACCCTGTTCCAACCCGCGAGCATCACTGAAACAGTTGGCAACCGCTGGAACCGACTGGAGATCGAAAACGAAGTTACGGTACAGACTGTAGGAAGACGGTGAACAATTAGTGTTCTTGTCGTGTTCGGTTCCCGTCTCGATCCCGATCACGCCGACTAATATGGCAAAGTAGCGAGCGAGATAGCCGCACTCGTAAAATCTCAACCCGGAATTCTCGCGTTCAAGACGTTTAAAGCGAGTGACGGCGAACGCGTGACACTCGCCGAGTTTGCGTCTGAGGAGGCCGTCGACGCCTGGCGCGAATACTCCCCTCACAAGGACGCGCAACATGCCGGGCGTGACCGATTCTACAGCGAATACCGGCTTCAAGTTTGAGACGTGTTGCGCGACCACGGTTATAGTCGGTCATAGCTCCGCTTTCGGACGCTGAAGGGTTCCGGTGTAAGCACTTCGTGCTGTAGACGCTTCGCGTCGCCGGTGACGAATCGTACGCGCGGCGACGCGAAGCGTCTACAGCACGAAGTGCTTACACCGGAACCCTTCAGCGTCCGAAAGCTAACCGCCCCAGCACTCGCGCCGGACCGCTTTGCAACAGCAGGATTATTCGCTTTGCTTGCGGAATCGTATCGCACGATGACGCACGAAACTATTTTCCTCGCTGGCGAATGGAACCTCGCCATGACCGACGACTTCCCGCATTACCTGACCGCGCCGACGCTTCCCGGTCGCCTGAACCTTGCGGCGACCGTTCCTGGCGGCGTTCACGAGACGCTGATGACGCACGGCTTGCTGGACGATCCCCGGACCGGTTTAAACTCGCTTAAAGCGCGTTGGGTCGAGGAACAATGGTTGTGCTACCGACGGACGTTCGTCGTGCCGGATTCGCTGACTGCGATGACTCCCGCCACGCTCGTTTTCGACAAAATGGAGATGATCGCCGCCGTATACCTCAACGGAGTCGAGATCGGGCGACACGCGAACGCGCATCGCCCGGCGCGGTTCAATGTGACGGGAAAATTGCTTCCCGGGGAGAACCAGATCGCGGTGCTATTGGAATCGGGCGTGTTCGACGCGGCGGACAAACCCGGCGCGGAGTACCGCCCGTCGCCCCTATCGCTACTTACCAAACGACATTGGCACCGCAAAGGGCAGTGGCAGGGCGGTTGGGACTGGCAGAGTCGCTTGCAGAACGTCGGCATTTTCGGCGACGTGCGAATCGAGTACGGCGACGCGCCACGAGCAACGCAGGTCAAAGTCATCGCGTTGCTTTCGGACGACCCACAGAGCGGCACCGTCACGGCGACGGTATACGCCCACAATCCTGGTTCGGAGTCGGTCGAAGCCGAACTCTACATGCGCGTCGTTCTGCCGGGTGAGGATATGCACGGGGCAGGGCACTCGAATGTGGTCTCCCTACCGCCCGGCGACTCCGAACAAACGATCACCGTCCCTGTGGCGAACCCGCGCCTGTGGTATCCCATCGGACACGGTGAAGCGTATTGCTATCCCGTCGTCACTTGTCTTACCTGCCACGAAAATTCCAATGCGCAGACACACCACGTCGGGTTTCGTAAAGTCGAAGTGGACCAGTCGCCGCACCCGGAGAAAGGCTCCTTCTTCACTTTGCGCGTCAATGACCGCCCGGTGTTCTGCAAAGGCGGCAACTGGGTCCCCGCCGACATGCTATATGGGTCCGTGACGCCGGAGCGGTATCGCGAACTGGTCGATCTCGCCGTGGAAGCCAACTTCAACATGCTCCGCGTCTGGGGCGGAGGTTTGTACGCCGATCCCGCCCTTCTGGAGTATTGCGACCGGAAAGGGATGCTGATCTGGCACGATTTACTTTTCGCCTGCTCCAAATATCCCGGCGACGACCCGACATTCGTCGCGGAAGTCGAAACCGAGGTCACCTGGGCGATGCGCGAGATGGCGCACCATCCGTCGCTCGTCGTCTGGTGCGGGAATAACGAGATCGAGGAAGGCGACTGGCACTGGGGCTGGCAGAAAACGAAGCGACTCGCGCCGCACTACGCCCTATTTCATAAAGAGTTGCCGCGTATCGCCGCCGCCGAAGCCGCGCACGTTTTCTACTGGATCTCGTCGCCGTTCTCGCCGGACCGGACGGTTTCGCCGCGCGAGCCGTCGCAGGGCGACCAGCACCCGTGGACGGTTTCGCTCGGCACGAGCGGCGGCGCGGACTGGTGGACCTACCGGACACACACCGACCGATTCCCGAACGAGGGCGGCGTCTTAGGCTGTTCGACACCCGCGACCCTGCGCGACTTCCTCCCGGAGAACCAGCGGCATTTGCTTTCGCCGTCGTGGGAGCATCATGACAACCCGTTCGCGATCAACGATTCCGCGCCGGGAAGCCTCGGACACGCCTACCAGACTGTGCAACTGTGGACCGGACTGGACCCGCTCACGCTGGATTACGAGCGGTACGCGTTCGTGTCCGGCTTGCTACAGGCGGAAGGCATCGCCGAGTATATCACGAACTACCGTCGCCGGATGTGGGACTCGTCCGCAGCGATCTTCTGGATGTTCAACGACTCGTGGCCCGCGACGCACGGCTGGACCATCGTGGACTACTACCGGCGCAAGAAGTTGGCGTACCATCCCGTGCGCCGTGCGTTCGCGCCGGTGACGGTCATCGTCGCGGCGGAGGAGAACGGGCAACTTTCCGTGTACGGCGTCAACGATACTGCGGCCGACTTCGTTGGGAGCAGTCTGCTCGCCTGGTGCAACCCGGACGGCACGGGTCACGTGGAAATTGAACGCGAGTCACTGACGATCCCGGCGAACGGCAGAACGCTTCTGGAAAACTACGGCATGACGGCACTCCCCGGACAGTTGTACTTCGCCGTGCTGTATGACGAAAACGGGGCTATCGTCGCACAGCATCGCGCTTTGTTCGCCCGGTTCCACGAGATGGATCTCGTGCGTGACCCGGTGATAGAGATGACTCAGGAAGACGGCACCCTGACCCTGCGGAGTGATGTGTTCTGCTGGGGCGTTTGCCTGGACGCGGACGGCGACGCGGCGGTTTCCGACAACTGTTTCGATCTGCTCCCCGGTGTTCCGTACCGGATGGCGTGGGATGCAACCGCGTTAGGTGCGCCCCGGATCGCACGACTGGGCAACCGGGACGCAGTGGATTAGCGGGGGCTACCCGTTACGTCTTTTGCGGCGTAGCGCGACTAAACCAACGCAGGGCAATGTGGTTAGAAAAAGGGTGGCGGCACCCGCTTCCGGCACGACGGCGAACGCCCGGACCCGAACGTTGTCGAACACCTGGTACGGGGCACCGTTATTGTTGCCCGTAGTCAGAGAAATACGGTCGAAAGAATTGCCCGATACGACCCCGAGAAATCCGGTCGGGAACGGGTTGGCGAAAAAGCTGTTGCCGACGGGGGTGCTACCATCGAACAGTTGGGCGAAAACGAAGTTGGTTTGCGCTGTGCCTCCGAAAAGGTTGACTAACCGGATCTGAGTCCCGAAGGCGGAAACCTTGCTTCCGAACTGGATCGTCACCGTGGGGGGGGAAAAGCCCCCGACAGCCCCGGCGACCAGCGAGTCGGTGCCGTTGATACTGAACCGGTCGCTTTCCCCGACACTGTCAAAAACGCGAACGTTGGGGTCGCTACCTCCTTCAACTGAAACGGTGAGCGGCACCAGGTTGGGATTCGTGGCGAAACTTCCCGACGGGGCGATGTTCTCGAAACCGAAGGTTTGCGTGGTCGTCGCCGCCGCATTGAACGCCGCTTCATTCGTGAAAGGGGTTTGCGCCTGTGCGGTTGGAACCGCCGCACAGAGAGCGGCGAGCATGACTGTGAGCGATAAAAGGGATGTGCGTGACATGATGATTTTCCTGACGAAGATTTTGGGGCGGGCGTGTCCTGAGACCACGATTCGTGGTAGCAACAGTATTCGTACCGGCTCCCTATAAGGTATCGGCGAATATATCCTACTTACTTTCTATTTTTTTCTGGCGTCGGGTACACTGATCAGGTAATGTTCACCGATGTCAGCGACCTGTTTGTTTATAACCCGCCCATGCTCGGCTACGGCGTCGCCGTGTCCGACGTTGATGGAGACGGTCGCTTCGAGTTTTTCGTCGCGGGTTTCGGCTTCCCGAACCGGGTTCTCGCGTGGGACGGCGACCGCCTCGTAGACCGCTACGATCCCCTCCTTGCCGCATCGAACCGGCAGGCGATTGGTGTCGCGGCGGCAGACATGGACGGCGACGGCCGCGAGGAGATCTATATCCTCAACACGGACACGTTTCTGGGCGCGAAGAAATTCGGCGACAACCTGTTCGCGTTCCGGGGCGGGACGTGGCACGACCTGTTCACGAGTCCCGCGAATCATCACAGCGTGAATCTGGTCGCCGGTCGTTCCGTCTGCGCGACGGACCGATTCGGGACCGGGCGGTACAGTTTCGTGGTCGCCAATTACGGGGGACCGTTCCGCTTGTACGAAACCAACGGTTTGGACGAGTTGCACGACGCGGCTGAGGACGCCGGAATCGCGCTCATTACCGGCGGGCGGGCACTGGTTTCTCTTCCCCTTATCTCCCCGCCGGGCACAATGGACATTTTCGCCGCGAACGAGAACGGGGCGAACTTCCTGTTCGTCAACGACGGCGATGGCACCTACACTGATCAGGCGGAAGCGTTGGGACTCGCCGACCCGCATGAGAACGGACGCGGAATCGCAGCCTTCGACGCCGACAACAACGGCAAGTTCGATCTTTGCGTCGGCAACTGGCAGGGCGAACACCGCCTGTTCCTGCAAACGCTTCTGGGCGGGTTCATGGACGGCGCGACAGCGGAAATGGCGCGCCCGTCCACGGTCCGTACCGTGATCGCCGCCGACTTCGACAACGACGGCTACGAGGAGATTTTCTTCAACAATATCGGGGAGCGCAACCGGCTTTTCGCTTGGCGTAACGGCGAGTGGCAACGCGTTTCCATCGGCGAGGCGGAAGAGGCAGGCGATCTGGGCACCGGCGCGGCGGTCGCGGACATCGACGACGACGGCAGGCTGGAACTGCTCGTATCGCACGGCGAACAGGGCGCACAGCCGCTCACCCTCTACAAACCCGACGCCAACGACAACGCTTATTTGCGCGTCCTGCCCCTGACCAAAGGCGGTGCCCCGGCACGGGGCGCGGTGGTCACTCTACAAACACGCACCCGGATTCAGCGGCGCGTGATCGACGCCGGTTCGGGCTACCTTTGCCAGATGGAGCCGGTCGCGCACTTCGGACTGGGCACCGAAACCGAGGTCGAGTCAATCTCCGTAATCTTCCCCGGCGGCGCGACCGTAACCATAGACCACCCCAAAGAGCGACAAACGCTCCGGGTCCCGCACCCGTAACATTTTAAAGATTTTTGAACCGCCAAGACGCCAAGTTCGCCAAGAGTAAGAGGAGAGGGAGAAGGTTTTAAAGTTTGGGGCTTTCCGAGCCAGGTTCGCCTGCCGGAGAGAGAGCGAAGCATGAAGCCTCAAAACCTTCTCCCTCTCCTCTTACTCTTGGCGAACTTGGCGTCTTGGCGGTTCAAAAATCTCACGCGCGGGGGTGGGCGGCGCGGTAGGCGGTTCGCAGGCGGTCGGTGTCAACGTGGGTGTAGATTTGCGTGGTCGAGACGCGGGCGTGCCCGAGCAGTTCCTGGATCGCGCGCACATCCGCCCCGCC
>JAYULM010000409.1:0-33799 GCA_043763605.1 Armatimonadota bacterium | reverse complement strand
CTCTCCTAAGAAGGAGAGGGGGAGTAAGACACCGGTGGCGAAACGTTTACCACGTTCCCTCTCTGGCTCCCCCTCTCCTTCTTAGGAGACACGGCTATTCAGTTATAGCAGTCTCCCGAAACCTCACTCCCCAACCCCCTCTCCGTGCCGGAGAGGGGGAGTAAGATGCCGGAAATGTTTCGCTACCGCGTGTCCCTTCTGGCTCGCGGAAACTGCGTTTCCGCTTCTCCCCCTCTCCTCGGAGGAGAGGGGGTGGGGGGTGAGGTTCCCGGCGCAACGGGCAATTTTTCGGATAACTGAATAGCCCTGCTTAGGAGAGGGGGCGGGGGGGTGAGGTTCCGGCGACAACAACCGCGTGACTCTCATTCAAACTGTTCTTCAGGGCGATTTCCCACAGGCTGACGATGCTGACGCAGACATGGTTTGCAGGGTCTTCGATAGCGTCGTACACCGATTCGGGTAGGCGCGGGTCGTCCCAGACGAACCACAAAAAACTGTGTGTATCGAGGTGCAGAATCACTCGCTGTACTCCTTCATATCGTCGAGCGGCGCGTCGAAATCGTCCGCCATGTAGGAGATGTCGTGCTTGCCACTCCCGCGTTTTGGGCGCGGACGCGTCGGTTCGGGCGACAACACGGGCGGCAAGGCGGTTTGCAGGTCGTCCAGCAGGAGCGCGGCGAGCCGGAGCCGCTCGGCAAGCGACAGGCGTTGTACCTGTTCGGAATAGATTTGTTGCGCGGTGAGTATCATGCCCCGATTATACCGCCCTATGTCGTTCGCCACGATTTGACGCGCCCGCACCCTTAGTACTACGATTACCACGCTCGGACGGAAAACCGACATCACATTTATCGTCCCGACGTTCGCCGCGCTAGTGGATGGGATTCTCATGATGGAAGTAACATTTGCCCGACGCGCCGCTTTTGTCGCGCTCTTTTTTCTCGCCGCGCTACCCGCGACGCCAACGTTCGCGCAAACTGTGGTTTTCGACAACGGAAACGTCGATTCTGGAGGGACGTTGTTCAGCGACCCCGGCGCATCACAGCTCCTTGCCGAGGACTTCACGTTCAACGCCACCACCACGTTCGACACGGTGCGCTGGTTCGGTGCCTACGCTTTCGCCGACACGCCCACCGCGCCCGATGCGTTCACGATTTCCTTCTTCGACACCACGGCGGGGATTCCCAACGCCACGCCGCGCACCGACGAAGTGTTCGCGGTCGGCAACTCCGCGATTCGCGTGAACCTCGGTCCAACCAGCTCTGGCTTCGATATATACCAGTACGAAGCCACGCTGACCGCGCCGATCACGGTGGTCGCCGGAGCCTACGGCATGGAGATTGTGAACGACACCACGGCGGACACGGACGACGTTTGGGGGTGGGCGATTTCTAAGAAACCGGGAATCAGTTTTGTCCGGAATGCCCCGAACGGCGAGTTCAACGTCAACGGTGGTGGTGTGGCGTTTCAACTCATCGACAGTACGCCCGTGGTCGTGCCGTAGGCGGGAACGCTCGCACTTGTGTCGCCCGCACTCGCACTGGTCGGTGCGGTTGTCGTGCGACGCCGCAAGTAGGTTTTAGCGTTTTACAATCACGACCCTTCAACTTGGGCGTTTATAACCCGCCATAAACTCCGTTCGCCCGACACAAACGGATTGTGTCGGGCGAACGAGTTACTGACCACTGATCACTGAACACTGATCACTAACGATTCCGGTGGCACCGATTGAACGGCTTGCCGGACCCGCACGGGCACGGTTCGTCGGGCAGGGCGTTTGCGAAGTAATTCTTATTGTTGTACCTTGATCTCGCTGGCTTCGTCGGGCGTTAGCGGGGCACGGTTCGCATGGCGCACGTGCATAATGAAAACGACATCGCCGTCCGCGCTTTGCTCCACGACATAGTAGAGTAAGTGGTAGGAAATCTGACCGCCTTTCGACATCCGGTAGCGGGCGCGACGTACCGCGAAGCCGAACGCCGCGCTTTCCACTTCTGCGACCGCATTCCCCTCCGGGTTCTCGCTCAACGATGAAGCCACATCCCGTATCCCGTTTCTCAGGGAAGCGGCACGGGCTTCGTTGCCCGTCGCGTCGGCATAACTTACGGTGATTTGATCAATATCTCGGGTGGCACGTTGGTAATAACGTACCGCATATCGCCTGGGTTGCTCGTCCGTCGGCTCGCTCACGCTTTGCCCCTTTGTACCCGCCACGCCTCGAGTGCCGCGTTAGAAGATGCGACCATTTCCTCAGTAGAGTAGTGTCGCCCGGCGTCTCGGTCGTCGCGGGCTTCTTTAAGGGCGGCGATAGTTTCGTCATCCATCGGAATCTCCTCCAATACGGGACCATAGAAACCGAGAGATTCCCCGTTCGCGTCGAATATCTCCTTCATCGCGTCGTCCTGTATGCGTCGCACCACGGCTTCCACGGCGATGTTGCGTAGCGTCTCGCTGTCCCACGTCGTCACATAGTCGGCGATTAGTTTTGGCAGTTCGATAGTCAGTGTCATGGAATTTCCCCTTGCTCAAAAAATTATAGCACGTCATAAACCCCGTTCGCCCGACACAATCCGGTTGTGTCGGGCGAACGAGCTACTGACCACTGATCACTGAACACTGTCCACTAACGATTCCGGTGGCACCGCTTGAACGGCTTGCCGGACCCGCACGGGCACGGTTCGTCCGGCAGGGCGTTCGAGAAGTCGGTGGCGTTCGCCTTCTCCTGCGCCGCGTTTGCCGCCGCCGCTAAGAGCGAACCGACTTCGGGCGGCATCTGCGGTTGCCCTTGTTGCATCGCGCCGACCGGGACGCGCTGGGGTCGTCCCGTTTGTACCGGGGCGTAGCCGGGGATACCACCGATCTCCTCCCCGTCCTCGTTCGGGATGAACTCGCCGTTCTCGTCCGTGATGCCCGCCTGTGCGGTCATCTGCGCGATGATCTGCCGGAGCGTGTCCTCGTCTATCGAATCGTTGTTGCCGAACATCTGGAACATGGAATCGTTCTGCATCCCGCCGGACTGCGCCATGAACACCTGCCGCGCGATGTCGCCCTGAATCCCGCCCTGCATCCGCTCGAACAGGTCCAGGGCTTCTTTCTTATACGCCACCAGTGGGTCGGTCTGCCCGTAGCCGCGCAACCCGATCCCTTCGCGCAAATAGTCCATGTCCGACAGGTGCGCGACCCACCCCTGGTCGATCACACGCTGGGCGACGCGACGCTCCAGGTCGCGCATCTCCTCCTCGCCCACTTCCGTTTCCTTGTCGGCGTAGGCTTGCTCTGCCGCTTCGTGCAGTTTTGCCAGCACCTCGGTTTTTTCCAGCGTATCGATGTCTTCCGTCGAAACGTAGTTCATCAGCGGGAACAGTTGCCCCAGGTTTTCGATCAGTCCGGCGCGGTCCCACTCCTCGGAAGGAACCGTGTCCGAGAGATATAGAACCGTTGCCTCGTCCACGGATTGGTGCAGGTAGCCGAGCAGGGTTTCGCGCAGATCGGTCCCTTCCAGAATCTTGCGCCGCTCGCGGTAGATCACTTCCCGCTGGACGTTCATGATGTCGTCGTATTCGAGAACGTGTTTACGGGCGTCGAAGTTGTGCGCCTCGACCTTCTTTTGCGCGTTCTCGATCAGTTTGGCGAGGAAGGGCATCTGTACCGCCTCGTCGTCGCGCCACTGGTCCATCAGGAAGCCCTTGTTGCGGTCGCCGAAGACGCGCCACAGGTAATCTTCCAGCGAGACGTTGAAGTGCGACGCGCCAGGGTCGCCCTGCCGTCCGGCGCGACCGCGCAACTGGTTGTCGATCCGGCGCGACTCGTGCCGCTCGGTGCCCAGAATGTACAATCCGCCGACGGCTTTGACCGCCTCGCGCTCGCGGGCGATGTCGTGCGGTTCCAACTCGGATTCGATAGCGATGGTGCCCGCGCCCGCCGGTCCCAGCAGTTCGGGTTCGTCGGCGGCGTCTTTCGCGCCGACGACGTGAATCTCGGCGACGCGCCCGTATTTGCCGCCACGCCGGTATGACGTGTCGATCTCTTTCGGCTCCGCGCCTTCCAGGGCTTCGATGTCTTTATAATGTGTCCCGCCGAGGAGAATATCGACGCCGCGTCCCGCCATGTTGGTCGCAATCGTCACCGCCGCCTGCCGCCCGGCTTCGGCGATGATCCGCGCTTCCTGCTCGTGGAACTTGGCGTTAAGCACGTTGTGCGGGATTCCGAAGCGCAACGCTTCCTCAAACCGTTGCAGGGGTTCGCCGCCGGAGATTTCCAGCCGTTTCGCCAGCACGTCGAACGCGGGCTTGCGCGCCGCCCCATCGAAGTAGGACAGTTCGACATTCGCCTCTTTGGCGATCTTGTACAGGTTCGCCATCGTCAGAGTTTCGAGAGGCTGATTCAGGTACTTGTCGTACTCGCCGTATTTATCGCCCAGCGTTTTCGCGCTTGCTTCGAGTCCGTCACGGATCAAGAGCACCGCGCCTAAAAGTTCCAGAGCCGGTGCCGTCAGGCGGGCGGAAACGCGCTCCGACGTGTCGATGCTCCGGGTGCCGACCAGAATCGGCTGCCCGGTGCAGTGGACCTGCAACAGTTCCATCGCGATCCCCCGGAACTTGGCGTCCTCGGTTTTGTAGATCGTATCCGGCTTATCCGCACGCTGAATCGGCTTGTTGGTCGGCACCTGCACCACGTCCAGCGCGTAGATCTTGCGGAACTCGTCTTCCTCGGTCTTCGCGGTACCCGTCATCCCGGCTAATTTCCGGTACAGGCGGAAGTAGTTCTGGATCGTGATCGTCGCCATCGTCTGCGACTCGTTCTCGACCTGAATTCCCTCTTTCGCCTCCACCGCCTGATGCAGACCGTCCGACCAGCGGCGACCGAACATCAGACGCCCGGTGTTTTCGTCCACGATAACGACTTCCGGCTTGCCTTCCTTGTTCGGGCGCACGACGTAGTCCTTGTCCTTCTCGAACACGGCGTGTGCCTTCAGCGCGGCGACGGCGTGTTGCATAAACTCCAGGTTCTCGACGGCGGAAAGGTCGTCGATACCGAGGGCTTCCTCGATCTTGGTGATGCCTTTCTCAGTCAGCGACGCGTTCTTCGCCTTTTCGTCCACGGTGTAGTCTTTCTCGTCCGTGGTTTCGTCATACTTGTCCTTTTTGGTGTCGCCGCGCGTCAGGATCGGGATGATACCGTCCATGCGATAGTACAGATCGCTGCCCTTGTCGGATTGCCCGGAGATGATCAGCGGGGTACGCGCTTCGTCGATCAGGTTCGAGTCGCATTCGTCCACCACGGCGAAGTTGTGCCCGCGCACCTGTGTCAAGTACGTCGGGTCCGGGACCATGTTATCGCGGAGGTAGTCGAAGCCGAACTCGGACGACGTGCCGTAGGTGATGTCGCATTCATACGCGTCGGCACGGCGCGACGTTTGCCGCGAATAGCGGTACCGGGCGTCCAGTCCGTCCACGGACGGGTCTTCGTACTCGGGGTCGTAGATAAACGTCCCGCCGCCCTCGCCGGTTTCGGGCGATGCACCCTGCAGGATACCGACGGTCAAGCCGAGGGCATGGTAGAGCGTCCCCATCCAGACGGCGTCGCGTTTGACCAGGTAGTCGTTCGCGGTGACGACATGTACGCCCAGCCCGGCAAGCGCGTTCAGATAGATCGAAAGCGTACACATGAGGGTTTTCCCCTCGCCGGTGCGCAGTTCCGAGATACGCCCGTCGTGCTGAACCATGCCGCCGATCAACTGCACGTCGTAGTGGCGCATTCCGAGCGAGCGGCGTCCGGCTTCGCGACAGGCGGCGAACGCTTCCACGAGAAGGTCGTCCAGCGCGACGTTGATCGCGTCGCGGTACACATGCTTGTCGCGGCTGTTGCCGGACGCGACGGCTTCGCGTTCGCGGGTGTACAGTGCCTCGTGACCGCCCGCCTTCTCGATGCTGGCTTCAAAGCGTTCGCGGAACGCGTCGGTTTTCGCGCGCAGTTCCTCGTCGGTCAGTGCCTGAAACTCTGGTTCCAGAGCGTTGATTTTGTCGGCGGTTTTGCGATATTTGGCAACATCGCGCTCGTTGTTGTCAAATAGTTTTTGAAAAAAGTTCATGGGTGGTTGTCCGTGTGACGGTGTCGGCGGGAGCAAGATAAGCCCCCGGTATTGAGCAATAAAGGGTGGCGGTCCTGCGTCTCTCCCTCCCCCCAACCCCCTCCCTCATCGGAATGAGAGAGGGGGAGACAGCGGGAACGCAGTTCCCGCGACCCCGAAGAGTGGGGCGGTCCCGCTTGTCGGGGCGTTCCAGGAGACGCGGCAACGTTCCGCCTCAGTGCTCCCCCTCTCTCATTCCGATGAGGGAGGGGGTTGGGGGGAGGGAGAGACGCAGGACAGGAGATCACACGGGCGGGGCACGGGGACAAGCGCGGGAGAAAGCGGCGCGGCGCGGCGCGGAAACCACGCCATTTACGGCAGGCGTATGCGGCGCGGCGGAAAAGGAAATCGGAAAAACGGTCGGCGCGGGCGAGAAGACGGCGACCCACTCCCGGGGGGCGGGTTCGTCTTCCGGCGTCGCTTCGGTGTCGGAGAGCGTTTCGCACACCGCTTCGTCGTCGCGGCGCGCGGTGTCGCGGGCGGGATCGGTGGGCAGTGCTTCGAGGACGCGCGCGACACTGGCGGGGAGCGTGACCCCGTTTTCGGCGAGGACGTGCGCGACGGCGCGGGCGGCACCCGGCGAGAGCAGGAGCAATGCCGAAAGCAGGGCGGCGAGAACGCTCGCGCTCACGGTTTGCCCTCTATAGAGTTGGTGCTGTCGCCCCCGGGAAACGTACATATGCAGATCGGTTTACGCGTTGCGGGCGCGTACGGTTCCCCGATTGTATCACGGCGGCACCGGGGTACTCCCCGATGATTTTCATCGCAAACCCGGTTTGTAAGAATGATTTCTTTCCGCCTTCGATAAACCTAACGCAGTATCTCGCCCGGAGGAAACCATTCTTATGAACATGATTCCTGAAAACGAAGCCACGCCCCTCGCATCGAACGGCGGCACCCTGACCATCGAAGGCAAGCGGTTCGGGCGCGGCGCGAAAGCCCTGTTCCCGAACTTCCGGATGACGCTCCCGGACGCCTGGCACGGTGGCGCGACGATCACCGTGCGCGACCTGCTCGACGCCGTCGTGCGGAGCGAAGTCGCGGCGTTCCAGACGCGGCAGGAAGCGCGGACCGTGTTACAGACTCTATCGCCCGCGCAGATCGCCGAGGGCGTCGCGAAGGGTAAGATCGACTCGGGCGGGCGCGAGGACGAACGGCAACCGGTGGACGCCGACGAATCGGTGAAAGTCGCCCTGCAATCGTTCGAGGACGGCTTGTATTACGTGCTGATCAACGACGACCAGAAAACGAGTCTGAGCGATTCGTTCACAGTCACGGCGGAAACCCGCGTCACGTTCCTGCGCCTCGTCGCGCTGGCGGGCGGATAGGAGACACAAACCATGTTAAACCCCAAAGTCGCCGAGGAGCGACTCAATGAATTTTCCATCGATGATCCGCGGGACATACAACTGGCACGTATCGCGAAATTGCCTGAAGCGTCCTGCATCACCGCGCTCGCACTGCTCGGTTTGAAACCGGATGGGCATTCGTTCCTCAGTCCAACTCATAGTTATAACGAAGACTGGCGCAAAGCACACGAAGCTCAAAACAAGGCACAGGAAGCCGCTTATGAAGTGCTTGATACCCTTAGCATTCCCAATAGGGCGATACTACTCGGCACGTTTTATCCCCACATGGGTGATCTACTTGCCACATGGTGGAAGCCCGAAGGAGCAACAATTTATCAGGGTGGCTACAACCGTCGCCCATTTCGTACTTCGGGCGGTTCGGAATTCAAATCAACTCGGCGTGAGCGTCGCAACATCCTTTCTCAACTGGTAAATCACGTTCAATTGCACAAGTATCAAGAAATGCCAATCGAGTGGTTTGCCGCATGGGTACCCTATCTCGGTTCGGAAACCGCCGACAACATGGGAAAGCTGTTCGCGTTCGCTATCGACCAGGGCGGCGAACTGGGCGACGCGGTCTTCCAGACGTTGATCGAATCCGGCAAGGGCGAGCATGAGATCGGGGCGATGGGGCGGCATGTCGTGCGCGGGTTGCTGTCGGCGTCCCGCGAGGACGGTTGGGAATGGATCGAGAAATTGCTTTTAGCCGCCCAGCGTCAGGAGGGACTGCGCCAGTCGGTGCTCGAAGTGATCGACGAAGCGCACCCGACCGCGTTCCGCCGGATGCTGAAATTGATCCGCGAGAATGACCTTTTCCGCTTCTCCGCGACCGTGCGAGCCGCCGACACGTGGTTCGGGATGAACTGGGTCGCGTATGAGAAACTGTCGATGAAAGCCGCGAACGCCGCCACGGAGACCGTGGAAACGTTCCTCGCCGATCCTGCCGGGCGCGACGAAGTGCTCCGCGAAACCACCGACGGGCAAACCACGTACCTCGCACTGTGGGCGATGGCGTTCGACGACGCTTACGACGCGCTGAAAGCCGCAGTGCCGCTCCTGTCCGACCCCGTTGTCGAGCGACGCTACGCCGCGTTGCATCTGTTGATCGAACTTCGCCTGGACGAAGCCCAGTCCGCGATCCTTGCGGCGTTCGACGATGCCGACCTGCGTGTCGCGCAAAAAGCGTTCTCGGCGTGTAACTGGTACGAAGGTGGCGGCATCACTGCGGCTATCGCGGCGAGCGCGGATCAACTCCTGCGAACCGATCTTGCCCTCACGGAAATGCTCGCACAAACGCCCGGCACGGGCACCCCGGCATGGGGCTTCCTGTCCGGTTTGAAAGAGATGGTGGCGAACACGGTTGCCGCGTTAGTCCCCCCTATCCCCCTAACCCCCTTTCCCCCCTCGGAAGGGGAGAAAGGGGGAACCGGAGGCGTCACCGCTTCACCGGACGCGTCCCGCGGAAGCGGAGCGACACCGGATTCGGTCCCCCCTTTCTCCCCTTCCGAGGGGGGAAAGGGGGTTAGGGGGATAGGGGGGACCGCCGACGACCGGTTCGAGCGTTTGGAGCGCAACATCCCGCACTTCCCGGTACGTGCGAAAGAGTTGGAGCCGGTCATCTGGGACTGGGATAAGCAGACCGCGCACGGCGAAAACTTAGCCGACCGTCTGCCGAACCTCCTTGCCAAACGCCCCGTCGAGCGGTTGTTCCCATTCGTTTCCGTGATGAGCAGTTACGGACGCTCGCAGATCGCGACGACCATCGCGAACCGTTCCGATAAGACGCCGGAAATGCGCGAGTTGCTTTTTGACCTGTTCGCCGATACGCAGTCCTATGTGCGAGACTCGGCACTCAAAGCCGTGGAGAAGTTCACGCTCGCCGACGATGAGGCGGAGCGCATCGAGGGCTTGCTGACGCGGAAAGCCGCCGATTTGCGCAAGGCGTCGCTGTCGCTGCTCCTGAAGCGCGACGACGATAAGGCGTTGGAGTCCGGCGAACGGTTGACCGGCGCGAAAGACGCCAACCAGCGCGTCGCGGGCTTGGACCTTCTGACACAGATGGTGGAAAAGAAGCGCGAACCGGCGCGGGCGAAAGCCATTGTCACCGGGTTCGTCGCAACGCGGGCGGACAAACTCACGGCGGCGGAAAAGGCGATGACCGAGCCGCTGACCAGCGACACACACGTCAAGGCGACGTTAGACGACGCGCTGGGTTTACTGGATGCGAGTCGGTTGTCTGTCGCCCCACAACCCATCGCGCGAGATCGTTTCGTTTATATGACCGGTTCGGAAAAACAGATCGTTACCGGCTTGAATGCGTTCATCGAGAAACATAAGGAAACCCCGGTCCCCGTTAAGAACTACAGTGACGATACTGAGGAGACACTTCTTGGCAATATCCAATACGCGTGGCATTTCCCGCAACCGGACCTGACGAAAACCGTCGAGCAGGAATACGAGCGGTTGCCATTCCTGAAACTTCTGACCGAATGGTGGGAGTCGCGCCCCGACTCGATGCGCGATCCCGACGGGTGGGAACTACTCCGCGCGACCATCGCCCTTACAGCGGCAGACGGCGGGGTCGGTGCGCGGGGCGTCAAGAAAGAGGTATGGGCGGATGTTGAGAAGTTTTTCGGCACGATTCCGATGCCCAAAGAACTGACACCCCATCTGCTCCGATGGATTATCCGCTTGAATCCCCTCCCCGAAAAACTCGCCGACTTTTACCTCGACGGTGCGGAAACCGTCGTTGCCCGCGTGAAAGGGGCGGAAGTAAAGAAAGACGTGCAAAGTTGGCGCGACAGCGGGCGGGTTCAGTCGTATTTTAACCTCGCCCGACAGGATTTCAAGCAGAACGCGAAAGACTGGAGCGACGAGCAGATAACCCGGCTGTGGCATCTCCTGAACTTCGTCTACCGGGCGTCGGGGATAAACGACTACGGGGGCAATATACAGATCGAGGAGATCGCCGCCGCCTTGCGCGTCGGTGCGGCGAACGAGCACGACCTGTATCGAACCCTTTTACCGAAGCCCGCTCCGCGCAAGGAAAACCAGTATTACCACGAGCCTTCCTACAGCGAACTCGGGCAGGTTTCCGGGCGCAAGGTGCCGCTTTTCGACACGACGCCGGGTCTGCTCGAGATCGTGGACAACTGCCGCCGCCGCCTATTGGAAGTCGAACTGCGCCGGGGCGACACCGAAACCGCCGCGTCGCGCCCCGCACTGGCACTGCGCTATTCGGGCGGCATGGACGTATTGCTCCAGACCGTCGCCGCGATGGGCAAGGAAACGTTCGCGCGGGGCTACTCCTACTACGGGCAGACGAACCGCTCCAACGTGTTCAGCCATTTGATCCGCGCGACGTTTCCCGGTGAGACGGATACGTTTGAAGCGTTCGCGGACGCCGTCAAGGAGGCGAAAATTCCGGAGAAGCGGCTGGTCGAGGTCGCAGTCTACGCGCCGCAATGGGCGAAGCATATCACACATACGCTCGGATGGGACGGACTCAGCGACGCGATCTGGTGGTTCCACGCTCATACTAAAGGCAACGACTGGAGTGCCAACGACGAACTGAAAGAAACGTGGAGTGCGGAGATTTCGGACAAAACGCCGCTCGCCGCGAGTGACCTGACCGAGGGCGCGGTAGACGTGGCGTGGTTCAACCGCGTGTATCAGGTGCTCGGCGACACGCGCTGGAAGTTGCTGGACGACGCCGCGAAATATGCTTCGTCGGCGGGCGGACATAAACGGGCGCAACTGTTCGCGGACGCCATGCGCGGGCGGCTTTCCCGCGCCGAATTGCTCGCGCGGATCGAGGACAAGCGCAACCAGGACAGCCTGCGGGCACTCGGGTTGCTCCCGTTCGCGGACGACGCAGAGGACAAGGACGCCGACCTGCTCCTACGCTACAAGTCTTATCAGGAGTTCCTGCGCACGTCGAAACAATTCGGCGCACAGCGGCAGGAGTCGGAAAAACTGGCGACGCGCATCGGCATGGAAAACCTTGCCCGCACCGCCGGGTATGCCGACCCGATCCGCCTGACATGGGCGATGGAAGCGGCATCGGTCGCCGACCTCCGGGACGGCGCGGTAACGGCGACGGTCGGCGAGACTTCCGTATCGCTCTCGATCAACGGACTCGGCTTGCCGGAGATCGCCGTGGTCAAGAACGGCAAAACGCTCGCCAACATCCCGCCCGCCGTGAAAAAGGACCCCGATGTCGCCACGCTGACCGCCCGCAAGACGGAGATCACGCGGCAGGTTTCCCGGATGCGCGAGTCGCTGGAAAACGCCATGTGTCGCGGCGACATGTTCAGCGGCAAGGAGTTGGGCGAACTGCTGGAACATCCGGTCCTGCGTCCCCTGCTCCGCAACCTGGTGTTTATCGAAGCCGAAGGGCGTGAGGCGGTATCGGGGTATCCCGGTTCGTCCCCCCTATCCCCCAACCCCTTTCCCCCCTCGGAAGGGGAGAAAGGGGAGCCAGATACCGGGGACGCTCCGCTACCTGCAATCCCCTCCGGCTCCCCTTTCTCCCCTTCCGAGGGGGGAAAGGGGTTGGGGGATAGGGGGGACGCAGTGCTCACCGATTGCGACGGACAAACCCACCCGATTAATCAGGAAACCGCGCTCCGCATCGCGCACCCGTTCGATCTGCTCCACACCGGCAAATGGGACCGCTGGCAGAAAGACTGCTTCCTGCGGGAGCGTATCCAACCGTTCAAGCAAGTGTTCCGTGAGTTGTACGTGCTTACCGAGTCCGAAACCACGGACGGCATGAAGTCACAGCGGTACACCGGGCATCAGGTCAACCCGAAACAAGCCCTCGCGTTGTTCAACAAGCGCGGCTGGATCGGCGGCGGAGAGTACGACTACGACGGCGACGGTCCGCGCAAGACGTTCCATGAGGACGGCTACACCGTTTCGGTAAATTTCATGGGCTACACGATGGGTCCGGCGGACGTGGAAGGCTCGACTATCGAGGAAGTGCGCTTCACGAAAAAGGGCGACTGGAAATACGTCGAACTGAAGACCGTCCCGCCGCGTGTCTTCTCGGAAGCGATGCGCGACATGGACCTGGTCGTTTCGGTGGCGCACGTCGGCGGCGTGGACCCGGAAGCGTCGCAAAGCACGACCGAGATGCGCGCCGCCCTGCTCCGCGAGATGCTCGGCTTGCTCAAGATCGAGAACGTACGCCTCGAAAAGACGCACGCCCTGATCGACGGCAAACTGGCGACCTACAGCATCCACCTCGGCTCGGCGGTGGTTCACCGGCAGCCGGGCGGCTACCTGTGCATCGTCCCGGTACACAGCCAGCACCGGGGGCGCATATTCCTGCCATTCGTGGACGACGACCCGCGCACGGCGGAGGTGCTGTCGAAAGTAATCACTCTCGCAAAGGATAGCGAGATCAAGGACCCGACTATCCTGGAACAGATCCTCGCCGTCCGATAGACAAATGATGGGAAAGCCCGCGTTCGATTTCGTCTGACGCGGGCTTTCCCTTTTCAAGCGATGGAGAGACGGCAACCCCTCATTTAACAACCAGTCAGGGCTATTCAGTTATCAAAAAATTGTTTAGAATAGGGTCATGAGTGTACCTCCCTTGATCGAAGTTCTGGAGCAAGTCCCCGACTTCCGAAGCCGACACGGACGACGCTACCCGTTATCCGCCATTCTTGCCTTAGGTATCGCCGCGACACTTTGCGGCTACGACACCTATGCCAGCATGGCAGAATGGGGCAAGAATTATGGCAGCGAATTGGCACAGTTATTAGGGTTTAGCAACGGGCGTACCCCTTCAGTGGGGACGCTGTTCACTGTCTTTTCCCGGGTGGATAAAAAGGCACTGCACGACGTTTTGTTCGCTTGGAACCGGCAAGTTTTGGAAGAGTTGCCCGCGACCGGCTCTCCCTGTCCCTTGCCCGCCAATAGCGTCGATGGGAAGACCTTGCGTGGTAGTGCCCGGTGCAACGCAATCGATCCCCACATTTTGTCCGCTGTCCGCCATGGCTTGGGATTGACTCTCGGTGAGGAAGCCGTATCGGTTAAAGAGAATGAGATTCCCGCTATGAAACGACTGCTCCATGATTTAGTGGTCAGAGGTCAAGTCTGGACGATGGATGCCCTCTTGACTCAGAAAGATATTGCCCGGGAAATCGTCGGCAGGGGGGGCAGTTCGTGATGATAGTAAAAGAGAATCATCCTCTACTATTGAAGAAGATCGCGAGCGTATTTTCCGCCCCTTCTTTGTATGAAGCCGAGTTCGACAGGACGACGGTGAGTAATCGCGGTCATGGCCGCGAGGAAGTCAGGGAGCTGAGTTGCACCTACGATTTGCCCCGTCACTTCACCGGTTTCGCGGGTGTGCGTCAGGTTTTTCGCTTGGAGCGGCAAGTCACCCATCGAAAAAGTGGTCGTGTGAGTTCGGAAGTGGTTTACGGGATGACGAGTCTGCCGCGTTTGCTTGCTGGTGCGGGACAGTTATTGTCGTTGGTTCGCGGACATTGGACGATTGAGAATCGGGTGCATTATGTCCGTGATGTGACGTTCCGGGAAGACGCGAGTGTCGTCCGCAAAGGGAATATCCCTCATGTAATGGCGGCATTTCGTAATACTGCGATTGCTTTGTTGCGACGGGAGGGCTACGGGAATCTTGCGGCGGCACGGCGATATTTCTCTGCCAACCCGAGGCGGGCACTCGGAATCATGGGATGTAAAATAACTGAATAGCCCTGACAACCAGTGGTGCCGGAAGGTGAAAGTGAAGCGTTTCACATAACTACGACAAACCCATTAAGTTTTAGGGAATCAGGAATTCGCTTAAGTTTGATCATTTTGCCTCTCCTCGCCAACCACTGGCTCCCCATCGCGTTCTTCAAGAATTTGCTATGAGGATTCAGTTTATAAAGAGATCTTGTAGCCTCCGACTCATACATATCTAACCGGCCGCGTTGATAAAGGCGGGTCAGGACTTGTTCGACTAAGGCACTGTCAAGTTTACTATTTAATTTTGCCAGTGCAATGCATGATGTTACTGCCAGATTCTCGGAACAGAGAATTTTTTCATCGATAGTATAATCGGCTTCGGAAGATTTCAAAAAGTGTAGAATCGCTCTGCGGTAGAACCCGAACGGTCTATTGGTGTATAAATTGCTTAGTGAAACGAGGATGGTCATCTTCACATCCTCATCTGAACTCGCCAAGTACGTGTCATCAAGGAATTTAATCATCTCCGCGCCTTTGTCAACGTTTATGCTTAAAATGGCCGTTGCGACATATATTCGTTCCGTTAGAGTGCAAGATGGATCTTCGAACCGCCGCTCTAGCCAGGGTGACGCCTCTTTCATTTTTTGAGCGGTGATAGCACTTAGGACTTGCGTTCGACTACGATTTTCATGCAATGCATCTAGAATGGGCCTGACGAATTGTCTCTCGCTCCAATTCTCTATAGACTCAAGTAAAGCCCCATGTTCTTTATCTTGAAATAATTTCGGGTTCCGAGCGATAATTGGATCTCTGTTCAAAGCGAGAACCGATGCCGCAAGCGCATCGTTATGCTTTATGGATTGGCGGTGCAAATAATCTTTACCTCTGCCCCTATTGTATCTGTACAACAATGTGGCGACTTGAATGCGATCAAAGTCGCTTCTGAAGGTTGGTAACAATCGCTCCAAAGCGTTTAGCATATCAACTCCGAGTGGTTCTCCGTAAAACTTTACTGCGTTTAGTAGATTCGTGGGGTCTTGTTGCGACTGCCAAAAATAAGGCAAGTTTACATATACTCCAGATGGGAGTTTTGCAATTTCAAGCCTTTGTCTTCTGGGTGATAGTTTACGGATTCTTAGTTCGGCTCGAATACATTCCTCGATCCGTCGATCTAAGGTCTGTTCGTACTCCCTTATAAAAGCTCTACCTGATGCTTTATCATTGGTGGAGTTTTGAGTGAATCCATAAGCACACTTATAATGTGCGCTACAAATGCAAATAACACCCAATAAAATACGAATGATCGAATTTCTCATTTCAGTTGTTCAAAGAATGAACCAGCACTTGGAATGTATGCCAGCACGGCTCCTTATGTTTAGTAGTTTGCTTGCTATCTCATGCTTCATAAGTGACGGTTATGTATTAATCAGAGTTTCCCGTTAAACCATGGGAATAGAGTACTCCGACAGCCCCACAAACAGATTCATGATCGCGTTCGACGGAACCAGAGGAATCATGATTCTCTATCTGATGAACAATTCTTCCATTCGATGATTTTCGCATTAGTCGTTCAAACTTATCCCACTTGGGCGAACCTCTTTCCATCCGAGTGTCCTGTAACCTATCACCATGATACGAAACGAGGTGTCATGCTCGCTAGATAGACTCTTTGTATCAAGAACAGGGTTCGTTCGGTTGTTAGACAGAAAAGGTGCCATCCACTGAGAAACTGTTCTTTTCATGGCAGACAAGGTTCCACCTTGATGGTTTGCGCAATACCTACAGTGTGGTTTCAATGACCATCCAAGTTCAAAGTTTTTGTTTCTATATATGTTTGATAGAGCACCTGGTGGGTATACCATTTCAAGTTGATGAATTCGAACTTTGTTAGCACTGCCTTCGACTACCATTTTAGACCGCGCCTTTAAAATATCTACTGGTGGAATATGATCAGGTACCCATTTCAATTGCGGTTTACTCAAGCCAAGGTATTTACCCCCCCCACATGTCCAACACCCAGCAGGAGTGAGAACAGGTACACGGGGCGTGTCAGCGAGTGCATAAACCTGTGCTGAGAGTATAGGGTCCCGATGAATCCTAGTGGAACTGCTGAATGTAGTTACAGGAATTGGTGACGCCGGGTTTACCTGCCAGCCATTCCCTCCATGAACCCAACCGACAGAGTTACAGCGGTCGCAGTCGTCGAATTCGGCATGGAGAATGCGAGTGGACAATTCATATGCGGTCCCCAAAAAGTTTACTCTGCGTCTCGTGGTGAACTTGAAAAAACGCACTCCATCACCACGATAACCGACGCCACTTGTGTTGGTTGTATTTGGTGGACAATCAGGGCACAGGATTGCATTATTGATAGGTTGTTGAGCCTGAACATGATTACAGTGGAACAGCGTCCATAGTAATCCACACACTGCAATAAGGTGACGGTCGGCAACACGGCGCGAATGTCCGGGGTCATGTTTGATGTTCATAGTTCAAAAAGTATCTCCTCATCTAACACCTCGTCCCACAGATCAACTGCGAGTTTAGGGAGCACTGCGGGAGCCCCCGTTGCGGAAGAGTTGTAATATATGTAGCAACTGAATATCCCATTTTCATCCGTGCTTCCGCTCGCAGTGTCCACTGTCAAATGTGATCTGTATTCCACAGATTCAGTGTGTGTAATCCCGTTGATGGCACAAACTCCAACAGTGATAGGGTAGTTGCTGATCATAATATCGTTAGGGTTGTCGAAACGGGCAAGATAAAGTTTCACCCGACATAATGCACGCTTTCGCCCACCATCCGCCAATTCCCATTCGCCAACTTCGACATCAGCCGATGGTGTTGAAACCAGGACAAAATTAGTAGCTGACAATTGGTTGCCGTTGACTGTAGCCGACGCAGTTATACGACATACAGAAGAAACAGTTGAAGGTCGTATAGTTATTGTTGCACGCCCATTAGAATCAGTAGTCGCGTAATTAACATTTCCTAGAAAAGTGCCTGTCGGGTTTCCCTGTTCATCCATCATGGAAAAATTGATGACAGTATTTGCTACAGCTGTCCCGCTCGGATCAGATAGGACTGCATTAACTACTGTCTCCCCTTGATCGCTACCAATAGGAACCAAGTGTGATTTGTTGGGCAATACAGTCAAAGAATATTTGGGATGCACATTAATTTGTGCTTCCATTATTTGGGTGTCATATTGCGCTCTCACCGTTTGTACGGATGGTAGGCTTGAAAAGAAACCAACCAACACTTCTTCGTCAACCGGATCTCCATCTGTTTCTTCTCCCACCACGGAGGCATCGGTAATCCATGTCGGCTTACCGAGTGTCCAACCCACAGGATAGACTTTTCTTACAGCGCGAAACTTCACAAGACTTCCTTGATCGACGTTAAGGACGCCGGTTACGGGTTGCCAGGTCGTGCCGTCGAGTGAATATTCTAAGTTTTTGATTTCTTGCACTCCATTTTGTAAGGGTGTTGCCTCGTAGCCGACAGTGCTAAAGATGCTTGCTGTTCCCCACATGTCCCATGGCGCACTGATCAGGGGGTCAGTCGCACTGAAATCACTGTGGAGCTTAATGGCTTTTAGGATCATAACACCGGACGAGGAATCGAAGGTAGGTAATACCCGCCGTTGACTTATTACGGTCGCGCCCCAGTCGTCTTGAAAACTTTTCGGAGACGGCTTTGTCCGGTGCCCCGTCGGACCGAAGGCGGACGAATTGTCTACCGTATGAGCGTATACGGAACCGGTCACAAATGCTCCAGGGTCGACACTATTCGGCGCAATATCTGCCAGGTAGGGGTCGGCATGATCGGAGTAAGTGCCCCTCCTGACCCTCGGCATCATGCGGTAATTCCATTGCCACCCAGCGTAGACAAACTCCTCAATCTGTGTTACGGGGGGCGGGGGGGTGATCCCATTTACCCATTGGAAAGCTACCTGTACGACGCCGTCAGTGTACCCGGTGCCCGAGGAAAGTCCCCATCCTATACCGGCAGAAGGTATACCAACCGAAGGTAAACTGCCTCCATTTGGCGTGTGCAAACCCCACCCTACTACAGTCTCGCCAGTGGGGACCATATAGGGAGAATATCCATACGTCGGGGTACCAGTGAAGTTTTGCACATACTGTGCATTAAAGGGTCTGCTGAAACCAGTGAATGTGGTGTATGCTTCCCCGTCGTATGAATAAGTTGCGCGCCAGTTACTGAAACCGTTGCTGAAACCGTAAAACAGAACGATGTCACGTGTGGAGAATGGTGTCGCCGATGCGACATTCGACATGGGACCTTCGCCAACGTCGTTAGACGCACTGACCCGGTAGTGATAGGTTATTCCGTTAGCCACATCCCGATCAATGAACGTTGCCTTGAAATATCCATCAAATATCGGAGTGTTGGCGGGTATGTTGCTGGCAATTTTCTCATATTGGACAGCCGTGATGGTTGTCGACCTATAGACGGAGTAACTCGTTGCTTTGACCATTGCGTCCCAGGCGAGGGAGATCTTTTTGTTTGCCGGGGTCGCCGTCAGATTTTGCGGGGCGGTAGGAACCCCGCCCACAGTCAGCGTCCCGGAAACATTAGGAGAGTTTGTGCATCGCACAACCACTGTCTTCCCACCCGGGGTATTCGTGGTGGTCACGGTGAAAGTTCCGATTCGTGATCCAGCCGGGACGATTGCCACGTTTGGTATCTGAATCGAATTTTCGGCAGACGCGGGAGTGGTGGTTTTAAAGAGCGCGACGCTTACCCCACCCTCAGGAGCAGGGTCAGACAGGGTCAAGGTGCCTGTAGAGGGTTGACCTGCGTTGATAGAGCTCGGTTCGAATCGGATATTTCCTACTGGCGCGGGGGGCAGGACGGTCAGTGGTCGCCGGATCTGTGTTTGCCCGATTTTGGCAGTGATGTTGACAGTTTTTTCCACATTGACCGGGTATGTCGTGACTGCGAAAAGGTGGGTTTGTGCTCCATGTGGTACTGTAACATTAGCCGGTACAGAAGCAAAAGAAGAATTATCACTTACCACTTCAACGAGGATGCCTCCAACAGGAGCGGGTGCGTCTAATCCTACGGAGGCGCGTGTATCAAAACCACCCTGCATACGATCCGGAGAAATCGAGAAGCCGGTGAAACTGGGCGGGTTGAGCGTGATCGAAGCGGTACTCGGAATCCCATTCAGTGTTGCAGTGATGTTCACTCCCGTTTGACTTGCAACGGACTTCGTTTGCAGGAAGGTATTTCTGGACCTCGTCTCACCAGATGCCATTGAACCGAATGTCAACGTTGTTGAACTGACGGTTATTAGTTGGGCGTTAGATGTTGACAAAGCGACCGTCGGACTCGCACTACTCGATCCTGCGTTCTTCACGGTTACAACACAATTAATTGACTGTCCATTCCCGCCGACTACCGTTGCCGGACTCAGCACCAATGACACTATGTGCGGAGCGTTCGGCGCAACAACGATTTGTCCGGACCCGGTGACGGTTGTTTGTTGTCCGCTACCACTCGTCGCGACGACTCGCACCGTGTAAGTGCCCGGTGGCACGTTGGGGAAATTTGTAGTCCAGGTTCCGTCGGGGTTGACCGTCGCCCACCCTTCCGCAACCACGATGCCGTTCGCATCGAGGAGTTGCACCCAAATAGTACAACCCGACATATTCACCGTCCCGGTGATCGTCACGTTCCCGGACGATTGGGTCGGTGGGTTGACCGTGACGGACGGTGTGCCGATGGCGAATTTACTGACGGAGCCGTCGCCGAAGCCGCCGCCGCTACCCGACTGTAGCGCGTTGCGCGTCGGGAAGTTCGCCGAAGCGGTGAAGCCGCCCGCGTACGCGTCGCCCCGCACGTCCAGCGCGACCCCGAAGAGGAAGTCGTAGCCGCTTCCGCCCAGGTACGTCGAATAGAGCAGTGCCGCCGTCGCCCCTGGTAGCGGCGGCGCGCCCAGTTTCGCCACGAAACCGTCATAGAGCCCGCCGATGCCCGGCTGGAAGGCGTTCCGGGTCGGGAAGTCCGCCGAGGTCGTGTGACCAGCGACGACGGCTTCGCCCCCCGCGCTCACTGCGACGCTCAGAATAGTGTCGTTACTCGCGCCGCCGATATATGTCGAGTACGCCAGTTGCGAACCCGACGCCGTCAGTTTAGCAACGAAGCCGTCGTTGCCGCCCCGGTTACTCGCCTGATACGCGTGGAGGGTGGGGAAGTCCGCCGAGGCGGTGTAGCCCCCGACGTAGGCACTGCCCGCCCCGTCTATCGCGACGCCCCCGATGTACTCGTACCCGGCACCGCCGAGGTAGGTCGAGTAGAGTAGTGCGGAGCCGCCCGGGTTCAACTTCGCTACGAAGCCGTCGTAGTATCCGCCGTTCGCCCCCTGCGCCGCGTTCCGTGTCGGGAAGTCCGCCGAGTCGGTGAACCCTGCGATGTAGACCGCGCCCGCCGCGTCCACCGCGATGCCACTCACACTGTCGCTCCCCGCGCCCCCCAGAAAGGTCGCGTAGGCGATCTGGGAGCCGCCGGGGTTTAGCTTCGCCACGAAGCCGTCGGTCGTCCCCTGTTTGACTGCCTGTATCGGGTTCGCCAGCGGGAAGTTTGCGGAACCGGTGGTTCCCGCGACATAGGTACTGCCGGCCGCGTCTACCGCTACCCCGAACGCGTTGTCGTTCGCAACACCCCCTATGTAGGTAGAGTAGACCAGTTGGTTTCCCGCCGCGCTCAGTTTCGCCACGAAACCGTCCTCCCCACCGTGGTTCCCCGTCTGGATCGGATTCCGGGTCGGGAAATTTGTCGAGGTTGTGTACCCCGCGACATAGGCGTTCCCGGATGCGTCCACCGCGATCCCGGTCACTCTATCGTCCCCCGTGCCGCCGAGGTAGGTCGAGTAGACCAGTTGATTCCCTGCGGCACTGAGTTTGGTGACGAACCCGGTCCCGGCGGCGTCGCCCCCACCACTCCCCGGTATCGGGTTGAGGGTAGGGAAGTTGGTCGAGGTCGTGTGACCGCCCACGTAGGTGTTGCCCGCCGAATCCACGGCGATGCTGACGCCGACCTGGTCGGTCCCGCCGCCGCCGAGATAGGTAGAGTATTCCAGCACCGGGTCGATCACGAGTTGCTTCGAGTGGTCGTACTGTCCTACCGCAAATGTGACCTGCTTCTGCGTTCCCTCCGAGTCGCTCACCACGTAGCGGCTGGCAACCGGAACTCGTATACTTCGCTTCCCAGCAGGACCATCGGTTGCTTGCGCCGTTTGGTAAGCGACGGGCGCGTGTTGCATCAAAATGTGACCGATCGGCAAATGTATCAACAAATTTCCGTCAGGGTCAGTGGTCAAGTCATTCGCGCCGCTGAAAACAAGGCGAATCACGTCAGGGTCCGCTCCTGGTTTCAGGACGAAGTCGTACTCCAGCCTCGTCTGGTTGCCGTAGTAGACCATGTCTATGCCCGGATAGACACCCTCGTAGTACACTTTACCGAAGACCGGAACATCAGTGTGCCATTTCTTCGGATCGTTCCCCACAAAATAGTTGATCTGGGAATCAAGCGATTGACCACTGCGGACTCGCGGGGTAGCGTTTACCGCTGTTCCTGTCACACGCATCCGCAACACAGAAATGGGGAGCGGATCTGATTTTCCCGAGTCGTGCTTGTCGAAATGTGATCGCTGAGGTTCAGGCATACCTGAATCACGGAGCAGAGAGGTTTTAGATTCATTCTTAGGGTTTGCCAGACTGAAAACCACCTCTTGTGGTGTAAGGAACATGGTATATCCGGCACCGCGCGATATGTACCTGACTGCCGGGTCGGTCTGCCCAACGTTCTTCTCAAAATAGAGCGGGGAAGCAAGGAAAGAAGCTTTAGCCTTCGCTTCGGTTTGGGGAGTATCTTGCGGCTTTAGTTGAGGGAATTTCTTTTCTAAGGGAGCATCAGAACGAATCGTGAGCAATGATACATCCTTAGAACTCACCCTCTTACCCGGCAATGTCACTTCATCTCTGTCGCCAATAGCGAAGGCGAATCCTGCGAATGCCAAAACGAGCACGACACAGGAATATACTGACACAGACCACTTGGAGTCATTAGATCGCATGAATTATTCCCAGGGGGTGAACAAGGATGAGATTTGATAGATTCGAAAGTTTATGAGACGAACTCAATCAATGCGTTGCCGCTACTGCGGTCCATTATATAGTGTCTTTCCCTGCTGTCAATGGTTTTATTGTTAAGACATTGTTAAATTTTGGATTGACTGCCAATCAAAGGCATATGTCGCCCCGACCGCGTATCTTATTTGCCACATAGTAACAATAGTATCTATTTTCACATTCCAGAACACGATAAACCGAATAATCGGACAAACGATTACTGCCAAATGGATTTACGATCAACATAGCGAGGTTGATGAAGATTGAGAGCATCCTATCAGGACAGATCCACGCTCTTCTGTTCGTGGACGATGCCCCGTGCACAGCGGAGGTAATCACGCTCGCGAAAGACAGCGAAATCAAGGACCCGCCCATCCTGAAACAGATTCTGCAGGCGCGGTAGAAGGAAGGGCGTGGGTGGTACGAATGTGCCGCCCACTCCTGCGCACTTCTCCCCGTGGACCTGCGCGCACTGCCCGCTCATGTTTGAAACTGTTGTTTGCCGGTATAATAAGAGCGTGATGAAACGCCGACTATTCGCTATCGCCATGATTTCCTGTCTGTGTCCGACGCTTGTTGCCGGAGCGCAGGAGACGCAGGGAACTACACCTCCCCCACCCGCGAACCCGCCGACGGTTAGCGCGACCGCGAACGAGGCGGATGCGCTTCGGGCGTTTCAAGCCGGGGTCGCCGCATACCGCAAGGGAGACTTCCCCGTCGCCGAGACCGAACTCGCCCGCGCCGCCGCCGCGATGCCCGAGAGCGGCGACGTCCAGGGCTGGTACGGGTTCATCCTCCTCAAACGCAATAAGCCTGTGGACGCTATCGCCCCGCTCGAAAAAGCGATCTCGCTTAAGCCGCGCATCGCGGATCACTGTACCAACCTCGGGAATGCACTCCTGCTGAAGCCCGGGCGCACCCCGGCGGACACCACGCGCGCACTGGAGATGTTCAAGAAAGCGACCGAGATCGATTCCGGTTCTGGCGAGGCGCAGTTCAACTTAGGGCTGGCATACACACGCCTCGACCGCCCCCGCGACGCCGTTCAGGCGTACCGTAAGGCGACGGTAATCAGCCCGAAAGACGACCGCGCATTCCTTGCCCTCGCTCAGACATACGTAGGACTTGGCGATTACGATAGCGCGTCCGCCGCGTTCCGCTCCGTGTCGGAACTGACCCCGCAGAAAGCCGACGTTTGGACCAGCCTCGGTATCGCGGAATCGAAGCGGTTCCGACCCGACCGTCAGGTGGCGATAAATGCCCTGGAAACCGCGCGCAAACTGGACGGAGGGAACGCGCAATCCCTGACACTGCTCGGCAAACTGTACGCGGACGCGGGACAGACCGAAGCGTCCGCCGAAGCGTTCGGGATCGCCGCGGACCACTTGGAAGCCCGCAGTGCCCCGGAAGCCGCCGCCGTGCGGTACAACCACGGCGTAATGTTGGCGAAACTGGGCAAAACCGATGAAGCACTGACGGCGTACGAGAAATCGCTCGCGCTGAAGCCGGACTATTTCGACCCGGCGTTCAACGCGGGAACCTTGCTGTACAAAGCCCGGCGGTTCCCCGAGGCGGCGGCGAAGTTCGCCCTCGCCACGAAATCGAATCCCCGGTCGCCGATGGCGTGGACCAATTACGGACTCGCGCTCTCGCAAGTGAGCGACGAACCGGGCACCATCGCCGCGTGGAAGCGCGCCGCGAACCTGAAGGACGACGATTACGTCACGCGCGACGCCTTAGCCGGGATATACATGCGACGCAAGAGTTACGACGACGCCATCGCGCTCTACAAGCAGATGGCGCGCATCCGTCCCGCGTCCGGGTTGCCCTGGAACGCGCTCGGTCTCGCGTATCAGCGCAAAAGCGACTACGAAGCGGCGATCAAGGCGTTCCAGACGGCGACGAAGAAAGAGCCGAAGCTGGCGGCTGCCTACAATAATCTCGGTGTCGTGTACGAGAAGCGGGCACAGTTCAAACTGGCGATTGTCGCGTACAAGAAAGCCCTCGCGGTAGACCCGAACTTCGCCGACGCCCGCGCCAATCTCGCGCGGTACAACGCGAAGACCAGTGCGGCGAACCCGTAGGAGAGTGATTATTTGAGCCGCACGGTCGGGTTGCTGATCAACGAAACCAAGCCCGCCGCCGTGGAAGCGGCGCGGGATCTGTCGGCATTCCTTGAGAAAAGCGGCGTAACCGTGTTGTCACAGGACGCAATAGCCACCCTACTGGCAGACACCGGCTGTCAATCTGTGCCGACGCGCGATGATGTCGTCATTCATTCGGACTTCATCGTCGTTTTCGGCGGCGACGGAACGCTCCTCGCGGCGTGCCGCACGGTCGCCCCGCACGGCAAGCCGATCCTCGCCGCGCACCTCGGGCACTTCGGTTTCCTGACCCAGGTTTCGCCGGAGCGGCTACGCGGCGCGGTCGAACGGGTTCTAACGGACCACGTACCCATCGAGGAGCGCGGTATGTTGCAGGCGCAAGTACGCCGCGCCGATTCGGACAACCCGAATGACTGCGAGACCCTGTTCGGCATGAACGATGTCGTCGTGGCGAGCGGGGCGGTACGCCTGATCTACGTGCAAACCCGGGTGAACGACGAATTGCTGGCAACGTACGCCGCCGACGGAGTGATTGTGGCGACTCCGACCGGATCGACCGGCTATTCGCTTTCGGCGGGCGGTCCGCTGGTACACCCGTCCGCACCTGTGTTTGTGATCGCGCCGATCTGCCCGCACACTCTCGCCGCGCGCCCGATGGTCATCCCGGACACGGAGACGGTCACGCTGTGTATCGAACCGCACCGCCCCGACACGAGCGGCATCGCATCCATCGACGGTCAGATCGAAGTCGTGATCGCTCCCGGTGACATCGTCAGCGTATCCCAGGCCCCCTGCAAGGTGAAATTCCTTCAGGTCGGCGATTCGCCGTCGTTCTACGAGAAGATACGCACCCGGTGGCATTACGCGGAGCGGCAGAATGGCGGCTGACGGACACGGTGCCCTACGCGATGTTGGCGACGCCGTTTCGCGCGCCTGTGACAAGCGCGTCGTGTCGTGCGTCCCCCTTACCCGGTGCGGTGGCTACACCCGCGCCCTTCGCGCCGTGGCGACGTTCGCGGACGGTTCCACGGCGTTCGTGAAGGCGGCAACCGAAAGCGATACGGCGGAATGGATTCGCCGCGAAATCGGGGTCTACGAAACGCTGGGCGCGCAGCCGTTCCAGCCGGGCTACTACGGATCGGCGTACCGTGCGGAAACCGGGTTCCCCGTGCTCGTTCTGGAGGATCTGACCGGGGCGTATTGGGGTCCGCCCTGGCGGGGCGGCGACGTAGAAAAAGTGCGGGACATGCTCGCCGCCGTCCGCCCGTGCGCCGCGCTGTTCGCGGACGGCTTCCTCCCATCGCAGGACGCGGATCGTGCCGGACTTGCCTCCTGGGACAAAGTCGCCGCCGACCCTGAGCCGTTCCTGTCGCTCGGCTTTTGCTCGCGGGCATGGCTCGAAGGTGCCCTGCCCATCCTGCTCCACGCGGACGCAACCGCCCCGCTGGACGGCGACGATCTGGTCCATCAGGACGTGCGCAGCGACAATCTGTGCTTCACGGACGACGGGCGCGCGGTGTTGGTGGATTGGAACTGGGCGTGCTACGGGAACGGGACCGTAGACATCGCGGGATGGCTACCGAGCCTTCACCACGAGGGCGGACCCGCGCCGGAAGCGATCCTTCCGGACCAACCCGAACTCGCCGCGATCCTCGCCGGATACTGGGCGGCACGCGCAGGACGCCCCTCACCTGACTTCGACACCGCCGGTCGAATACGCCGTCTGCAAAAGTTGCAACTCTCAGTCGCGTTCCCGTGGGCAGTCCGCGCGCTCGGTCTTCCAGATTTTTTAACCGCCAGGACGCCAAGTTCGCCAAGGTAAGAGGAGAGGGGAAGAGGGTTTAAGGTAGGGCTTGCCGATTTCGTCGCCCCGTCCCGATGGCGCGCGAGACGCAAAACCTTAAACCCTCTTCCCCTCTCCTCTTACCTTGGCGAACTTGGCGTCTTGGCGGTTAAAAAATCTGCCTCACGAGACAGGGATCAGTTTGCCGGTGTAAACATCGTAGATCGCGCCGGAGACCGGGATGTCGTCCGGGATCAGTGGGGAGTCGCGGACCGTCTTCAGATCGTCGCGCACGCTCTGTTCCAGGTCGGTGAACGGCAGGAAGTCGCGTTCGCCGACATCGACGCCGAGGTCGGTCTGGATCTTTGCCCGAAGGTCCTCGTTCTTGAAGGTGACCATGCCGCAATCGGTATGGTGAATGACGACGATCTCGGTGGTGCCCAGCAGACGCTGGGAGATGACTAACGAGCGCAGGGCGTCCTCGGAAACCCGCCCGCCCGCGTTGCGGATCACGTGCGCATCGCCGATCTCCAGTCCGAGAAACTTTTCGGGGTGCAGACGCGCATCCATGCAGGTGACCACGGCGACGTGGCGGGCGGGCGGCATCGGCAGTTGCCCCTTGTCGAAACGGGTAGCGAAATCGGCGTTCGCCTTCTGGAAGGAATCAAACTCAGCCATATCAGGGAAACCTTTCGTAAGCGCACCCGACTTGATGTCGACGTTGCCGATTGGATTGTACCCAATTGCATTTTGTTTCGGTTCGCAATTCGCCACGCAAAAAAATAGCGCGGCTTCCTCCCCAAGAAGCCGCGCTGTCCCTTGCTCTCATCGGCGACGTGTGTGTTCCCCAACATCCACATCGCCTCGCTCACTCATCTTCCGGCGGTTCTCGCTCCCCAACGGTCCCCGTTACCGAAATTATCGTTCATCTCGTATGCTCATAATGTATCTACCCCGCCGCCAATCGGCGTAAACATTCCTCACACATTTTTGAAAGTATTTTTTTCGGCGTGTTAAACGAGGCGTTTCGGGGGCGAACACAGCGTTTGAAAAGTGTCAGGATTTACGGTAAAATGAAGAGAAAATAAACACAGTTTTGACGGGGGAACCCACACTAAAATCGTTTGGGTTCCCCCGTTTTTGTCTGGTTACTTCGAGCATTGCCCGGTGTAGTGATTCCCAGATTTTTTGTGTTACGAGGAGTAGTTTTTTTACCGATGGCTGAACCTTTAGATGATGCTTTGACACCCGGCGATGCTCCGGATTCGCCGGAGATTTCCGCGACCGCGATCCTTGAAGAACCCGCTGTCGCTACAGGCGGACTTTCCTTCTACGACGGACCCGCAATTGACATCGCCGCCGAACTGCGTACCTCGTACCTCGGCTACGCGATGAGTACGATTGTTTCCCGCGCCCTCCCCGACGTGCGCGACGGCTTGAAACCGGTCCAACGCCGCATCCTGTACGCGATGCGCGAACTCGGTCTGTCCCCGAACTCCCGCCACCTGAAATCGGCGAAGGTCGTGGGGGAGTGTTTCGTCGCCGGTACGCGCGTCGCGACGCCCGACGGCTTGCGCCGTATCGAAGACTTACAGGTCGGCGACCAGGTCTTCACGCAGACCGGTGTCCGCCCCGTCACCGAGGCATATATCCTGCCCGCTCAACCCCTCCTCGACGTAGAACTCGGTAGCGGACGGAATGTTTTCTGCACCCCGGGTCAACAGTTCAAAGTGCTGACTGACGAACTCGCGACTGTCTGGAAACGCGCCGACGAACTTACACCCGGTGATGTGATCGTCACGCGGGGGGGGACGTCGCTGGAGATCGAGACGAGTGATCCAAAGTTAGAAGCCAGATCAGCGTTCCGTGATGGTGCGATGATGTGCCCGGATGTGTTGCCAGGCGGTAAGCCCCGTTTTACACCAATCGTCCCGGAGCCTCTTTACGGCGCGACCTCGGCGGCGGTTCTTTCGTTTGTGGACGGCTTCGTTGCGGCGCAGAAAGTTGACCGACGCCCCGCACAGGTGCCCGCCCCGGAATGCGTTATTTTTAGCGCATCGCGACCGTTCTTGAACGACCTGAGTACGTTGCTGTTCGCCCACGGACGCCGCGCCCTTATATCGGTTTCCGACAAGATCGGCGGCGTCATCGAATATGCGCTGACGTTAAAACCTTCCTCCCACGCGGACATGGCTCCCGATGTCGTGAAAGCGATCCGCCCCACCATGTCGGAAATCACCTACGATATTCAGGTCGACGTGGAGCACGAATTTATCGGCAACGGCATGGTCGTTCATAACTGCATGGGGAACTTTCACCCACACGGCGACCAAGCATTATATGGCACGATGGTTCGTATGGCGCAACCGTTTTCACTTCGGTATCCGATGGTGGACGGACAGGGCAACTTCGGTTGTTTCACCGGAGATACCAAGATCAAACTGCTTGATGGCACCGAGAAATCGTTCGCCGAACTCGCCGCGCTTCCCGAGGGCGAGACGTTCAGCGTCTATTCTGTGGATAAGCACGGGCGGATCGTTGTCGGGGAGGGGCATCGTTCTCGTATCACTCGTCATGGTGCCGCACTGGTGCGAGTGACGCTTGACAATGGCGCAAAAATACGTTGCACGCCGGATCACCGTTTTCTTTTGCGGACAGGGGAGTACAAGGAAGCGCAACATCTGACCAGCGAAGATAGCCTGATGGCAGGCTACTTTGACACCGCGCCAGTTAAAACTGGGCTGAACGATTATCTGCGCGTCCAGCAACCGATAACTGGCGAATGGGAGTTCGTACACTGGCTCGCCGACGAATACAATGCGCAAAGGGGTAGCGTTGCCCCCACGAAGGGTGCATTCGTCCGCCATCACAAAAACTTTAATCGCTTTGACAATAACCCATCAAATATCGAGAGAATGGGATTTTTAGAGCATCTACACGTACACGCCGAGCATCTTGCGGCACTCTGGCAGGATGAGTCTTTCCGTGAGGCGCAACGCGACGGGGTAGCCAAGTATTATAACGATAACCCGCAAGTCCGTGAGTCTCGGCGGAAGCGCATGACGGTTCAAAACAGTGATCCTGCTTTTCGCGCGGCGAACGGAAAACGCGTTGCCGCCTCGCTTAAAGCAAAGTATGCTGACGATCCCGATGCCCGTGCCGCTATCTCGAAGCGCATGAAAGATTTATGGGCGGATGATGAATACCGCGTAAAAATGAGTGAAGCCCTGCGTGGCATCGAGAAGAAGCCGTTGACCAGCGCGCAAAAGGCGGAAGTTGCCCGCTTCGTCGGCGAGAAGAGCCGTGCGATGTGGCAGGACGACGCGAAGCGTGAGGAAATAACGTCGGCGATTGTCGCGGCGATGGCGTCACCAGAATTGCGTGAGAGATTGCGTGAAAATGCGCGGGCTTTGTGGCAGGACCCAGCGTACCGAGCGAAGTACAGTCCGACGCATCATGCGGACATGGCAGCAACGCTGTGGAGCATCCCCGAAACGCGCGAGTTGCATCGAGAAAAGATCGCCGGACAGTGGCAGGACGTAGCGTTTCAAACCGCTCAACGTGAGGGAGTACGCAAGAGTAACGCGCGACGCCTTGCCGCCAACCCGAACCAGATGCACGAAATAGCGCAATGCTCCGCTAAAGTCCTTAAAGAAAAATGGCAGGATGATTCTTACCGTAAACAGGTAATGCGGAGCCGAGTGAGCCGCTACGTTTCCGGTCTTATCTCACAACACGGTGCCGACAGCGTTACGCCAGAGGTGTATGAGCGCGAGCGAAACGGCGGTTGGATTCCACGACTGCCTAACGCACTATCTTACTTCACCGACTTCGATGAAATTGTGGCGGCGGCGCAGACATATAACCATCGCATCGCCTCCGTAGAAGCCATCGCGGCGACAGCGGATGTGTATGATATTACGGTCAATGAGCACCATAACTTCCTCCTTGCGGACGGGGTTTTCGTCCACAACTCGGTAGACGATGATCCACCGGCTGCGATGCGGTACACCGAGGCACGTCTGACGGCGGTAGCGATGGAAATGATGGAGGACATCGAAAAAGACACGGTGAACTTCGTCCCGACTTACGACAACGAGCGGCGTGAGCCGAGCGTGCTTCCCGGTAAGTTCCCGTATCTGATCTGCAACGGCGGGAGTGGCATCGCGGTCGGTATGGCGACCAACGCGCCGCCGCATAACCTGCGCGAAGTCTGTGACGGGTGTGCGTTCCTGCTGGAGCACCCGGAAGCGACCATCGAGCAGTTGATGACCTACATACCCGGTCCCGACTTCCCGACCGCCGGGCTGATTCTGGGTAGCAAGGGGATAAAAGCCGCGTACCACACCGGACGCGGTCAGGTCACGATGCAAGCCAAAACGACCATCGAACCGATGGACGGTGGCAAGAGCGTGATCGTGATCTCCGAATTGCCGTATCAGGTGATCAAGAAAAAATTAGAGGAGCAGATCGGTGATCTGGTCAAGGAAAAGAAGATCGACGGGATCACCGCCGTGCGCGACTTTTCCGACAAGTCCGGCATGCGCCTCGTGGTCGAACTGCGCCGCGACGTGATGCCGCAGAAGATCCTGAACTACCTGCTCAAGCACACGCCGCTCCGTTTGAACTTCGGCGTGATGATGATCTCGCTTACCGAGGGCGGTATCAGTCCGAAGACGCTATCGCTGAAAACGATCCTGCAGGAGTACCTGGACCACCGCCGTGACATCATCACGCGGCGCACCAAGTTCGAACTGGCGCGGGCGAAAGCGCGCGCGCACATCCTCGAAGGGTTGCAAATCGCGGTCCAGTTTCTGGACGAAGTGATCGCGATCATCCGTGGGTCGAACAGCACCGAGCAGGCGCGTACGCGGTTGATCGAGCGGTTCTCGTTCTCGGGCTTGCAAGCCGAGGCGATTTTGAACATGCAACTGCGCCAACTCACGTCGCTGGAGCAGGACAAGATCGAGGGCGAGTTCAAGGACCTGCTCAAAGAGATCGCGCGTTTCGAGGACATCCTGATGGACCCGCGCCGCGTGAACGCGATGATCAAGGTGGACCTGAAATACCTGAAGGACAAGTTCGGCGACGACCGGCGCACGCGTATCATACCGACCGAGGCGGAAGAGATCAACATCGAGGATCTGATCGCCGAGGAAGAGATGCTGATCACGATCACCCGCGACGGCTATATCAAGCGACTGGAGTATGCCACATTCCGCTCGCAAAAGCGCGGCGGGCGCGGGGTGACGGCGGGCAAGACGCGTGAGGAGGACAACTTCGAGCACCTGTTCCGCGCGTCGACGCACGACTACATTCTGTTCTTCACCGACCGGGGGCGCGTGTATCGCCTGAAAGCGTTCGAGGTGCCGCAGGCGTCCCGGCAGGCGATGGGCACGGCGGTCATCAACCTGATCCAGATCCAGCCGGATGAGAAAATTACCGCGACTGTGCCGATCCGCGACTTCCGCACCGCCGAAGGCTTCCTGCTGATGGTCACGGAATGTGGCGAGATCAAGCGTACAGCGGTCGCTGAGTACGCGAACCTGCGGGCGAACGGTCTGGTGACGTTCGACCTGGAGGGGGATGACGCATTAAAGTGGGTCAAGCATACGCCGGGCACTGCCGAGGTGATTTTGACCACCGAACGCGGCATGGCGATCCGCTTCCCCGAGGACCGGGTGCCGACGCGTGGGCGGGCGGCAGGCGGGGTGCGTGGAATCACGCTGAGCGGACCGGGTGACCGTGTGGTTGCCGCAGACGTGGTCATCGGCGACGCTGACGCGCAGGAACTGCTGGTGATCAGCGAGTTAGGGCTGGGCAAACGGACCCCGCTCGCCGCCTACCGCTCGCAAGGGCGCGGTGGCAAGGGCTTGATCACGATGAACCTGTCGGGCGAGCGCACCGGGAAGTGTCTGGTGGTCGCGGCGGTCGTCTCGAAAGAGTCCGAGCCGAACCTGCGCCTGATGATCGTCACCGAAAACGGCGTGATGATCCGCATGAAGGCGGAGGAGATCAAAACCACGGCGGGACGTTCGACCTCCGGTGTGCGCCTGATCAACCTGAGCGAGGGCGACCGCGTCAAAACCGCCGAGATGATCGATGTCGCCAAGGCGAGCGAGGATGCTGAGGAAGGGTAAACACTCCCCATCAGTTGCACGATAGACGGGGCAGCGGTACGGCGAGAATCGCCGTACCGCTGCCCCGTCCTTTAGTCGTCCGCCGAAACGCCCTTTGCATAACCCCTCTACCTCATCCGGTTGGAGGATCGTCCAAAAGTGCCAACGTCTGACGGATAGCGCGGAGGGAAAGAAACAGTTTTCGGTCGTAGTCGCCGAACGCGTGGAATCCGTACCGCGCGTATAGGGGTTCTCCCTCTGTGGTCGCCACTAAAAACAGACCGACGATGCCGACATGTGCGGCGGCAAGTTCGGTCCTGCGCAACGCTTCAACAAGCAAAATATCGCCGTAGCCCGCGCCCCGGTTGCGCGCGTGGCGGGCAAGAAAACTCAAGTAAACGACGGGTAATTGGCTGAGAGGATGCATACCCGGGTGTCGGTCGTCCGTGCCGGCTACAGGTAGAAACGGGAGAAGGTTTCGATCAGCCTCCGTAAGTTCCAGAAAAGCGGTCGGCATCGTCCCGGCTTCCAGCGTGATGTAGCCTTCTACAGGGCAGTCTTCCTTGCCCGCGTTTTCCTCGGCGACAAGAACGAACGTGCGCGCTAGCTCCGCCCGTTCGTGCTGTAGTGCTTGATTATGTAAATACCAATCTAAAAAGGTAGCCCCGGAACGGAACGCATCGGTATCGTGCCACGCAGCAACCGGCTCAAAGAAGACCGAGCTCACCGCTTGGCGTACGCCTCGTCTTTGCTAATCACGGACCGGCGGTAGCGTGCTACCGCATCGCGCATTTCCGAAGTAGGAGTGGAAGTGTCGGCGGATAGTTCGCGTAAGACGGTGAGCGTGTCCGCCTGATTTAGCGGCGTTATCATGGAACCCGGTCCTACCTCCCAGTCATCCCGATTCAAAGTTGGTGTGTCGGTGCGGGTTGCAAATGTCATCGTTTTCTCCATAGCGATTGTACCGCAAATAGGATGGAAACTCGATTTCCTGAGTCCGTTTTCCGGACCGTGAACGGTTCCGCTATGCGCCTTCGGCGGGAACCCTGCGGGTTTGGGGAAGCATTGCTTTCGGTCTCTCGCGCGAGGCGCGTCCGCCAAAGGGCGCGTAGCGGAACCGTTCACGGTCCGAAAAACGAATCACTGATCACGGGACACTCAACGCACCGAAATCAGTTCGGTGTTGCTTTGAATGCGGGTCTCGATGGTCTGCGGTCCCTCCTCACCGCCGTTCAGCGTTGCTTTGGAGCGGGTGTCCATCGTGGACTTCACGGTGCCGTTTTCAGAGTCGAACCAGCTCGAAATGCTCGCATCGACCTGGAACCCCGGCTCGTCACCCTGCGCAACGCTGGTGTAAGTGCCCTTCAATAAATAAACTGTGCATTGTCGTGATCTAATTGAGAGGAAATTCGTCATAAAACGAACAGTTTATTTCTTGAAGGGCACTAA
>JAYULM010000408.1:0-8221 GCA_043763605.1 Armatimonadota bacterium | reverse complement strand
CCAGAGAATTATCTGGCGAACTTGAAGCTCGCCTGTGCTATCCTATGGTTCCGAAGGGCATGGCAAGCAAACTCACCTATTTTGAGATAGATTCTTAGTACATAATGCCGAGCCGAAGCCGCCGCAACGATTCGCGGCACCGTCAACGAAGTTCGGAGGGTATTATCTTTGCGTAGCCCGATTGTGTGTCCTCTTGTCGCGTCCTCTTGTCGCGCCCTGTTGATCGTCGGTAGCCTGCTCGTTCTCTGCCTGCCCGCCCTCGCGCAGGGCAGTTACGTCGCCCACTATTCGGGGTCCACCCCGCCCGCCGGAACCCTGGCAAAGGACTACAACAAGTGTAGCAAGTCGGGCAGCGGGGCTAACGCCTGCGAGATGAGCGCGACGCTGGTGTGGACGCCTCACTCCTCGAACCCCGGTGAGCCGCCCCCGCAGTCCGCCGTCGTCACCATTCAAGGCAAGTCGTCCGTGGGCGGCGGCGGTCCCCCGACTTCCGGCATCAGCGGCGACTGTAACGACGGGCAGGGTGCCGCCTGCCCGATGTTTACGCACCCGACCGGCGTGAGTGGGAGCGTCACCGGTCCGACGAAGTACAGCGTGGCTGGGGGCGCGAGCATCACGATCCCCGCAAAGCCGAAGGCGGAACTCAAAGGCAGCCCCGGACCGATCAGCGGCGGCGTGTACGCCGAACTCAACGTCAGCGCGACGCCAATCGTTATCACTCTGAACGGTGGCATCGGCAACCAACAAAACAAGCGTTACTTGATGGGACAGTTAGCCTCGGCATCCATAACCAATGGCGGCTTAACCCCGGTGTCGTATTCATGGACCGTGTCAGGCGGTGAACCGTTCAAAAGTTACGCCGCCGATACTTTTACCGCCGTGTTTACTCCGCTTGGTAGCCCATCGACCCAATCCAGCGTCCAGTTCTACTGGAAAAGGCAAGAGCCGGAAGCCACCATAACATGTACCGTCGACCTTGCTAAACCGGGCGGGGGAACGTTGAGTGCTACCGTAGACGCGAAATGTGCAGTAGACAAGCCGCTCAACTCGCTGAGCGCGATCATAGGAACGGTGCAACTTGTTACGCCTGGTGTGATGCAATTGTGGGGGGGCAGCTATACTGACGGCAGTGGAAATCCGCACACAGGCGGTATAATTTGGATAGGGTCAGTGACAACGCCGCCCAATTTCGGGGGTGGCGGCGGGTGGAACTACACCCAACTTGTCAAGCCCTATCGCTTCAAATCCCTTGAAACTAACCACCGTGCTTTTTCGCTCAATGGGATTGAAGTTTTGGATACCACTTTTGGCTACGAGCCTGTGTACCCGGACGTGTACACGTCTAACGGGGGAGAAGTAATCGAAAGCGACTCCCCGGGAACGCCTCTTTCAGGCTCCGACTATGTTTATGTCGGCGACAGTTTCCTGCTCTTCACACTCTACATTCCGCCCGGCGGAACGTTCACCCCTTTAAAAAACCTGGAATGGTATTGGAAGGGCAAGGCGATCTTAAACCCAGGGGGGTGGAATCTCTCCGACGATATTGCCGAGTGGTCTTTCGTCGGCGACTTTCCCGCCCACCCGACTTGGGACAACAACGTAATCAACGGAACATACGTCCCTTAACTAACAAGGAGTAGATCAATGAACCGATTTCCATGGATGGTCAATCTTGCTGTGCTGGTGGCGGTGTCAGCTGTCGTCCTACGGGCGACCGAGGCACGACAGGTGCCCAGACCGGTGCCGAAGCCGCACGTCAAGAATGGGACTGCCATACATACGCCGAGGGGCGGGGGCGAAGTGTACAAGAGTCCGATGCCGCGCGCGGTGAAAGAAGCTATTGAGGCAGATCTCGCGCGGGCGAGTGCCAAAATAAAGTATGCCCGCTCACTTTTCGAGGCAGGAAAGAACGCTGAGGCTAAGGCGGCTTGCCAGGAAGCATTCAACCTCGCTCCGAAATTTAACGGGAAGCCGTTCGCGCCCGACACGAAACAACTGATGGGCGACATACATTACGCGGAGGGGAACTACAAACAGGCGTTGTACTGGTTCGGCGACCGGGCGAAGAACACGAAGGATGACCAGCAAGACTTCGACATCGCGCTGTGTTACGTCCGCATGGGCGATTACCAGGAAGCGAAGCGGCACTACTCTCACCAACTCGTTTTCCGCAACTCCAGTTTGACTAAGGAGGTAGATCTGCCTGTCATCCGAGATCTGAAATCGCTGGAGGCGAGCATTTTACTGGCGCGGGGATTGGACTATTATGTCACCTCGAATCAGGAGAAGGCGTCCGAATACTATGACGCGGCGGCACTGCTTGCCCCGTCCAATCCGTGGCTGATGCATCAGCGGGCGGTCATCGCGTGGCGCAAGGGACGCCGGGAGGAATCTCTCGACCTGTTCCGGAAAGTGGCGGTTTTATCGGACAGCCCCCGGATCGTCGGGGACGCGCGCCGGTACGTCGGCGGCGATCAGATCGATGCTCTCCGGGCGGCGCGGGGTCGCGCGAATTAAGGCACTACAACAGGTCGGCAGTACGGATAGTGTATTGGGAAGGGCGGGCAGGATTTTTCTTGCCCGCCCTTCTTGCGCGTGAGCCGCGCGGGGATATGCCCGCTTCGCGATCCGGTGTAGATGGCTTCGATTTCTCCCTTCGTCCTGTCCCGCATGGTACAATCGGGGAAACTTCGCGCCTGTTGACTATTCGTAGACGACAAAACGGCGCACCCCGCGAAGGAAACCGGCGTAATGGCGGAACAGTATGTGTATATGAGTGGGGGCGGCAACCCCACTGGCGATTTCATCCCGAAGGCGACGGCGACCGTGCCGCTCTTCGACCACGGCTACCTGTACGGTGACGGCGTTTTCGAGGGCGTCCGCGTCTACAACGGGCGTGTCTTCCGCCTCGAACCGCACCTCGACCGCCTGCTTTTTTCCGCGCACGCCCTGGGTTTCGAGATCGATACGCTGAGCGTTTCCGGCATCACCGCGACCGTGCGTGAGTTGTGCCGCAAGAATGACCACGCGAACGGCTATATTCGCATCACGCTGTCGCGCGGGACGGGCTTGGGACTGGACCCGTCGCACATCGACCGCACCCCGCGCCTCGTTATTTCGACGCAGGAGTTGCGTCTGTACGGCTCGGAACTGTACGACAACGGCTTGACCATGATCACCTGCGCGACCCGCGTTCCGTCCCCGGACGCGATTGACCCGCGCATCAAATGCACCGGGAAATATATCAACAATATCCTGGCGAAGATGGAAGCGAACCGGGTCGGGGCGGGCGAGGGCGTGATGCTGAATGCGCAGGGCTACGTCGCGGAAGCCACCGGCGACAACCTGTTTATCATCAAGGGCGGGAAAGTGATGACGCCGCCACCGTCCGCCGGTTGTCTCAAAGGTATCACCCGCGCGGCGGCGATGGAACTTTTGGAAAACGGTGGTGTCCCGGTACGTGAAGAGAATCTGACGCTGTACGACATTTACACGGCGGACGAGTGCTTCCTGACCGGAACGGCGGCGGAAATCATCCCGGCGGTGGAACTGGACCGGCGCACTATCGGGACTGGCAGACCCGGCGAGGTGACGCGGCGATTGATCGCCGGGTTCCGCGCGCTGACCGCCGAAACCGGCACTCCCATCGATTAATTCCTGGCGTGCGTGTCCCGGGTGTTGACGCGTCGGGGATGCCTGCCGAAGCGCGTTGTGATAAAGCAGCCGGGACGAATCGCCCGGTACGAATGTTATGTCCGAAACTTCCCCCGACGAAAAAATCGAACCCGCGAAAACCCCCGGCGCGCACGGTCCCGAAAATCCGCACGACGAGGACACTATCGCCGAAGAGGTCGTGGAAGTGTTCGAGGAGGTGGGGCAGTTCTCGTTCCAGGTCGTTTTCGGGACCATCGCGCATATCCTTGCGTATCTGGGTGAGGTGGTCCTGCTGTTCGGGGAAGCCCTGCGCTCGCTGGTGCAACGCGGCGTGAACGCCGGGGACCTGTTCCGGCAGATGGCGGTGATTGGCGTCGAGTCGCTCCCCATCGCGCTCCTGACCATCGGGTTCTCGGGTGCGGTTCTCGCACTGTATAGTGTCAACACACTCAAAACGTACGGCGCGGCAGGGCTGGTTGGCGGCATTGTCGCCCTGTCCATCGTGCGCGAGACGGGACCGATCCTGACCGGGGTCGCCATCGCCGCCCGCGCCGGATCAGCGATCACGGCGGAGATCGGCTCGATGAAGGTTTCCGAGCAGATCGACGCCCTGCGCTCGATGGCGATCACGCCGGTCGAATACCTGGTCAAGCCGCGCCTGATCGCTTCCCTGATCATGCTCCCGGTGGTGACGATCTTTGCGGACCTGGCGGGAGTTATGGGCGGGGCTATCGTCGCGGCGTCGAAGGGCGTTTCGTGGACGGAATACCTGAGTTCGATTCAGCAACTGATGGAAGCCGACGGCTCCGACATTTCGAAGGGTTTGCTCAAAACCGTAGTGTTCGGGGCGATCATCGCGCTGGTCGGGTGCCGGGAGGGGCTGGAAACCGAGGGCGGGGCGAGTGGCGTGGGGCAGAGCACGACGCGCTCCGTGGTGATTTCCATCGTGCTCATCTTCATCACTGACTTCCTGCTGACATTCCTGCTGTTCAACAAAGGAGTCTCCCCGTAAATGGCTCTGGATTTCGACGCCGCGCCGAAGATCGATATCCGGGATCTGCATTTCGCGGTCGGGGACCGCGAGATACTCAAAGGGATCACGTTGTCGCTCGCCCCGGCGGAGATACTGTGCGTAATGGGGGTTTCCGGCGGCGGCAAGTCTACGCTGATCCGCAACATCGCGGGCTTGATCCGACCTACCGGGGGCGAGATTTTTATTGACGACATGGAAATGTCGCATCTGTCGGAGGACGAACTGATCCCGATCCGGGCGAAAATGGGCGTCGTGTTCCAGTATGCCGCGCTGTTCGACTCGATGTCGGTGTACGAAAACATCGCATTTGGGATTCTGCGCGGTCCCCGGCGGGCACAGTACAAAAAATCGTCGCACCTGGCGATAGCGCGCATGGTCGCCCAGCGGCTTCGCGAGGTCGGTTTGCCCGGCATCGAGCGGCGACTGCCAGCGGAACTTTCAGGGGGGATGCGGCGGCGCGTCGGGCTTGCCCGCGCGCTCGCGACCGAGCCGGAGATAGTGCTGTACGACGAGCCGACTTCCGGACTGGACCCGGTCACGGCGGCGTTCATCGATGATTTAATTTTGCGGACGCGGGAGCGAAATAATGTCACATCGATTGTCGTCTCGCACGATATGGGTAGCATCTACCGAATCGCCGACCGCGTCCTGATGATTTACGAGGGCAAGGCGCAATTTTATGGAACCGTCGCCGAGTTAAAAGCCTCCCAAGATCCGGTAGTGCGACAGTTCATTACCGGTAGCACCGAAGGTCCGATCCAGAATCAGCAGGGGCAAGTCGCCCGGAAGCGTTGACGTTGTCTGTTGACCCAAACACGAAACCACTTAAACCATGACCGCAAAACTACGTCACAATATCCTCGTCGGCGTCACCTTTATCGTCGCCGTCGCCCTCGTCGTCTTCGTCTTCCAGTTCCTCGCCGGGCGGATTTCGAGTGGGCAAACGCTGACCGTCACGGCGGTGTTCAAGGACGCCCACGGCGTCGCGGAAGGAAGCGAGGTGCGCATGTCCGGGGTGCAGGTCGGGCGCATCGCGAAAATCACGCTCAATGACCAGAAGGAAGCCGAGGTGCGGGTGCGCCTGGAAAAAACGTACCCGGTGCCGTTCGACTCGCGGTTCGTGGTGCAGGGAAGCGTACTCGGGAACTCGTCACAACTTAACATCGTGCCCGGTGACCCGACCGCGACTCCGCTCAAGGATGGGGACCGGGTGCGCGGTGAACTGCAAGCCGACCTGCAATCCCTGCTTTCGTCCGGCGAAACGCTGATACCGCAACTGCAGAAGACGCTGGAAACGAGCCAGAAGACGCTGGAAACGTTTCAGCGGATCGCGCTCGCCACCGAGGACCAACTCACAGACCCGCGCGGGCCGGTCGCCCTGCGCCAAACGATTGCCAACATTGAGCGGACCACGGGAAATCTGGAGAAGGTGACGGCGACGTTGCCTGGTCTTTCCGGGACCGCCGAGGGGCAACTGCTTGCGCTCTCGTCGCAAAGCCAGCGTCTGATCCGCGACCTGGACGCCGCCGTGGTTTCCGGGGCGCGCATCGCGAAAAACGGGGAAGCACTGTCCGCGAACCTGAACGAGGCGTTGCAGGAGAATCGGAAGACGATCCGGGCACTGCTGGAGAGCGTGGACGAGTCGGCGAGCGCGCTGGCGGGCTTGCTTAACCAGACCGGCGCGCTGATCAACGACCCTGAATTGAAGAAAAATCTGCTGGAGACCACCGCCAATATCGCCGCGACCACGGCGCGACTGGAAGCGACGACCGGCAATCTGGAAAAACTCTCCGGCGACCCCCGCCTGACCGCCGATCTGCGGGACACGGTCGCGAACCTGAAGGAAACCACGGAAAGTATTAAAAACGTCGCCGCCCGCGTGGAAACGATCCGCATCCCCGGCGAACGGCGACAACCGGGCGGTCCGCAACCGTCGCCCGCGCCGCCGCGCCCCGCCGCGTCTACATCCCTGATCGAACCGGGGTTGGCGTTCGACAGTTTTTATGATACAACGAACCCGCGTTTTCGCGCCGACGTGAATTACACGTTGCGCCGGGGAAGCAACGGTCGCTTTTACCGCGCCGGGTTGTACGATCTGACGGAGCGCAACGGCTTGAACCTGCAGATCGGTCAATCTTTCGGCGGGGACGGAAACATCGATTTCGCGTATCGGTACGGCTTGCTCGGGGGGAAATTCGGTCTCGGATTCGACGCGACCGTCGGTCCGCTGGATTTCCGGCTGGACGCGTACGACCCGAACCGGCTGACCGGGAACGCCCGCGGCAAGTTCTACCTGAACCGGGACCGGACGCAAAGTCTGTTATTCGGAGTGGATGATTTCGCCCGCGAAAACCGCGCCGTGATTGGCGTCCAGATTCGCCAGTGATTCGGATTTGCTAACCGCCAAGACGCCAAGGACGCAAAGACCGGAAAAGAAGAGAAGAAATCTTAAAAACTTTTCTTACCTCCGCGTCCTTAGCGTCTTGGCGGTTAAAAACAAGAAGGAAATTAGTAGAAGATGAAAGTTATTATGCAGCAGGACGTCGTCAAAGTCGGACGTGAAGGCGATGTCATCACCGTAGCGGACGGTTTCTTCCGCAACTACCTGTTCCCGCGCTCCCTCGCCGTCGCCGCTACCGCCTCGTCGCTCCGCGTGATCGAACGCCGCCGCGCCGTAGAGGAAAAGAAAGCCGAAGGGCTGAAGGCGCAAGCCGAAAAGGACGCCGAAACTCTGAACGAGAAGACGGTGACGATTGTCGCCCGCGTCGGCTCCTCCGACCGCCTGTACGGATCGATCACGGCGGACGACATCGCGTCGGCGGTTCAGTCGTCGCTCGGCGTCGCTATCGACAAGCGCAAGATCCAGATGACCGATCAGATCAAGTCGCTCGGCACCTACACCGTGGGCTTGAAACTGCACCGCGACATCACGGTTCCGATCACGGTCGAAATCACCAAAGGCGCGTAGAAAACTATAAGTTACGGACCGCCCCCGCGCGATGGCGCGGGGGCGGTCTTACTGTTTTGGGTTGCCGCTTCTATTTCGTCGCCCGCGACACCGAGGCAAGCCTCTACAAAATACAGGAGCCTCAGGATTTCAGGGTTGGTGCGCGGCGATAGTTCGCGAAACGAGTGGTCTAACGGAGATGTCACGTTCCCGGACGTATCCATCCATGGATACTCGGGGTTCGGGTGGTCCTCGCCTTCGGGAGACAGATTTTCCACGGCTTCGGCGAGCGGTTTGACCGTATGTTGAAGGAACAGACGGTAGGCTTCATACTTGTTTGCCATTCCCAACCGCGCACGAATCTTTGTGTTGCCGAGGGCGACCGTCAGAAATTCACGGAACGCTTTATGGGTGTACTCATGCGGTCCCGCACCGAGCGGCGTCCGAAAACCCTTCGCTAACTTCTCCGTCGCCATTTGCAGATAATGTAAAGACCTAATGCGAAATAGTGGTAAAGTGATGTTCCTATGCTTCAAGTTTCCAAACTCAGACGCCGCCCCCGACACTTCCATTCCTTTACAGGATTG
>JAYULM010000407.1:0-8234 GCA_043763605.1 Armatimonadota bacterium | reverse complement strand
TGAAACGCTCGGTATTCGAGCATTTGCCTGTGGGCGTGATGGCGCACAGGCGGCAAAAGAAGCGAAATGAGAAACCGTCACTTACCGGAAACTAAAGGAGGAGTACAAGCCGTTTATTTCCGGGCTGGCGGGGTGCTACGAACGCCACCGCGACGGGGCGCAGGTGCCGAGCGCGAAACTCGCTGTGTACCGCCCCTTCATGGAGTACGAGTCGGCGGAGGTCGCTACGGCGTTCGTTGCGTTTGCCCGTGCCGCTCCTCCAACCGGGTTTGTTGCCGACTTCGGGCGGGTCCCGTTCGCCGACGCGACGCTTTACCTGAACGCCCTCGCCGACAAGTAACGTGTACCGCGCGCCGTCGTCAGGCGGCATGTGCTGGAAAAATCACGATGTCCGCGTAAATTTGGGAAGAATACGGTATGCTTCGCACAAACACGAAATTCGCTCACCTCCTCGCTTTGATGGTTGCAACGATCTTCTCTTGCACCACGTCATTCGCTCAGGAACTGCCGCAAAAACCCGGGGGGACGGCAAAACCCGCGAACACAAAACATTCCCTGCTCGGCTTGCTCCGATACGACCCGAAGCGGCAGGGACCGCTTCTCTGTGTGGCGCAGGATCGACTCGTACGCGAATATGACGCCAGTGGGGAGAAGTCCGCAAAACAGATCGCGGAAAACAGAACGCCCGCGCAGTTCGCCGAGCAGGTCGGGGCGCGCGCTCTAACGGTCGGCGAAATCACCGCCATCGTGCCGCGCACGATGACCGAGATCGTCAACAATCCGGGTAAGCCCGATTCCTACGCTGGACTGGATTTCGAGCAACGCCTCGTGCTCGTTCTGGCGACATTTACCCCGGATCAGTGGAAGCAAGCCGGGGGTGCGGACGGAATCGGGCTGGCGGAACTGAGGGACGGGCAACGCGCCCTGCTCGACGGTATCTGGCGGGAAAAAACGGCGAAAATTCGTAGCACCCGGATAAGCAAAGAGCGAAATTTCTACGGATCGGGCGAGGAGGAGACGGTCGCGATCTCCGATCTGCGGCTCCGGTTGTCGCGGAGCGTGTCACTACATCTGCAACCTGTGGGTGACGGGGATGGGGCCGCTCACCGACCGGAGCATCACGACCCCCGACGGGAGACTGAACCGGAAGAAGACGGGTCATACAGTCGCCAGCACCTGGAGATGCCGCGCGTGGCTACCGATGGCGAAGGCGGCGAAAAGGGGACCAGATCGGCATTCGGTGTGCCGGTGATCCGGACGGTACCGAACCGGTTGAAGAGCGGACACCTCGCACTCGACGCCCCCGCGCTCACCGTCGGGGTGCGACTCGACGGCTCGCACGGTACCGTCGGCGCATTGCTCGCCGCCGCCGCCCGTTCGACGCGCCTGCCCCTGGTCTCTGATAAACGCCTCGCCGCACTTCAAGTAGGCTACCGGGTTGCTCCGGGCGGGCAGGTAGTGTCGGCGGGCGATGTACTCAAAGCGTTGTGCCGCTCGGTCACCGGTACATTCCGCCGCCTCGATGGTCCGAATGGCGCAAGCGTTTACCTGCTGACAGACGATGTAGAAGGTATCGGGACGCGATTCGCCCGTCTCGACCGTTGGGCGGAAAGAGCAAGCGATCAGCGCGGGGAAGCAAACTGGAAGGCGATTGAAGACTGCGCCGTGAACGATCCGCTCGATTCCCTCGGTTTCGCTCCGGGCTACCCTTTCGCACTGTCCGGCGACCATCTCAAGACCATAGACAATCACTATCGGGCAGGCAGGTGGGAGGACGAAGTGCTATTCCCGGTGAGTGAACTCCCTGCGGCACTTCGGGAGGAAGTCACGCGCGGAATAGAATCCACACGAAAATGGAAATCGGGCGTCGCCCTGCGCACCGACCGCGTCGGACTGGACACCCAGTTCCATTGCGACTGGGTTGTACCGGGAGGGCGTTCCTTCGCCGCCTTGAGTGACGAGAGTATTTTATCCCTCGTCTTTCTCCGACAGGTCGCTATATCCCCCGCCGAACGCACCGCGCGGCGTGAGGCGTCCCGAAAAAAGTCACCGGTTCCCGCGAAGTTTCCCTCTGCTTTGAAACGCCGCCTTCTGGTCGCCCCGCTCCCCGAGACGGAGGAAGACATGAAATCCCTTTTCGTCCTCCTCAGGCGCAAGGGGTTCAACGAAGCGTGGTTCGGGGTTGCGCGTGGCGACACGGCAACGCGGGAGCGGCTACAAACCGCAATCGCGCTCGGTAAAAAGTCGGCATTGCGCGTCGGTGTCGTGATCCCGTGGCTCCGGAAAGAGGAAGCGGCGGCGGCTGGGAAGCCCGTACTGGACATGAACATCCTGGGTGAGTCCGGGGCTGAGTTGGTCGAGATCGAGATGGGGAATATCGTGTACAAGCAGTTCCCGGCTTGGGCGCGCGACCGGGACGCAAACTGGGTAGTGCCGGATGCGCGCGATGTGCAAAACATCGTCGGGCGTGTTTCTCCGTTTCTTGCGATGAGCGGCTTGTCCGCCGTGGCGTTCACGAACCCCGCGCCGGCTGGCTACGCCGACGAGGAACCTCACCTCGGTTTCCAATCCGGAGTGCGGATGGGGTACTCTGACCCTCTGCGTTTCCGATGTGTGATGGAGGAGGGGTTTGACCCCGTCGATGTCGTTGAACGGACATCCTACCTGCGTGTCCCGACCGTACTGCCATTCTTTCGGTATGACGACGACGAAGTCAATAACACGCTCGCCCGATTCCGGAGCATGGAAAATAAAAAACACTTAGCGCGCATCCATGCCGCCCTGCGCAAGGACTTCCCCCGAACGCCGATGTATTTGGACGACAGCGGGGGGCATACGTTCGATTTTTATGGGCGATGGGCGAAGCCGGAAGGCTTCCCCGCACCCGGGAACCGGAACGACTCGGACGCCAAACAGATTCGCGCGAGAGCGTTCCAGATTGATCCTGCGCCCGTCTTCGCGGTCCGGGGGGAGTTTGTTCAAAGTATGAGCGTGTACTTTTGGGACGCGTGGAAGCGCGGTGCGGAAGAGGCAGCGAAAGGTTGGGGCGGCTTCGCACTGAAAATGACGAACAATTCATCGGAGGAAGTGTCTGCTTTCCTGGCAGAACTCCCGGATGATCCGACGCGCCCGAAGTAGGCTACAGTACCGCGAGACCGCCGTCCGGAGCGATGTTGGCTCCCGTGATGAAATCGGCGAGCGGCGACGCGAAAAACAGCACCGCTTTCGCCACGTCTTCCGGGGTCGCGAGGCGGCGGAGCGGCGTCCGGTCGCGTACGGCGTTTTTCAGTTCCTCCGGTAGCGACTCGGAAAACTCGGTCAGTGCCATCCCCGGCGAAACGGCGTTCACCGTGATTCCGTCCGGTCCAACTTCGCGGGCGAGCGTCCGCGTGAACGCCAGCACGGCGGATTTCGCCATCGCGTGTGCCCCATAGGTCGGTGCCGGTCGCTGCAGAAGTGTCGCCGACAGATTGACGATGCGTCCGTGTTTTTGTGCTCGCAGGTGCGGCAGGGCGGCGCGAGTCAGCACGAATACCGGCTTGACCACCGCCTGCCACTCGTCGTCGATCTCGTCCCACGTGTGATCGGCGAGGTTTTTGAGCGGTCCGAAGCCCGCCGCGTTGTTGATGAGAATATCCAGCCCGCCGAGCGCGGCGATGCTCTCGTCGATCAATCGCGCCGCCTGTATCTCATCCGTCAGATCGGCTTGCACGGCCGCCGCCGTGCCCCCCGCGCCCCGGATAAGTCCCGCCGTCGTTTCCGCCCCGTCGCGCGAGCCGCGATAATGCACCGCGACCGACGCCCCTTCCGCCGCGAATAGCCGCGCGATCTCGACGCCGATCCCGCGCCCCGCACCCGTGACCAGTGCCCTCGCACCCGTAAGTAGTTCCGCCATGCCCGTATTATGACACAAAACGACCGCGGTAAGCGCGCGGCGAGACGCCGAAATGGGCGCGGAAAAACCGCGCGAAATAGTTGGCGTCCGGGATGCCGACCCGCGCCCCGATCTCGCCAATCGTGGTGCCCGGTTCGCGTATCAGAAAACCCGCCGCCTGCTCGGCGCGCAATCGCCCGAGGTACGCCATCGGGGGAACGCCGACACCCCGGGTGAAGCAACGTGTCAGATACGCCGGTGCGAGACATTGACACCGGGCAAGTTCCGCGACGGTCCACGGGTGCGATAAATTTTCCGAAAACAGCCGCATACAAGCCTGTACTGCGGAATGGAAAGAAACCGCCTCGCCTTCCGGAAACGATTGCGCGAGCCGCGAAAGGAACGTCAGGAGACGGGCGAACCGTTCGGTGAAGGCTTCCTCCGCCAAGTTTTCCAGCGAGAGCAACGTGGTTCGGACGGGATCGTAGCAATCAGCCGGGAGGCGAAACGATAGGACGCCCCGCGCGTCTCCCGCCAGCGGCGCGGCGATTAGAAGACGATACATCCTCGGGTCGCGGTTCGCGACCGGCAAAATATCGCCAGTGAGAAATGCCGCCCCGATGCAACAGTTGATCACCGTGAGTTCCTCGCAGTTCGTATAGGTATGCCATGTCCCCGGTCGCAACAAAAGCACGTCGCCCCGCGCCAGCCGTTGTGTTCCTCGCGGCGTCGTATGATCCGCCGTGCCGCCCAGCACCAGGACCGCCTCCCAGAAATCGTGATCGTGTGGGAAGTGATCTCCGTGGGGGAGCAGGTAGCGGCCCACATGGAGCGGGAGTTGCGAATCCGCGAACAGATCCCGTCCCCGGAGTCGTGCCGGTTGTGCTGACATAATGCTACTATATCACGCGTGTGGCGAGAGAAGAAAGTCTGTTTTGTGCTACCCGCTTCGTGTTTTGTTCTAACCGGGCGGGCAACGTCCGGCGTATACTGCAAAAACATCCGGGGGCGATCACGCGCCCGTTCGCACAGGAGCAAAACGATGACAAATCTTCCGACCACAACGCCCGACAACCTGCCCGCCGAGAAAATCACGTCGTACCGGGAACGCGGCTTCGTCCACATCCCCGGCATCCTCACGCCGGAGGAAGCCGCACATTTTTACGAAGTCGCGCTCGCGTTCTCGAAAGAGCCGCGCTCGCACGTTCACGGCGGCAACATTTTCACGCAACTCGTCAACGTCTGGCAGGAGTCGGAGGGGATGCGCGCCCTGACCCTGCACCGGAATATCGGTGCCATCGCCGCGAAACTCGCCGGGACGCCACTCCGACTCTGGCACGACCAGATTCTGATCAAGCAACCGCATAACAACGCAGCGACGGAGTTTCATCAGGATCAGCCGTACTGGCCCCACGCGAACTGCCCGCACCCGATCTCTGCCTGGGTCGCGCTGTGCGATGTGCCGGTCGAGAAAGGATGCATGACGTTCCTGCCCGGCTCACAGAAACGCACGGAGCTTCCCGCGCAGAACTTCGGCGACGATAAAAGCCTGTTTGCTATCGCTCCCGACCTGACGTGGAGCGAACGGATCACGGTCCCACTCCGCGCCGGGGACTGCACGTTCCACCACGGGCGGTGCGCGCACATGGCGACGCCGAACTTCACGGACGACCCTCGCGTGGCGCATATTATCATTTTCATGCACACCGACACGACGTACAACGGCGCACCGCACATCGTTACCGACCCGCTCGGTCTTTCCGTCGGCGACCGGCTCGATGGCGATACATTTCCCGCCGTGTAACGTTTTCTCCCCCCCGCCCCTCCGGGGAGCACTTCCCGTGGGGGGCAACCGGACGTTGCATCGTTGTTTAGTTGTCTCGCACACGGAGTAGATTGGCGGGGGTAAATTCCTCCGCGTCGAAAATCACCTGTCTGCTTCGGCGCGTCTGCCGTTTCAGATACGCCGTGATGTTCATCCAGCGCACCCGCCCGGCGGCACTGCGATGGATCAGGTAAACGTCGGCGGGCTGGGACTGCCAGTAGTCGATATGCCGCTCGTCGGGGATGTCGAAGATTTCGGCGTTGTCGGACTTGCGAGGGCGGATGTAAGAATCGCCCGATTTCAGTTGCACATAGATGCGCTTCCCGGTCACGACCCCGTGCGCCGTTCGGAACTCGATCTCGCCGTCGATGCCGTAATCGGCAACGAGATTGGGGCGGAATATCTGCCCGGCTTTGCCCGCGATAGCCCCCACCTCGCCGATAAGGATCTGCTCCTTGCTCTGCGTATCCAGCATCGTGTCCGCTTCCTGATTCATCTGCTTGACCAGGGCGCGGACTTCACTTGACCCGAACCGCTCCTCGATCTCGTCCCAGAGTGGGAAGCGACGTTCGCAATACACACACAGCATATCCGTTTGCTTATTCGCCAGTTTTTGACGAACGGCTTCCATGTCCCCGGCGGGTTTGAGGCAATGTGTGCAGGTGTAATGGCGGATGCGGGCAACGTCGGTTGCGCGGGCGCGAATATGCTCGTCCACATAGCGCATGAACGCCACGCGGGTTTCGACGCCGATAGCCGGGTCACAGTAGACCGTGAGTTCGCTCTCGCCCTCGTAAAGCCGGGCTATCTTGATGCCGACCAACTGACCGAGAGGCGTCGTGAAATCAGCGGCGTTTCGCCAGAGTTTATCTTTATCCAGTAGGGTCGAGTGATGAAGACGCACAACCAGGGTGGCGTAGATGTCTTCGAGCAATCCGCTGAACCGGTACGATACGAAGGGCGGTGGATGCACTTCCATCGTCGGGCGTTCGACACGGAACAGCGACGGGAATACCAGCAGATTTCCCTTGTCGGTGGGTTGGGTGAAACAAAGCCCGCGCTGAAGCAGGGTCTGGTAGAGGGCACGAAGGATGACCTCTTCCTCGTCACGCCGGAGGCGCGGGCGGTTAGGGTCCTGGTAGTCGAGGTTCCCCGCCATTAGATCGGCTTCGAGGAGACACCCGGTTTCGTCAGGGTGGGCGCGTACCGTGCGAACGAGCGCACCGGCATACGCGCTGATCTGCTCCGGGCGCAAGAGCACGAACCCGCCGAACTCCAATCGCCAAACGATACCGGGACCGGCAAGCAATCCGACCACGGTTTCGAACTGCTCCGGTGTAAAGGGGTCGTCGGGCAGAGCCAGTTCCAATCGCTGGCGCAACTCCTCGCGCCGCAGGAGCACCAGACCGGCGTCGCGCAGGCTTAAAATCTCCTCCTTCAATCGGCGAAAGATACGCGGCGAGACGGTTTTAGAGAGTCGGTCCCAGTCGATGTGTTCGCGGATGGCGTCCAGAAGCGTGTCACAACCCGCGCCGGACAACGCGCTGGTTTCGATGTACTGGGCAAAGCCACGATCCGCCACGAACTTTTGCATTTGGGCGTTGCTGACAGTGATACCGCCCCGGTCACAACGTCCGGCGACGAGCAGTTTTTTGTAATCGCCGCCCGCAGCCCGCCGAATATCGCGGTCCCACTGCCCCAATCCCTCGAACGGGTTATCGCTCTGTGGGTTAAACACCAGCACGGCAAGCGCGGCATCGTCCATAAACAGTTGGTGAAGCAAGCGGTAGTCATTCTGCCCGGCGAAGTCCCACAGCCATACTTCGCGCTTTTGCGTTACATCGGTCAGGTTTTCTTCGGGGAGCGCGACGATGGTTGCCCATGCCCCATCGGTAGAGGTGGTTTCCTGATAGCGGTTCTCCATCAAGCGAAGGGCAATCCCGGACTTGCCGACGCCGCTATCCCCGACTAGCAATACCCGTGCATTCACATAGGAAGTCGCGGAAGAAGAAGACGACTCCCCCGTAGCTAATCCTAATGCCTCCCCATCCCACAGGCGGATCGTGTCGTCATGCGATCCCGACACCAGCAACCGATTGTCGGAACTCAGTGCCAAGGACCAAACCGATTCGGTATGCCCTTCCAGGGTGTTGAGGCACTTCCCGCTCGGAACATCCCACAGGCGAATCGTGTTGTCACTTGATCCCGACGCCAGCAACCGATTGTCGGAACTCAGTGCCAATGAACAAACCGATTTGGTATGCCCTTCCAGGGCGTTGAGGCATTCCCCACTCGGAACATCCCACAGGCGGATCGTGTTGTCATGCGATCCCGACGCCAGCAACCGATTGTCGGAACCTAGTGCCAACACTACAATCAATTCAGTGTGCCCTTCCAGGGTGTTGAGGCACTTCCCGCTCGGAACATCCCACAGGCGAATCGTGTTGTCACCTGATCCCGACGCCAGCAACCGATTGTCGGAACTCAGTGCCACTGATAAGACCGCGCGACTATGCCCTTCCAGGGTGTTGAGGC